>JAEXQJ010000033.1 GCA_023438785.1 Pseudomonadota bacterium
GGTACGGGCGGTGCGGCCACCGGCGGCGCGGGCGCCGCAGGAGCCGGGGGGACCGGCGCGGCAGGAGCGGGTGGAGCGGGTGGAGCGCAGGTCAAGGTCTGCGCCATCCCGGGCACGCTGAAAGAAGCGGGAAACTGCAACGGCAAGCTCATCGGCGCCGCTCTGGCCCGCGGTCAGCTCTCCAACACCAACTACACGACAGCGGCCAAGGAGCACAATTTCGTCACCCCCGAAAATGAGATGAAGTGGGACACGGTGGAGTCCTCGCAGGGCAACTTCAACTTCGGGCCCGGCGACGCCATCGTGACGTTCGCCAAACAGAACGGCATGAAGGTCAAGGGACACACCCTGGTGTGGCACAGCCAACTTCCCCAGTGGGTCAGCAACCTGTCCACGGCCGATGCCGTCCGCAGCGCCATGCTGAACCACATCAACAAGACGATGGCCCACTTCAAAGGCTCAATCTACGCCTGGGACGTGGTCAACGAGGCCTGGGACACGCCGAGCAAGAAGGGCGATGGGACGGCCACCCTGCGCGCCTCGGTCTTCAAAAACAAGCTGGGCGAGGGCTTCATCGACGAGGCCTTCAAGGCTGCCAAAGCCGCCGATCCCGACGCCCTGTTGTTCTACAACGACTACAGCACCGAGGGCATGAACGACAAATCCAACGCCGTCTACAACATGGTCAAAGGCATGAAGGAGCGGGGCATCCCCATCGACGGCGTGGGCATCCAGACGCACATCGGCACGCCCAACGACACGCCCACGCCCGCCGAGGTGAAGCAGAACATCGACCGCCTCGCGGCCCTGGGCCTGCAGGTCATGCTCAGCGAAATGGACATCAACGGCTGCGACGGTTACACGGCCGACAGCATGGCCAAGCTCTACTACGACGTCGTGTCGGCCTGCGTGTCGCAGCCCCTGTGCACCGCCATCACCTTCTGGGGCATCTCGGACGCCAATTCCTGGCTCAACACCTTCAGCGAATCCGGCTGCAACGGCAGGTCAGCGTCGGCACTTCTTTGGGACGGGAGCTACAAGAAAAAGGCGACCTATACCTCCGTCGTGAAGGCGCTGACGGGAAACTGAGGACCAGCATTCGACGGGAGAGCGCGACGGCCGGCTGATGGCTCGCCGTCGCGCACTGGACCTTTGCCCCATCCCGCGCCCCACGCCATTATCTCGGCGTGACGCGAAATTCGCTGGCTTCGTTTCACCCGGCCGTACGGGCGTGGTTCGCATCCTCTCTGGGTGCGCCCACGCGGGCACAGGAGATGGGTTGGCGGGCCATTCGCGAGGGCGGCTCGACCTTGCTGCTGGCGCCCACGGGTTCGGGCAAGACGCTCGCGGCGTTTCTGTCGGCTCTGGAGCGGCTCATGTGGACACCGGTGCCGCCGGAGGCGCGGCGCTGCCGTGTGGTCTACGTGTCGCCGCTCAAGGCGCTGGCCGTGGATGTGAACCGCAACTTGCGTGCGCCGGTGGCGGGCATTACGCGGGCGGCGACAGACGCGGGGCTGGAGGTCAGCGAGCCGCGCATCGAGATCCGCACGGGCGATACGCCGCGGGGCGATCGAGCGCGGATGCTGCGCCACCCGCCTGACATCCTCATCACCACGCCCGAGTCGCTGTACCTGCTGCTCACCTCGCGGGCGCGCCGGATCCTGGGCGCGGTGGACACGGTGATCGTCGACGAGATCCACGCCGTGGCGGGCAGCAAGCGCGGCAGCCACCTGGCCCTCAGCCTGGAGCGGCTGGAGGCCCTGCGCCCGTCGCCAGCCCGGCCCCTGCAGCGCATCGGCTTGTCCGCCACCCAGAAGCCGCTCGACGAGATCGCCCGCCTGCTGGGTGGTTTTGCGGACGGTCAGCCGCGCACGGTGAACGTCGTGGATGCGGGCACGCGCAAGGAGTTGCACATCTCGGTCGAGGCGCCCGCCCCGCATCCCTCGGCGGCGGCAACCGAGGGGCAAAAGGACGGGCCCTCGCTGTGGCCGCCCATTCACCGGCGCGTGGTGGAGCTGATTCGCCAGCACCGCACCACGCTGGTGTTCGTGAACAGCCGCCTTTTGGCTGAACGTTTCGCGGCGGGCGTCAACGAGGCGGCCGGGGAGGAGTTGGCCCTGGCCCACCACGGCTCGCTGGCCCAGGACAAGCGGCGCGAGATCGAACAACGTCTGAAGGACGGCCAGCTCCGAGCCCTGGTGGCCACGTCGTCGCTGGAGCTGGGCATCGACATGGGCGCCATCGACTTGGTGGTGCAGATCGAGGCGCCGGCTTCCATCGCCTCGGGCATGCAGCGGATCGGGCGCGCCTGTCACGACGTGGGTGGCGTCCCGCGCGGTATCGTCATCGCCAAGCATCGCGCCGATCTCCTGCCCTGTGGCGCCGCTGCCGCTGCCATGCGCCTCGGTGCCATCGAACCCATCGCTTACCCGCGCAATCCGTTGGACGTGCTGGCCCAACAAATCGTGGCCATGTTACTGGAGGGACCACTGGGCGTAGATGAGTTGTACGACCTGGTCCGCCGGGCCGCGCCCTTCGCCGAGCTGCCGCGCGCGGCCTTCGAAGGCGTGCTGGACATGCTGGCCGGGCGCTATCCGTCCGACGAGTTCGCCGGGCTGCGACCGCGCATCACCTGGGATCGGCGCAAGAACACGGTCGTGGCCCGTGCGGGTGCGCGTCCCTTGGCGGTCTCCAGCGGTGGCACCATCCCCGATCGCGGTCTGTACGGCGTCTATCTGGGTGGCGAGGCGGGCACGGGCCGGGGCGGGCTGCGCGTGGGCGAGCTCGACGAGGAAATGGTCTACGAGCTGCGTCTGGGCCAGGTCTTTCTGCTGGGCGCCTCATCTTGGCGAGCCGAGAACATCACCCATGATCGCGTACTGGTTTCGCCCGCGCCTGGCGAGCCGGGCAAGCTGCCCTTCTGGCACGGCGATCGCGTGGGCCGCGCCCTGCCCTTCGGCCTGCACGTGGGTGAGCTGGCGCGCAAGCTGGCCGAGCTCGATGACACTTCAGCGCGCACGCTGCTCATCGAGCAGGAACGCCTGGACGCGAACGCCGCGGCTCATTTGCTGGATTACGTGCGCAAACAGACGGAGGCCACGGGGAACGTGCCCAGCGATCGCACCGTCGTGGTCGAGCGAACCCTGGACGACCTGGGTGACTGGCGCGTGTGCGTGCTGGCGCCATTCGGATTGCGCGTCTTCGCGCCGTGGGCCCTCGCCGTGCGCGCCCACTTGTCCCGCCTGCACCCCGGGGAGATCGATCTGCACTACACCGACGACGGCATGGTGTTTCGCATTCCCGCCTGCGACGAGCCGCCGCCGACCGAGATCTTCTTCCCGTCCTCGTCGGAGATCCAAGACATGGTGCGCACGGCGCTCGACGGCTCGGCGCTCTTTGCGGCCCGCTTTCGCGAAAGTGCGGCGCGCGCGCTGCTGCTGCCCCGTGGCCTTCCCGGGCGTCGCACGCCGCTTTGGGCGCAGAGGCGACGGGCCGGCGATCTGCTGGCCGCCGTGTCGCGCTTCCCCTCTTTCCCCATCGTGCTCGAGGCCTATCGCGAGTGTCTGGCCGATGCCTTCGACATGACGGGGCTGAGGGAGATCCTGCATCGGGTGGAGACGCGGCGGATTCGCCTGTCCACCGTCACCACGCGCGCGCCCTCGCCCTTCGGGGCCGCCGTGCTGTTTTCGTACGTGGCCAATTTCATGTACCTGGGGGATGCACCACCCGCTGAGCGCCGCGCCCAGGCCCTGAGCATCGACCTCAGCCAGCTGCGCGAGATTCTGGGCGAGGCCTCGCTGCGCGATTTGCTGGACCCCGAGGTGGTGCGCGAGCAGGAGCGCCTTCTGCAGAAGCTGGAATACCCGGCAAAGCACGCCGATGGTGTGCACGATCTCCTGCGGTCCTTGGGAGCTCTGCGCGTCGACGAGGTGGCCGCACGCACGACGCCTCCCGAGGCGGCCACCACCTGGTTGCGCGACCTAGAGACCGCGGGACGAATCATGCGCGTGCAGGTGGCGGGCGAGGAACGCGTGGCCGCGGTCGAGGATGCGGCCCGTGTGCGCGACGGGCTGGGTGCGCATCTACCCGACGGGATTGCCCCCGTCTTCCTGCAGCCCGTGGTCGCACCGCTGCGCGATCTGCTGGCCCGCTACGCCCGCACCCACGGCCCCTTCACCGAGGCCGAGGCTGCCAACCGGCTGGGCGTGCCCGCCGAGGCGGCACGGCTGGTGCTGCGCGAGTTGGTGAGTGACGGCCGGGTGGTGGAGGGCGAGTTCCGCCCGCGGGGCACAGGCCCCGAATTCTGTGACGCTGAGGTGTTGCGCATCCTGCGCGCCCGCTCGTTGGCGCGGCTCCGCAAACAAATCGAACCCGTGGACGACGCGACCTACAGCCGCTTCCTCCTGGACTGGCAGGGCGTCACCGTGCGGCGGCGCGGTCGCGAGGGGCTCCTGGAGGTCATTAGGCAGTTGCGCGGATCGGCCCTGCCCGCGTCGGTCCTGGAGCGCGAGATCCTGCCCGCGCGCCTGGCCGGCTATCACGCGTGGGAGCTGGATGCCCTGTGTGCGTCGGGGCAGGTGTTGTGGCTCGGCGTTGAGCCCCTGGGGGCGGGCGACGGACGCATCATGCTCGTCCGCCGCGAAGACGAAGCCCTGCTGGCCCGCCCCGTAGCGCCGGTGCCCGGCGAATTGGCAGCACGACTGCGCGACTTGCTCGGCCGACGGGGCGCCCTCTTCTTCCCTGATGTGGTTCACGAGATCCGCCAGTTCCCGCACCAAATCGAGGAGGTCCTGTGGGCCATGGTGTGGGCGGGAGAGATCACCAATGACACCCTCGAACCCTTGCGCCGTCGTCTGGCTTCTCCGACGACGCGCGACGAGCCCGCGGGCCGATGGTCGCTGCGTCCGCGACCCACGCGGGAGCTCAGCGAGACGGAGACACGCACCGATTTGGCCATGGCCCTCCTCGATCGCTACGGCGTGGTCATGCGCGAGGCGGCCCACGCCGAATCGGTGCCGGGCGGCTTCTCGGCGATCTACGACGTGCTGGCGGCCCTAGAGGAACGAGGCCGCGTGCGCCGAGGTTACTTCGTGGCCGGCCGAGGTGGCCTGCAGTTCGCCGCGCCGGGCGCGGACGAGCGCCTGCGCCTTCCCGAGCCCGACGAGCCCGCCTTCGGTGCTGTGCTGTCCGCGGTCGATCCGGCCAATCCTTACGGAGCACTCGTGGACTGGCCCGCGCCCGTCGATGGCGAGACCCGTCCCAGCCGGGTGGCCGGGGCACAGGTCGTGCTCCACCGCGGGGCCCTGCTCGCCTTCGTACGGGGCGACAACCTGCTCACCTTCACCCGCGACGATGCGTCGACCCGCGCCTTGGCCGGCACCGTGGCCCACTGGATCGATCGCCGCGGCCGCCAACTCTTCGTCGCGACCATCGACGGCCAGCCCGCCGCGCACGCACCCGCTGCTCGCTTCTTCGTCGACGCGGGCTTTCGGGCCGATGCCCGCGGCCTGCGCCGACGGCCGCAAGGCACGTCCTTTCTCGACGAAAGCGATTGACGGCGTCGGGGGCCGTTGGACAGGACGGTTGCCATTCGAGGGCTGGCGGCTTCTAATGCTCGCATCGGCGAAGGCGATCGCGCGTCGCTGCAACGTTGTCCCTCTGCACAAGGAGGTCACATGCAGTCCGATCTTTCTGGTCCCCCGACCCCACCTGCCGTCCCCCATCCGCTGGCCGCCACGCTTCGTCCTCCCTCGCGCACACCGTGGGTCGTCGCGGCCACGGTGGCCGCCGTGGCGGGAGTGGCTGGCTACTGGGGCTGGGGCGAACGGACTCGCTTGCTGGCCGAGGTGAAGAAGGCCGAGGACGCCGCCCACACGGCCCAGGCCGCCGAGAAGGCGGCTACCGCGCACGCGTCCGATCTGGAAATGGAGAAGGCCAAGCTGGAGGGCGAACGCACGGCGCTCATGGCGGAGCGCGAGACGCTGAGTAAGAGCGTCGAGGAGAAGACCACAGAGCTGGCGAGCCTGAAGGGCGCGACGGACAAGCTGCGCGAGCAGATGAAGGACGAGATCGCCAAGGGCGACATCCAATTGACCGAAAGCGGCGACAGACTGCGTGTCGGTTTGGTCGACAAGATCCTCTTTGACTCAGGGGCGGTCTCCATCTCCAAGCGCGGCGAGGGCGTGTTGGCGCGCGTGGGCGCGATCCTGGCGGGCATCGACGATCGACAGATCCAGGTCTCGGGCCACA
Source organism: Pseudomonadota bacterium (assembly GCA_023438785.1). Classification (GTDB taxonomy): domain Bacteria; phylum Myxococcota_A; class Polyangia; order Fen-1088; family Fen-1088; genus Fen-1137. The sequence goes on from JAEXQJ010000033.1 coordinate 6,250, forward strand.
CCGACAACACGCCGATCTCAGACAAGCTCAAGCAACAGTTCCCCACGAATTGGGAGCTGTCCATGGCGCGGGCCACCAACGTCGTGCGCTTCCTGCAAGACAAGGCCGGCGTGCCGCCCGAGCGCCTCGTGGCGAGCGGTCACGGGGAATTCCAGCCCGTCGCCAAGAACCAGACCGCCGCCGGCCGCGCCAAGAACCGGCGCATCGAGCTTTTGCTCACGCCCACGCTGGCCCCGCACCGCATTCCCAAGACGGCCCTCAAGGAACGGGCCCAGGACAGTGACAAGGCGGAGAAGGCCGTCGCGAAAAAGAAGAAGGGCAAGAAGAAGACACACAAGAAGCGGGGCTAGGCGCCCGGCGCAAGTTGAATGGGGTCGGGATCGGCTACACAGATCTAGATAGGCAATGCGAACCCGGGAAGAGCCGCTCCCCGCGGCGGTGGGGAAGTCGGAGAAACGTCAGTTGGGCCGTACGCCAGCGGCCGAAACGCCCCTTGAGCTGCGCAGCAGAGGCATCCCGCTAGACAACGGCTTCGAGGCCTACGTGCGCGACCGCGCGGGGCGCAAGCTGGGCAAGTTGGCCTATTACATCGAGCGCGTGCGCGTGCGGTTCGACGACGTGAATGGTCCCAAGCACGGCGTTGACATCGCCTGTCAGGTGCACGTGGTGCTGAGCGGCCTGCCGCCCATCGTGCTGGAAGAGCGGGCCGACGATGCGCGCGTGGCGTTTGACTTGGCCATCGACACCGCGGAGCGCGCCCTGGAGCGCGAGCTCAAGCGCTTCGAGTCGACCGAGCCCGACTGACATCCCCCACCGCGGCACAGCGTCCTCCAGCCGTGGTGGGCGGCTGCTGACCGATGCGAAGCCAGAAGGGTGCCGCCCCCATGGCGCAAAAAGCTTGCGCTAATCGTGACCTCGTCGGTAATGTTACGTCAGAGGTCACCTTCGCGACATGATTCGCATCGCGCGCCAGACCGACTACGCCGCCCGCCTGGTGCTTCACCTGGCCAGTCTGGGCGAGGGGACGGCGGCGTCGCTCGCCGAGATCTCCGAGCAGCGGCAATTGCCCGTGCCCTTCGTTCGGCGCATGGTGGCGCCGCTGGTGGCCGCCGGGATTCTGCGCACCACACGCGGGGCGCACGGAGGCGTGCAGTTGGGCAGACCGGCCTCGGAGATCTCACTGGGCGATGTCGTGCAGGCCATGGAAGGGCCCATCGCGCTCAGCGCGTGCGTGCACACCGCGCGGGCCTGTCCATTCGCCAAGGGCTGCCCCGTGCAAAAGGCCTGGGCGGAGGGATCCCGAACCCTGGCCGAGCACCTCTCGGCCATCCGCTTCGATGCGCTGGCCACGGGCACTTCGGGTCACGCCGGCGCCCACGCAGCCCTGAAGAAGCCCCCCGCGATCGCATCCGCAAAACGCCGTTCAATCAAATGAGGGAGAAGAGCCGATGGATGTCCTGACACTCTCGCGACTGCAATTCGCGGTAGCCACCTACTTCCATTTCCTGTTCGTCCCCCTCACTCTGGGGCTGGCGTTCTTGGTGGCGATCATGGAGACGCTCTATGTGCGCACCGGGGACGACGACTACCGTCGCATCACCAAGTTCTGGGGCAAGCTCTTCCTCATCAACTTCGCGGTCGGCGTGGTCACGGGCATCACCCTGGAATTCCAGTTCGGCACCAACTGGTCGCGCTACTCGGCCTACGTGGGTGACATCTTCGGCTCTCTGCTGGCCGTCGAGGCGACGGTGTCTTTCTTCTTGGAATCCACGTTCATCGCCGTGTGGTTCTTCGGCTGGAAGAAGCTGTCGCCAAAGGTCCACCTGCTCGCCATCTGGCTGGTCGCCATCGCCTCCAACATTTCGGCGTTCTGGATCCTGGCGGCCAACGCATGGATGCAGCACCCGGTGGGCTTCGCCATTCGCAACGGGCGGGCCGAGTTGACCAGCTTCTTCGACGTCATCACCCAGCCCTTCGCCCTCCTGGAGTTCGTGCACACCCTGGCCGGCGCTTACATCACGGCAGGGTTCTTCGTGCTCGGCATCTCGGCCTGGCACCTCCTTCGCAAGCGTCAGGTGCCGCTCTTCAAGAAGTCGTTTCGTCTGGCCGCCGGTTGGACCCTGATCTTCGCTCTGTTCGAGTTGGTCAACGGCCACATGAACGCCGAGATCCTGCAGACCACCCAGCCCGCCAAGTTGGCGGCCATGGAGTCGCATTGGGAGACCAAGAGCAACGCGCCCCTCTATGTCCTGGCCTGGCCCGACGCGCAGAACGCACGCAACAAGGTGCAGGTCCTGGGCGTGCCCAGCATGCTGAGCATCTTGGCCGGCTACACGCCGGACACGACCGTCAAGGGCTTGGCTGACTTCCCCGCCCACGAGCGCCCGCCCGTGCTGCCCGTGTTCCTCTCCTTCCGGGCCATGGTCGGGCTCGGGATGCTCTTCATCCTGGTGGGCTTCCTGGCCTTCTGGGTGCGCAAGGACATCGAGAGACGGCCCCTGCTGCTCAAGCTTCTGCCGTGGATGATCCCCTTGCCCTACTTGGCCAATCAACTGGGTTGGACCGTCGCCGAGGTTGGCCGCCAGCCGTGGATCGTGTACGGCATGATGAAGACGGCCGATGCCGTGTCCTCCCTGGCCGTGTCGCAGGTGGGCACCACGCTGGTGGGCTTCATCCTCATCTATTCGTTCCTCGGCGCCGTGGACTTCTACCTGCTGTGGAAATACGCGCGCATGGGTGTGTTGGAAGAGACCGCGACGGGCGCCCACACAGCGGACCAGTCCGCGCCGGCCACCGTCTAGACGGAGGACAAGAACATGATCGAGACGATTTGGTTCGCAATCTGGGGCGTGGCGTGGGCGGTCTACTTCATGCTCGACGGGTTCGACCTGGGCATCGGCACGCTCCTGCCCTTCTTGGGCAAGAGCGAGACGAACAGGCGCGTGATGATCAATGCCATGGGACCGTTCTGGGACGGCAACGAGGTGTGGCTCATCACCGCGGGCGGCGTGACCTTCGCGGCCTTTCCCCGGACCTACGCCGTCATGTTCTCCAGCCTCTACACGCCGCTCATGCTGCTGCTTTTCGCGCTCATCTTGCGCGGCGTGGCCTTCGAATTCCGGGGCAAGCTGCAGTCACGGAATTGGGTGAAGCTGTGGGACACCTGCCTGGTCGTGGGCTCCTTCGTGCCCGCCCTGCTGCTGGGGGTGGCCTTCGCCAACATCTTCGCCGGCATCCCCATCGACCGGGACGGCATCCTGCAGGGCAACCTCTTCACCTTGCTCAATCCCTACGGTCTGGCGGGCGGCGTTCTATTCGTGTTGCTCTTCGCGATGCATGGCGCCCTGTGGTTGGCCACCCGCTCGGAGGGTGACATGCAGGCCCGCGCCGTCGCCGCGGCCAAGGCCTTGTGGCTTCCCGGCGCGGCCGTGGCCGTCACCTTCCTGGCCATGACCTGGTTTTACACGCGCCTGTGGCAGAACCTCTTCACCATGCCCCACTGGCTGGGGCTGCCGCTGCTGGCCGTGCTCGGCTTGGTCGGCGCGCGTCTCTTCCTGGCCAAGGGCGCCTATTGGAAGGCTTGGTTCTCATCCGCCCTCCTCCTGCTGGGAAGCGTGCTCTTTGGCGTGGCCGGTATGTTCCCCAACCTGCTGCCCTCCAGCCTCGATCCCTCGGCGTCCCTGACCGCCTTCAATTCCGCATCCAGTCCCTACACCCTGTGGATCATGTTTGGCGTGGTGGCCGTCTTCTTGCCCGCGGTGATCGCCTACCAGATCTGGGTGCACGCCAAGTTCCGCCACACCGTCAGCGCCGCCAGTATCAGCGACGGTCCCGCGTACTAGCGTTGCCCCAAAGCAAAGCCCCTCTCCACCTCGCGGGCGAAGAGGGGCCTTGGTTTGCTTGCGGAGGAGTGGTTAGACCACGCCCTGGTCGATCATCGAGTCGGCGACCTTCATGAAGCCGGCGATGTTGGCGCCCATCACGTAGTTGTGGGGCTGGCCGAAGTCCTTGGCCGTCTTGGAGGCCGCGGCGTGGATGGACTGCATGATGCCCTTGAGGCGCGCATCCACCTCCTCGCGCGTCCACGACAGACGCAGAGAGTTCTGGCTCATCTCGAGACCCGAGGTGGCCACGCCGCCGGCGTTGGCGGCCTTGCCCGGCCCGTAGAGGACCTTGGCCTTGAGGAAGAGGTCCACGGCCTCGGGCGTGGAGGGCATGTTGGCGCCTTCGGAGATCACGAAGCAGCCGTTCTTGAGCAGGGTGGCGGCGTCCTCACCGGCGAGCTCGTTCTGGGTGGCCGAGGGGAAGGCACAGTCGCACTTGACGGCCCACGGGCGCCGGCCGGCCATGAACTCGCAACCGAACTTCTTGGCGTACTCCTGGATGCGGCCGCGGCGCACGTTCTTCAGCTCGAAAACAAACTCCAGCTTGTCGGGCGTGATGCCCTTGGGGTCGTAGATGGTGCCGTCCGAGTCGGACAGAGTGACGGGCACGGCGCCGAGTTGGTTCAGCTTCTCGACGGTGTACTGGGCCACGTTGCCCGAGCCCGACACAGCGCAGATCTTGCCCTTGAAGGTCTCGTTGCGCGTCTTGAGCATCTCCTCGGCGAAGTACACGCTGCCGTAGCCGGTGGCCTCGGGGCGAATGAGCGAGCCGCCCCAGTTGAGCGCCTTGCCGGTGAGCACGCCAACGAACTCGTTACGCAGACGCTTGTATTGGCCGAACATGTAGCCGATCTCGCGGCCGCCCACGCCGATGTCACCGGCAGGTACGTCCGTGTTCTCGCCGATGTGGCGCGCCAGCTCGGTCATGAAGCTCTGGCAGAAGCGCATGATCTCGTTGTCGGACTTGCCCTTGGGGTCGAAGTCCGAGCCGCCCTTGCCGCCGCCCATGGGCAGCGTGGTGAGCGAGTTCTTGAACACCTGCTCGAAGCCGAGGAACTTGAGGATCGAAAGGTTCACGCTCGGGTGCAGACGCAAACCGCCCTTGTACGGGCCGATGGCGCTGTTGAATTCGATGCGGTAGCCGCGGTTCACCTGAACCTGGCCCTTGTCGTCGATCCACGGCACGCGGAACATGAGCTGACGCTCGGGCTCCACGATGCGCTCGAGGATCTTGTGCTGCTCGTACTTGGGGTAGCGGTCGAGGGCCGGCTGCAGGGATTCCAGGACCTCGGTCACGGCCTGCAGGAACTCCGGCTGTCCCGGGTCCCGCTGCTTCACGAGCTCAATCACTCTCTGTGCGTATGACATGGCGTTCTCCTGTTGAGGGTCGTACTGGAGGCGGCCCCCGGTTTGGAAGAAGTGAATGCCACGTATGCTTAAAGTAACTTCCGTGTAACCGGCCGTTAATTCAAAGTAACTTCCAGGTAACCGGCACGTTTCCAGAATGACGCACGCGCCTATGCGCGCTAACCTCTCTAAATGGCTCGCTTTTCATGCTTTCACACAGTAAGCCACGCCTCAGCCCAGGTGACAGAAGATGGTCTGGTTGACCGAATCGGCCGCCAACCAAAGTTGCCTGGCGCCAGCAGACGTAACCGTGTCGATCACACGCACGACGCGCTCCCAACGCGCGTCGGCGGGCAGCAGCTCGGCCAGCCGGTTGGGGGCGCTCTCGAAGTAGTCGAGGGGCAAGCCGCCCGTGGCCCGCGGGAAGACCGCCAGATAGAGGATCTCCAGCTCGATGAGGCCATTGAAGAAGTGCGTGCCCAGCGAGACGTCGGGCACCAGATCGCGGTGCATGGCGACGATCTCGCAGAGCACGGAAACCCGGCTGATGGCCTTCCACGACGCGGGCACGCCCAGCGACGGTGTGCTGGTGCCCCACCGCCCGGGCCCCATCAGCATGATCGAGAGTGGCTCTCTGTCTTGCACGTGGGTCAGGCGAGCGATCACCGCGGCCACCTCGTGGCGTTGTGAGTCCGAGAGTTGGCCATAGGCCGCGGGCGACACGTAGATCACGCGATCGATGGGCATGGTGCGGGCGCGCCCGACCACGGCTCCGCGCGTGTCCATGACCACGTCCTCATCGCGCACTTGCCCGCGATCGGGCTTGGCCACCGGGCCGCTCAGACTCATGACCACGGGCCGGCACTGCAGAAGGTTGATGCGATACGTGCCATCGCGCAGGAAGTTGACCGTGAACTCGATCTCAACAGGCGAGCCATACGCGGTCTGCAGGACGCCCAACATCTCGCGCATGTCGGCCGCGAAGGGCGTGGCGGCGAGCATGCGATCGAAGGTCAGCACCCACGGGAAGCTCTCGCGGCCGCGCGCCGCGGCTTGGCGCTCCAGCTCCTCGTCGCGGGAGGCGAACAGGTCGAGGGGCAGGTCGGGACAACGGCGCGCCACATCGATGAAGTCGTAGGAGGCCAGTTGGTTGGTGGCCAGGTCGAGCACGTCCACCCGGCGCTGGGCGCTGCGGCGCACCTCATCGAAGCTGTGCTCGGGCCGCATACCGGGCGCATCCAAGGCCACCACGCGCGTGTAGTCGTCGTCCGAGCGATCCACGGCGCGCGTGCCCAGCCCGAAGACCAGCCGAATCACGCCGGCCCGCGGATCGATGCCCTTGTCCCAGACGTAGGGATTGAAGGACAGCCCGACGCCCGCGGCGTGCGGGAAGTAGAGCGACCCGTTCTGATTGCCTGACACGCGTTGCACGAGCAGAGCCATCTGCTCGTCCTTGTGCAGAACCCCGCGCTGCTTGCGGTACAAGAGCGCCTCCTCGCTCATGCTGCTGGCGTACACCTTGCGGACCGCCTGCACGAAATCCTCCAGGCGGATGTGCTTGGGCCCCTGGTTGGCGCAGAACACGCTTTCGTATTTGCCGGCAAAGGTGTTGCCGTAGGCGTCCTCCAGCAGGCTGGAGGAACGCACGATGATGGGCGAGTGTCCGAAGTAGTCGAGCACGTTCTGGAACCGCTCGCGCACGAGATCGGGGAACTGGCCCATGAACATGCGCTGACGGGCCTCGGCCGCACCGTCGAGGAAACGCTCGGGGTCCTTCTGCCGCTGGCGTAGACGCCAGACGTTGTTCTGCACCAGGTAGGTGTAGAAGTTCTCGGACGCGATGTAGAACGAGTCGTGCGGCTCGAGCACCGAGGCCCAGCGCGGACTGGCGTCGCTGAGGATTCGCCGGGCCAGCAACATGCCCACCGCCTTGCCGCCGATGAGCCCCGACGGGATGATGCGCTGACGGATGCGCACGAGGTCTTCCAGGGTGAGATAGCGCTCGGCCAACTCGGCCAGTTGGTCGTCACGCGTGATGCCCAGGTGCAGGCACAGGCGGCGCGCCTCATTCACCTGCTCCGGCGTCGCGCGGCCCGCCTGACTGGCGCGCAGGGTGGCGTCGGCCTCCTGGAAGATGCGCGTCCAGGGTCCCACGCGCTCGCCGCCCCAGGGACTGGAGGCCAGCACCTCGGTGGTGACGTAGCTCTCGGTGACCGGCACGAATTGATCGCCCTCCCAGACGTGCAGCATGTGCATGGTGGGCGAATAGCGGTGTTGCACCTTACGCGGGTGCACGTACAAACGTTCGCGCAGCCGGTAGACGTCAAGGAGGATCTGGGTGGTCTCGGCGATGGGCGAGCTGGCGTGGAAGGAGTGAAAATTCCGCAGCAGCACGTGATAGGCGATGGTGTTGAGGGTGAAGAGATAAGGGCAAGTCAGGACAAAGAAGTTGCCCAGCATGCGGTCGCTGATCCGCTCCAGCGACAGGTCGGACATGCTGTCGAAGACGTAGAAGGCGTCCTCGCCCACCTGCTCGATGACCTCGTGGATCTGGGTGATGAAGGCCTCGAAGCCCTGGTCGGTGCGCACCTCGTGGATCTCGGCGTAGGGGTCATCGACCAGGGGTAGGTGCTTGGCGAAGCGGAAGTACACCAGCCGTCGTCCGTTGCGGCGCGCCCAGTCGCAGTAGGGCCGCACGAACGGCAGGTAGTCCTCCAGCGTGTCCACCTGCCAAACCACGTTGTCGCCCGCACGCAACCCCGTGAAGACCTGATCGAGGCCGGGTAGCCCCGTGCTGATGCTCGCGCGATCGAAAGACATCGTGTGATGGTAGCGCGAGGGCGCGCAGAGAGAGACGTTCCCCCACATTTCCTCGTGCTAGCCTGGCTGACGTGTTGCCCCCCGAAACGTGGTCGCAGAGATTCGAGGAGATCATTGCGCGGGCCTCCACGCGCCTTCCGCCCGACGTGCTGGCCGCCCTGCGGGCCGGG
>JAEXQJ010000103.1 GCA_023438785.1 Pseudomonadota bacterium
AGTCGGCAGCGGCGTTGTGGGGGGGAGCCTGACCGGGCACGCGCGTGCGTCGGCCGGGCGCGGCCAGGGTGGCGCGGCCGATAGCAGTCGCCCACGACAGGAACCGCCATCCAGCGGTGCCGCCGAAAAGCTGGAGGACCGTGCGGCAGCCGTTGCGCCGCACTTCAATCACCACAACTTCGCGCGCATTCACGAATCGCCGCGGCTGGCGCCCGCGATGGCCGCCGGTGTCACCGACCACGTGTGGAAATCTGCGAGGTCGTGACCTAACCGGAGAGTTGACGAACCGCATCTTGAGGTCGAGCATGGTTCGACTGTTCCTAAGACATTTCGTGCGCTTGGGATGACAAGGAGGGTTGCGATGTCGCCGGATGAGAAGGCAGGTGCTGCACGCGTCGCTCCGCAGGCGAACGAGTTGAACAAAAGTGTCGCAGAGACCAAACTTGATCTCAAATCATCCGATGATCTAAGAAGCACCAGACTTGATCGATACCAGGCGAAGAAACTCGCGGCCGAGATTCAGAACACAGGAAGAGTGACCTACACCCGGCACTGCCGCGAAGAACTAACCAACGACTCGATGGACATCGTGGACGTCATGAACATCTTGCGATGCGGGAAGGTCGAGAGGGAAGCTGAACCAGATCAGAAATTCGGAGCATGGAGGTATCGAATTGAGACCCACCGGATGGTGGCGATCGTCGAGATCCATTCGACCGCTGACCTGCGTGTGGTTACAGCATGGAGAAAGAGGAAGACATGAACTGCTCGAACTGCGGAAAGAAGATGTCCAGCAGCCGAGAGGTCATCAAGTACGACGTGTGCGGGCTGGACTACGTTTCTCTTGCGAACGTGCAGGTGTGGAAGTGTGACGGTTGCGGGGAGCGCGAGCCGGTCATACCGAATATCGCTGGGTTGCACAGGGTCATCGCCCTCGACGTAGCAAGATCGACCGCGGCACTGCGCGGCTGCGAGATCCGGTTCCTGCGTAAGTACCTGGGAAAGTCTGGCGCCGAAGCTGCGGCAGCTTTGTCCGTCACCCCCGAAACCATGTCGCGGTGGGAGAATGACAAGGCGAAGATCTCAAGCGGCGCGGAGCGGTTCCTGCGCCTGATGGTATTCAACCAGGAGCCTGCCCAGGTCTACCCGCTGGACGAACTGCTGGCCGACAAGAAGGACCGGAAGCCGTCTCCGATTAAGCTCGACTGTGGTCCGTCCTGGACGTCAGCGTCGCGGTAGGGAACATGGGGGCAAAGCGCGGCGACGCGCTGTGGCCGAGCATTCCTGTGGAACACGGTGTTCGCAGTTCCCGACGAAGACCGTGGCGCTCTCGCTCCTCACGCCATCAGGAACAGGTGAAACCCGAGAGGGTCTTGCCGGCGTCGGCGCAGATCTCGGCGGGGGTGCGGGTGCGGGCCCAGATCTGCACGTTGTCGAGGTCCAGGGTGGCGGCCAGTCCCAGGTACAGGTCGGCGGTCGACGATGGCAAGGGCGCGCCGTGGCCGCCCTGCGTGCCCACCACGGTGCCGTTGACATACAGCCGCCAGGTGCCTGCATCGGAGGTGAGCGCCACGTGGGTCCAGGTTTCGTCTTTGAAGGCGTAATTGGCGCAGAATCCGGCCGTGTTCGCCACCACGGTGAAGCACACCTTGGTCGCGGGGGATCCGGACACGTAGAAGCCGTAATCGAAGGCCCCCATGTACACGGCCTTGTCGAATATCCAGCGCCACGCGCTGCCCGAGCCCCATCCGGCGGACACGGCGCGCGGCTTGATCCAGGCCTCGAAGGAGTAATTGCTCCCGTCCAGCACCAACGATGGCGAATGGGTGACCAGCACGGCACCGCCGTAGGCGCCGGAGTCGCGCACGGCGAAGCCCGACACGCCGCTGACCCACGTGCCGTTCACCTTGGCTTGGTTGCCGCGCCCCGAGCCGTCGTTGGCGGAGGTGCCGCTGCTCTCGTCGAAGGTGAAGAGGGCCCGCAGCTCCGAGGTGCTTGCGGTGGCGGTCGCGGTGGCCGTCGCCGCGGGTGAGTCGGTGGCCGTGGACGTGGACGAGAGAGAAGCGGTCGAGGTGTCCGAGGCAGAGGTCGACTGGGTCGAGGTGGACGTCAGGGTGGCCGTGTCCTCGGGCCAGCTCGTCTGCGTGGCGGTGGAGGTGGCGGACGCCGACGTGCCTGGGCGCCGGAGTTGGCTGGCGTCGTAGTCGCACGCGGCGGCGGTGAGGGCCAGAAGGAACACGGCGCAGAGTGGGGTTGCCTGCATTTCAGAACCTCACGGCCAGTTGCACGCCGTTCGCCGGCCCGGCCAACGGCGCGACGGTGGCCGATCGCCCCTCGACGAAGAAGAGCACGCCCGCCGCCGCCGCGCTGGCCGCCGACGCGGCCCACAGGACATTGGCCGCGGTCTTGCGCCTGTCCAGGCCCTGCAGGTCACCGTCGCTGCATCCGGGCCAGTCGGGCCCCGCCCCCGCTCCACACTTCTTCTTCAGGTCGTCGAAACGGGACTGCATGGCGAGCCCGAAACCCGTGGCTCCACCCGCCAAGACCACGGCCGAGCCCGCCGCCACCCAGGTCCACGTGCGTCCCAGCCACAAGCCCGACGGCCGCGGCTCGGGCGCGGTCGCGCGCAGCGGGGTGATGACCTCGGGCAAGGCAGCGAGGGTCAGAACCACGGTGTGGACTTCGCCTGCCGAGACATCCAGATCTTCGAGAACAGGGATGGCCCGCGGGTGACGGGCCGCGACCTGGTGGTGCCCGGGCGTGGTCCACAGCAGCTCGGACAGCGGCGAGCGTCCCACGGGCATGCCGTCCAGACTCAGCTCCGCGCCGGGCAGACCGCAGTCGATGCGCACGCGCCCAAGCTGGGCCTGCAGCTCGGCCAGGGCACGGTGGGCGTCGGCCGTCAGGCCGGGCTCCGCATCCGGGACCCCCGCCAGGAAGCCCTCGTAGGCCTTGACCGCTTCGACCGGCCGGCCCAGCTCGCGGTTCGCTTGGCCCACGTTGAAGAGGATCTTCGGGCTGGGAAAGACCGCGTAGGCGGCGTTGAACTTCTCCAGGGCCGCGGGCAGCTCCCCCGCCTCGAACAGGGCCGAGCCCTCGTCAACCAGGGCTTGGGCGCGTTCCTTGGCCGCGGCATCGCTGGCGTCAGGCGTGGTCTGGGCCAGGAGGGCGAGGAGCAGGAGGGCGATCGTGTGCACGTCAGAGATCCTTGATGAGCTGGCGAGACGGTCGCACCGCCGAGGAGGAGGTTTCCGGGCCGAGCGCGCGGGCTCGCCGGTTGGTTTTGGCCGTCCTGCGCAAGGCAGATTCGCGCACCGGCGGGGCCGCTTTGTTGGCGGCCTTGCCTCGCGACGAGTCGGGCGGCTCGAGCGCGAAGGGCGGGGCCACGGGCACGGCGGCCGGCCGAACCACCTCGGGAACAACAGGCGCGCTGGGCGGTGGCGCGGGGACCGCGGGCTTGGACGTCAGCAGGCCCGGCAGGGCCAGGCCGGCACCGAACAGCAACGCAAACGCGCCGCCCGCCATGATCATGGCCCGCCATCGTCGCGCGGCCGGGCGAGGCGCCCCGGCAGCCGAGAGCGCACGCAGGGCCTCGTCCGAGAGGCCGCTGCCCGTCACCAACTTGTCGGGCCACGCCACACTGCTGTCCAACAACTCGGCCCCGGTCACCGACAGCGGCTCGGGCGCGGGCGTGAGGTCGGACGGCGAGATACCCAGGGCTGCACAGCGAAGCGCATGGGCGAATTCGCCAATGCTGTGAAAACGCTCCAGGTGCGACTTGGACAGAGCGCGCCTGAGGACCGACTCGACCTCGGGGGGCAGGCCTGGGACGCGGGGCAGCAAAGGCGGCGGCGGCTCGTGGCAGACCTGGTAGAGGACCGCGTTGGCGTCCTCGCCGTCGAAGGGCGGAAGCCCACTCAGCATTTGCCAGGTGATGCAGGCCAGGGCCCACTGGTCCGCGCGGTGGTCCACGGCGTTCGCCATTCCGCGCGCCTGCTCGGGCGACATGTAGCGAGGCGTGCCGACGGTGCTGCGCGCATGGGTCAGCTTGGTGGTGGACGAGTGGACCTTGCTGATGCCGAAGTCGAGCACCTTGACGAAATCGGTCTCGCCGGCCGCGTTGACCAGGAAGATGTTCGCGGGCTTCAGATCCCGGTGCACGATTCCCTTGAGGTGCGTGGCCGCCAGGGCCGAGGCCACCTGCCGCACCAGGTGCAGGGCGTGAGCCAGCGGCAGACGTCCCACGCGCATCAGGCGGTGTTCCAGGTCCTCGCCCTCCAGGTACTCCATGACCAGGTAGGGCTCGCCGGCGGGACCCACACCGAAATCCGTGACGTGCACGATGTGGGGATGACCGAGAGCGCTCGTGATCTCGGCCTCCCGTCGGAAACGCGCCAAGGCTTCCTTGTCGGCCGCCATCTCGTGGGTCATCAGCTTCACCGCCACGCGTTGGTTGAGGCGGAGCTGGATAGCCTCGTAGACCGCACCCATACCACCCTCTCCCACCGTCCGTACGAGACGGTAGGACTTATCCAAGATGGTCCCGTCGAGGGTCGACTGCTGCTCAACCATGACCCGGAGTTCAGCCGGTCTGACCAGATCCTGATCGGCGGAATTGGACGCAAATGAAGGCGCGACGCACCCGGGCGCCGACGGCAGGATGCGGCCCTTGAGAAAAACGCGAAACTCCCGATGGGCACCGTGAAAAGGCGACCTGGGTTGGCGCCGTACGCCACGCACAGGCCGCCGTCTCGCGTTCAGGAACAGCTCACCGCCCGACCTGAACCCACCGTTCGTCCTCGATCGCGCTCGATCGCGCTCGATCGCGCTGAGTCGCCTAGGACCGGCGGCGACGGATGAGGAGAACGCCCAGGCCGAAGGTCAGGGCCAGCAGGCCCGCGCCACCGCGCCCGCCCACCACGCAGCCGCAGCCGCTGCTCTTGCCACCCGAGGCGCTGTCCGTGGAAGTGGCGGTGGCGGTGCTGTCTGTGCCGGTCGACGTGCTCGCGCCCGTGCTCGTGCTGGACGTCGTCGTGGCCGTCGCCGTGCTCGTGCTGGAGGTCGTCGTGGCCGTCGCGGTGCTCGTGCTGGAGGTCGTCGTGGCCGTCGCGGTGCTCGTGTCAGCCTGCACACACACGCGGATGCTCTGGCAGGTGCCCGCGGCACAGGTCCCCGAGGCTGGGCAGTTCCCTTCCAGCGCATCCTGGTCGTAGGCGCGGGCGTCATCCTCAGGCGCGATGTTTCCCGCGCAATTCACGGTGCGCACACAGGCGGTGATCTCCTTGCACACCGCACCGCCCGTGCAGTTGGTGTCCGTCTCGCATTTCTGGGCGCGGCAGTGCGCACCACCGTGACAGGTGGAGGGAGTGGAGCCGGGTAGGCATGCCTCGGGCTCGGGTGGGACCACGTCCGCGCGAGCGGGCAGGCTCGCCAGGGCCAGCACCGACAGGGTCACTGCAAAAAGCTTCTTCATGAACGCCTCCAAACCATAGGGCCGAACACCAACCCAGCTCAGTCACCCAATCAAGCGCGGAGGACAGGCGGGCTGCCCACCAAGGTGCCACAGCTCGCTCCCATTTCGGCAGACCGCGGAACGACGCGCGTGATCCCGCTCACCGGCCCAGGCCCGGCCACAGATCGCGCAGGCCCGAGGTCATGAATTCGACGGCCACCGAGGCCAGCAGCAGGCCCATGAGTCGCTCGAGGACCAGCATGGTGGTGGCGCGCAGGAGGGTCTCGGCGCTCCGGGCAGCGGTGCGCAAGACGATCCACGTCACGAGGCACACCAGCGTAATGGCCCCCAGGACGATCGCCGTGGGCAAGGGCCGCCACCCGGCGCGAGCCATGAGCACCATCACCGTCGCGATGGCCCCCGGACCGGCCAGCAACGGAATCGCCATGGGCACCAGGGCGATCGCTTCGTGCTCCACGCTCTCCGCTTGCTCATGGGGCGTGGACTTGGTGGGCGATGGATTGGCCCGCACCATATCCAGCGCGGTCGAGAGCAGCAGAATGCCGCCCGCCACCTTGAACGCGCCCAGGCTGACCCCGAGCAGTCGAAAGAGCAAACCGCCGAAGATGGCGAAGACCAAGAGCACGAGAAAGGTCGCCAGCGAGGCCCGATTGGCCAGGCGTTGACGGGTCCTCCGATCGCGCCGCCCGGCCATGGCCAGAAACACCGGCACGCTGGCCAAGGGATCCACGGCCACCACGATGGCGAAGATCGCGATGAGAGGAAACTGCGAGTCCATCGCGAACCAGCTCGCGTCTGCTCCCTCGCGCTCGGGCCACGTGCCGTCGGAACTACGACCTCTTCTTCCAAAGCTCCAGCACGCGCTGGCGGACCTTGTCGGCGGTGAAGCCGTATGCGCGCATGAGCTGCTCTCCGGGACCCGAGCTGCCGAAGTGATCCAGGCCGAGGGCGGGCACGCCGGCTCCGATGTAGGGGTGCCAGCCCAAGGTCACGCCCGCCTCCACGGCCAGCGTGGGCACGCCGGGCGGGAAGACGCGTTCGTGGTACTCGGGGCGTTGCGCGGCGAAGAGCTTCCAGCTCGGCATGCTCACCACACGCGCCTTGCAGCCGTCCTTCTCCAACTGCTCGCGCGCCTCCAGGGCAACGTGCACCTCGGAGCCGCTGGCCACGATCACGAAATCGATGGGCCCGCCGTTGTGCGGATCGGCCAACACGTAGGCGCCAGCGCCACGCCCGCCGAGATCCCCGGGTGCTTTTCCGGATCGAGCACGGGTAGCTTCTGCCGCGTGAGGATGAGCGCCACGGGCCCGGTCTTGCGCTCGATGGCGACTCGCAGGGCGGCCACCGCCTCGTTGGCGTCGGCGGGCCGCACCACCAGCAGGTTGGGGATAGCGCGCAAGGCGAGCAGGTGCTCGATGGGCTGGTGGCTGGGGCCATCCTCGCCCAGCGCGATGCTGTCGTGGGTGAAGATGAAGAGCACACGCAGCTTCATCAGCGCGGCCAGGCGCACCGACGGACGCATGTAGTCTGAGAAGACCAGGAACGTGGCCGCGAAGGGATACAGCCCGCCGTGCGCCGCCATGCCATTGCACGCGGCGGCCATGGCGTGTTCACGCACACCGAAGTGCAGATTGCGGCCCGCGTAGCCCCACACGCCGCCCACCGCGCCTTGCCGATCCTGGGGGACGAAATCCGACGGCTGGAAGTCGCCCAAGCCATTGAGCATGGTGAAGGTCGACGGGTTGAGATCCCCCGAGCCGCCCATCACCTCGGGCAACTTGGCCGCCGCCGCATTCAGGGCCTTGCCGAGCGCCGTGCGCGTGGCCTCGGGCTTGGCCCCGGCGGCGAAGCGCGGCAGATCCAGGTCCCAGCCTGGCGTGGGCTCGCCACCCAACATGCGCCGCAGCTCCGCGGCCTCGGGCGCGAAGGCCTGACTGTAGGCGGCCATGCGGTTGTTCCATTCCGCCTCAGTCTGCTGCCCTCGCGCGCGGGCCGTGCCCATGTGGGCGCGGACCTCGTCGGGAACCAGGAACGCGGGCTCCAGGGGCCAGCCCAGCTTCTGCTTGGCCGCCTTCACCTCCTCGGCGCCCAGCGGGCTGCCGTGGGCCTCGTAGGTGTCCTGTTTGTGAGGCGCGCCGAAGCCGATGTGCGTGCGCACGATGATGAGCGAGGGGCGCTGTCTCTCGTCGCGCGCCTTCTGCAGGGCCTCATCGATGGCCCGCACGTCCTCGCCATCTGCCACGCGTTGCACGAACCAGCCGTACGCCTCGAAGCGCTTTCCGCGATCCTCGGTGAAGTTCATCTCCGTCGACGCGGAGAGGGTGATGCGGTTGTCGTCGTACAGGCAGATCAGCTTGTGCAGGCGCAGGTGCCCGGCCAGCGAAGGCGCCTCCGAGCCGATGCCCTCCATCAGGTCCCCGTCGCTGGCGATGACGTAGGTGCGGTGATCGACGACCTCGTGCCCGGACCGATTGAAGCGCGCCGCCAGGTTGGCCTCGGCGATGGCCATACCCACGGCCGCGCCCAGCCCCTGCCCCAATGGACCCGTGGTGGTCTCCACACCCGGCGTGAAGGTGCGCTCGGGGTGGCCGGGCGTGCGGCTGCCCAACTGACGAAAGGACTTCAGATCGTCGATGGACAGGTCGTAGCCCGCGAGGTGCAGGAGCGCGTACTGCAACATGGACCCGTGCCCGGCCGACAGCACGAAGCGGTCGCGATCGAACCAGTGTGGATTGGCCGGGTTGTGCTTGAGGAAGCGCGACCACAGCACGTAGCCCATCGGCGCCGCGCCCATGGGCATGCCGGGATGGCCGCTCTGGGCCTTCTCCACCGCGTCCACCGCCAAGAAGCGGATGGTGTCGATGCACTTGCGATCCAAGGCTTCGTTCGCCGCCGTCATGGGTCCCTCACGCCGCAAAGAGCCGGTAATCCAACTCGGGCAAGATGGCGTCCATCAACTCCAACGCCGCCAGCTTGTGCACATCCACCTGGCGTTTCTCCACGTCGTCCAGCAGGTCGTGGAAGCGCGCGATGTGGTCGTTGAAACGCCGGCTCGCGTATTTCTCGGTCGTGCCGTTGGTGATGGCGAAGGGCCAGTCCGAATCCTGGGCCAGCATCAGCTCGCGGCCCGCCTGGCGCATGGCCCGATCCTCCAGGGATCCGGGCGGGAACGACACGGTCTTGGTCACGCGGGTCATGCGGGCCGAGGCCTCGTTGAGCGGTCGCCACAGCCACTTGGTCTTGGGGTTGAGCCAGTGCTCGTTGTAGCCGTTCTTCCCCCAACTGCTGGGTGAGGGCATGGCCCGCTGTTGCACGGGGTGGGCGGCCAGGTACTCGCTGGGCGTGCACAGGGCCGCGTCCTCGTTGTTCGTGCTCAGCTCTCGCAGCACGTAATACAGCCACTGCGGCCCCTCGAACCACCAGTGCCCGAACAACTCCGCGTCGTAGGGAGAGGTCAGCACGGCGGGAAATGGCATGCGCTGCGAGGCGCGCACGGCCTGGTCGCGGCAGCGGCCCACGAAGTCGCGGGCATGGCGCTCCGCCGTCTCGCGTCCCTTGTCGGCATCGTAGAGGTGCTTGTCGCTGCCCGGCCCGGTGATGCGGTGGTACTTGATCCCCGTGGCGATACGCACCCCGGGCGCGTACTCGTAGGGCTGCAGGTAGCTCTGATCCAGGTCGTAGCCGATGTCGCGGTAGTACTCGCGGTAGTAGGGATCCGAGGGGTAACCCACCATGCTGCTCCACACGAGCTTGGAGGTGCTGCTCTGGCGGCCGAACACACCAAGCCCCGACGGCGTGTACAGCGGCGCGGACAGCCCGAAGAGCGGTTTGGGCGTGGCGTTCTCGATGCCGTGGCTGTCCACCACCGTGAAACGCACGCCCGCCTTGGTCAGCACCTCGTCCACGCCCGGGAAGAAACCGCACTCCGGCAGCCACAGGCCCTTGGGTTTATGGCCGAACAGACGTGCGTGCTCGGCCACGGCCGATTCCACTTGGGCGCGGATGGAGCCCGGATGCAGCGACAGGGCCGGCAGGAACGGGTGCGTACTCGCGCACGTCATCAGCTCCAGAAAGCCGTCATCGGCGAACTCGCGCCACACGTTCAGGAGGCGATTGCGGCTGCGCTCCACGAAGACGTGGCGTGCCTCCTCGAACAGCGTGCGGTACATGTGCGCCAACCGATTCATGGGCGGCGAGTCCCGCGTGCGCTGAATTTCCGAATCGGCCAGGCTGCGGCACATGTCCAGGTGGCGCACATAGCGCGCGCACAGCGTGGGGTCCTCGAGCATGGCCGCCAAGCTGGGTGACACGGAAAGCGCGAGACGGAAGCGCCGCCCTTCGCCGCGCAGACGATCGAAGAACTTGATGAACGGAATGTACGTTTCGGTCAGCGCCTCGAAGAGCCAACGCTCTTCCAGGAAACGCTCGTACTCCGGGTGATGAACGTAGGGCAGGTGCGCGTGCAGAACGATGACCAGATAACCCTTGGGCATGTGCTCTCCGGTGAATCGGGGGCTTGCGATGTCTCGCGTGGCCGCTCACGAGGCCGGCTGGACCAGACTCTCGATTTGCGTGGCCACGGGATCCCAGCCAAAGCGCTGCACCACCTCGCCGTGACCGCACTCGGCGATGCGCTGGCTCAACTCGCGGTCGAAAAGGACGCGCTCGATGCCCCACACCACGCTGGCCGGGTTGGCGTAGATGAGCACGCTGTCCTGTTCGTGGCGGCAGACGCCCTCGGCCACCTGGTAAGTGGCGACCACGGGGCGCTTGGCGGACCACCCCGAGAGGATCTGCCAGTCCTCGGTACGGACACGGCTGGGCACGACCAGCACGTCGGTCGCGGCAATCAACTCGCGCACGTCCCGCCCGCCCACGTGGCCCACGATGCGAACCGCGTGATCGAGCAGCATGTAGCGCGACATGACCTTGAGCGGCCACAGGAGCGTGCCGTCGCCCACCACGATGAGGCGCGCCTGGGGGTGATTCTTCAAGATGGGCGGCATGGCGCGCAGGAGCAGGTCCGGGCCGTGCCGCTCGTCCAGATCTCCGATGAAGAGGATGGTGGGGTCCACGGGTCCCACGTCGTAGCGGGCCTTGATGGCGCCCGGATCTGGACCGATGGCGTACTCCTCGACCGGGAACGCCACGCGCGCGTTCACCACGCGGGACGCGCACTCCGGGACCAGCTTCTCGACCGCCGCGGGCACGCCAACATCTTGGGCCAACACCGCCCGCACGGCCTGCAGACCGCGCACCTCCAACTCATGGATGCGCTGGCTGAGGGCCGAGCTGAGGTCGCTGCGCTGTCGCTCGAGCGAATGGAGCGAGAGCATGGTCTCCACGCCCGGCTCCTCCCCCATCTCCAGCAGGACAGGCAAGGCGCCCCACTCTTGGCCCACCAGGATGAGCTGCGCGCGGCTGCCGTTGCGTTGGCGGCGAATGGCCTCCACCACGCGCCCGCCGAAGTCCACTGCCTGTTCCAAAAGGTCGCTCCCGTCCTGGGCCCCCACCGCGTGCACGGTCACCCGCGAGTCGGCCACGGCGATGGGCAAGCGGCAGTACAGATGCACATCGCGGCCACGCGCGGCCAGGGCCGCGGCCAAGCGGGCGGTGCGCTCCGCGATGAGACTCGACGGCTCCTCCCGGCAGACAAGGCCATAGATCGTGCGCTGTGCCCGCACGGCCAGGGTGGGCTTGGCCTTGCGCACGATGGGCGCAACCGCACCGCCCTCGTGTGTGGCCGCGGGCGCGGGGGTCGCCGCGGGCGCCGGCGTGACTGCGGGCGTTGGCGTGACCGCGGGCGCCGGCGTGGCCGTGGGCCGCTCCGGCTCGGTTCCGTCCGGCGAGGGTGTCTTGGGGACCGACTCCAGCCAGCGGTTCGGCGTGCCCTGCGCCGTGGGTTCGGATGATCGCCGCTCGGCGGAACTGCGCTGTCGTGCCATTCGAGTTCTTCCTTTCATCATTGGCCGTGCCGCCGCCTCTCGTGCTCCGCACTTTCGGTCAGCTCGGCGAAACTTTCGGCACACAGCTCGGCGTAGCGACGGGCTACGCAAGCCCAGCTGTTGCCGTCGGCCGGCCTGGCGCCGGCGCGTCCCATGTCCTCCGCGTGGTGCTGGTCATCGAGCAGGCGGTTCAGGCCCCACACCAGCGAAGGCGGATTGTCGTAGGCGAGCAAGCCGTTCTCCTCGTGCTTGACCAGGTGGGCTGGACCACCGTGCGTCGTCAATACGGCCCGCTGCGCCCGGCGCGCCAGTCCCACCACGCCCTCGTCGTTGGTCACCCGATGGCGCGACGGTAGGACCAACGCCTCACTGGCGCGCAGCAGGCGAATCAGACGGTGCTCGTCCACGTGACCGAGCAGCCGCACCGCATGTCCCAGGCCCAACTGGCGGGCCCGTCCCTCCAGCGGACCGTGCAACCCGCCGCAGCCCACGAATGCCAAGCGCAATTGCGGCACGCGGCCGGAGACGGTGGCCAAGGCTTCGAGGAGCAAGTCGGGTCCCGCCCCTGGCTCCAACGGCCCTACGAAGAGCAGCAGGCGATCCAGCGGCCCGAAGCCGATCTCGCGTTTCACCTGGCCTGCATCGATGGGCAACTCCCACTCGTCGGGCGCCCGTCTTTCGATCGGAAAGGCATGGACGCGGTTCTCGTCGGTACCCAGGCTTGCCAGCACCTTTTCGCGCAACCCGGGCGGCACCAGGATGCACTCCGCGGCCCGCGCCGCCTCGCGCTCCAGCTTCTCGATCTCCAGCGACAGGGGCGTGGGCAAAGATCCGCTACGTCGCGTGGACTCGATGGAGGAGAGGGCGAGGGCGGTGGGCCGCATGCCCACCCACGGCACCAGGGCCGTCATCCACTCCTGCATGTGAAAAAGGTCGAAGGGGGGCAGCCGTTGGAGCTGCTCCTCGACCCCGCGCGCGAAGGACAGAGCCATGGCTACCGGCCCGTCGCCGGCCACCACCACGGGGCGATAGGTCACCCCCGCCACCTGGCACGTCTCATGAAACCGCTGGCTGGCTGCCACGAAGGCGTGCACCTCTTGGCCCTGGCTCGCCAGCTGGCCGGCCAGCGACGACACGAATTTGGCGACCGTGCCCTGCTGACCCGTGACCTCGCTCTCGAAGCTGAGAAAGGCCACACGGAGCTGCGAGCGCAACCGCGGCTTGGACCGTTCGCGCACGTAAGCCGCGCCTTCCCAGGGACTGGCCACCGGCTCGGGCGCCAGTCGATCGTCCACATACAACGCGGCGTAGTCGCTCTGTCCCGACACCTTGGGGCTTGGGAAGCAGGCCGCCGGCGAGCGGGCGGCCGCCACGAATTCCCCACTGCGCAGAACAAAGCCCACCTCCGCCAGCTGCGTGGTTCCGGCCAGGGGCAACTCCGCCAAGCGTTCCCCGGCCAGTCCCTCGACGGGCACGTCGTGCATCCGGTGCGCGTTGAGCCCGTTGAAGGCCAGGCCGGTCACCTCGTAGAAACGCACCACGAAGCGCGCGCCGTTCCAGGCTCCGCCCTTGGTGCGTGCCAGATGATCGATCCACCTCTGCTGGACCCGCCACACCACGAAGGCCTGTCCCGGTGTCACCACTGAGAGCGCCAGGTAGCTATCGGGACAAACGTAGGCCTCGTGTGGCCGGCGCTCGCCAATCTGCCAGGCACAGCGACGCAGGAACTCCTCATCCAGGACGACCTCGGGTTGGGGCGTGCGCGCGCATCGGACGTGCCCCGGATCCGACAGTCCCTCTGCCGGATCCACATGCAGGTTGCTGACCGCTTCGCCGTACATCGATCACCCCCGCCTTACGCGACCTCCCGGTACACCGACTCGGTCTGCTCAGCGATGCAGTCCCAACTGAAGACCGCATCCACTGCCGCGCGTCCGTTGCGCCCCATCCAACACCCCTTCTGGTAGTCGGCCAGCAAGGTGCCCACGCCCCAGGCCACCGAGTCTGGCGTGTCGTCCACCTGCAGGCCATTCACGCCGTGCCACACGAACTCCGCTGGACCGCCACGCTTGGTGCTGACCACGGGCCGCCCCGCGCTCCAGGCCTCGAGAATCACGATGCCAAAGGGCTCGTTGCGGCTGGGGACGGCCACCACATCGGCGGCCTTGAAGAGATCGGCCAGGTCGCGGCCCGATTGCATGCCCAGCACGCGGATGGCGTGACCCACGCCCAACTGGTGGGCGATGTTGCACACGTCGCCGCGCATGTGGCCGTCGCCGGCCAACACGAACTTGGCGCCCGGCCAGTAGCGCAAGACGTGCGGGATGGCGCGGACCAGGATGTCGGGGCCCTTCTGCACGGTCAGGCGACCGGCGAAGAGCACCATGGGATCGAGCGGTCCCACCGCGTGGCGCTGCTTGACCCGCCCCGGGTCCACCTCGTAGTCGAATGCCTGGGCGTTAACGCCGTTGTAGATGACCTTGGCCTTCTGGTCGGGGAGCTGGTACAGCCACTTCAGCTCGCCCTTGAGCTGGTTGGACACGGCGATCACGCGGTCCGCGCAGTACGTGCCGTGGCGCTCGTGATCCTGGATACGCGCGGCCATGCCACCGTACATGCGGTTGCCGTTCCGCCCGTACTCGGTGGAATGCATGGTCAGGATGGTCTTACGCTTGCGACCCTCCTTGGCCCACACCGCCGCGTTCGAGGTCAGCCAATCATGCGCGTGCAGGATGTCGAACGGCCCGACGCTGTTCTCCACCTGAAAACAGGCGTGCACGAACGCGCGGCACATGTTGTTCACCTCATCCACGAAGTTGGGATTGAGGCCGAACGAACAGCGGTGATAGTGCACGCCGTGGATGCAGTCGTAGCCCGGCTGACCATGTCCCTGCCGCGTGAACACGTGCACCTCGTGCCCCCGCCGCTCCAAGCCCGCCGCCAGCTCGGTAACGTGAACCCCCACGCCACCCACAGGAATCGAGTGGATGGATTCCCACGCAAACAGACCTATGCGCATTGTTCCCCGTACCCCTCTCGTGAGACAAAGCCACCCCGCCGGCCGGCGTTGACCGGCCTGTCACAGCAGCGACACCGGCCTTAGATGCTTGCCCTGCGCGGGATGTGTCGATTTGCAGCGTAGGTTGCGTGATCCCGGCAGCCGAACCTTGACAAAGCGCACCGGTCTGCGAGATATCCCGGCTTCGGAATCATTCCGCGACGTTGGGGGTTGCCATGAAGTGCTGGTTTTGCGAGGAGGAAGCGCGTGGCGTGTGTGCCGTTTGTGGACGGGCCCTGTGCAAAGCGCACAGCCACGTTCACGACGAGCTGACGCTCACGAAGACCGACACATCCACCGGGTACGCCACCTACTTCAACGCCTACGGCACACTGAAGTGCGCCGAGTGCCGGCTCGAATGGCGCTCGTTCGGGCCCAACGGGTCCACCTCCTAGTCAGCTACCGCCGCGTAACCAGAACGATGGCCTGAGCGGGGCGCATCTCGTAGTGGAAAGGCGTGGGCACCCGATCCAGGTGGTGCTCGGGTGACACGTCGACCAGTGGCGCCCCGGTCTGCATCAACTGCTGCAGGTTCTCGTGGTGGAAGTGGTGTGATTTATCCAAATCACGGTTGAGGATCAGCAGGGCCTCCTGGCGCGTGCGCGCCGAGCCCTTCCAAAGCACCAACACACGATCATCGCTGGAGTGCTGCACCTCGACGGGGCTGTCCTCCTGGAACAAGGCATGCGCCGCCTTGATGGCATTGACCTTGGCGATGAAGGCCCGCAGGTCGACCCCCGTCTGTTCCCAGTCGGCCGGCGTGGTGCGCACCACGTGCAAACGGCGCCGAAACGCGAATTCGAAACCAACCGGCATCATGGCGGCTGCCGAGAACAACGTGGTAAACACATAGCGCTGCTTGCAGGCCTCGGTGTGGCCGTGCAACTCGTCGAACAGGCGAGCCGTGTCGTGGCTCTCGGGAAAGCTCACCGAAGGCGCCACGTCGCGGGTCAGGGCATACTGCTTGGTCAGCCAGGCGCTGCGGTAATCCCACCATTTGGAGCTGTTGAAGATGTAGTCGAAACCGGCCCCCGCGATGCGCAGCGAACGTTCCAAGGGACAGCCCAGCGTCTCGGCCAGGAACATCACCTCGGGATGCGCCGCCTTCACATCGTCGATGAGCCGATCCCAGAAGGCGAAGGGCAGTTGGTAGGCCGCATCGCAACGAAAGGCGCGGAAGCCCCAGCCGTACAGACGCTCGACCACGTCGAGGAAGTACTGATACAGCCCTTCCCCATCCTTGGTGCCGCGGTGATCGAATTGCGCCAGGTCCCCCCACACGACCTTCTTGCCGTTCTCGGTGCAGAACGGATGGGCCACCTTGCCCTTACCCTCCCAGAGAAACCATTCGGGGTGCTGTTTGAGCAGAGGCGAGTCCACGGCACAGTGATTCACGACCAAGTCGGCGGCCAGTTGCAGCCCCAAGGCCCGCGCCGTCTGCACCGCGGTCCCCAGTTGCGCCTCCGGCGCCAGCGGGCTGCCCGCGTCCAAGAGACGCGGGTCCAGGGCGTGATAGTCAGCGATGGAGTACAAGCTGCCCGACATCCCGGAGCGATGGATGGGATTGACGAACACCCAATTGAACCCCATCGCCGACGCCCGCTCCAGGTGCTTCTCCCAATGCAGAAAGGGTCCCGCCAGGAGCGGAAACAGGTTGTAGATCAACAGCGGCTCGCCCGCCCTCATGGCGATTCTCCGCCGCGCCCGTTCAGCGCACGCAACCGGTCGCGCGCCTGGACCAGCAACTCGGGTGGCGTGGGCCACTGTTCGAGGATGACGGATCCCGAGAAGCGGCGCCGGTGCAGGCGCTCCATGAGCCCGACCAGGGCTCGGTCATCCTCGCGCGCCGGTCCCGTGTAGAGGGGCAGGTGGCTGTCGGCGTCGCCCCAGTTCTCGTGGGCGTGGACATGGATGACCGGCACGTCCTCGGGCAGGCGATCCAGGTAGGCCAGAAACTCGTTTCGCGTGCTGGGATGCAGGTTGGCGTGACCGATGTCCAAGCACATGCCCACGACCGCGGCGGCCTCCCCGTCCACGGCGCGCAGATCGGCAAACAGGCGCCGGAAGTCATCCGGACTGGTGGCCACGGTGTTCTCCAGGGCCAGCCCCATGCCCAACGGACGCACCCGGCGCGCGGCTTGCGCCAGCTCGCACACAAACTCCGCCCACGCATCGCGCGGCATGTGCGTGTTGATGACCGCCGCGCCGATGTCGTGGCCAAGCTCCACGTCGGACCAGAACGTGGCACTGCCTGGCGTCGCGCCCAACGACGCGTGGACGCTGAGGCGCATGCCATGCTCCTCGGCGGCCATGCGAATCTGTTGCCGCGTCCCCCGATCCAGATCCGGGCTCGCCCAACCGGGCCCCCCCGCCTTGCCGTCGGGAAAGAACTCGAAGGCGTCGAAGCCGTGCTCTATGGCAAACGTAAACGGGATTAACGGCGCCACGAAATAGGTCGTCTGATTTCCGATATGCGGTCCGCTCATAGCCCCACCTGTGGACGCGCCTGCAGCACCGTGAACCGGCCCTGGGCGTAGGCCCCCTCGATGTCCTGTGGCGCCCCGAACAACTCCTCGATGGCCAGTCCGATGCGCGTGACGGCCCCGAGCAGGTGATTGCGCCGCTCCTGGTTCCACAACAGCTCCTCGCGTGCGTAGTCCATGCGCTCCTGTCGTTCGGTGGGCACCATCACGCTGTCGTGCAGGCCCGCACCCGCAAACCCCGCCAGATCCTCGCCGTTCGAGTCGGAACGAAAGATCAGGCCGCCGCCGCGAATGGCAAAGCTCTTGCTCGGGAACGAGGTCAGCCGTGGCGTGGCCTCGCCCCGCCGCTGGCAGAAACCCAACGCGCGGCCCGGATGATTGCCCACCAGGCTCTCGCCCAGCCCGGGGACCAACTCGGCGTACAGCTCCTGGCGATCCCCGGTGGCCGGGTTGGCCGTGTGGATGACGAACGCGTACTCCGCCTCCACAATCTGCTGAACCAACACGGCCATGAACAAGCTGTCATCGGGCACACCGTTGGCGCGTCGATTGAGCCAGGCACGGTCGTTCCACTTGGAGGCCCAAACCCGCTTGATGGCCGGCCAGGCATCCTCCCACGACGTCGAAAACGGCACCCCCGCCTGGGCCAGGCCCGTGCGCAGCGCCGCCTCGAGAGCCGCGGGCGCGGCCAGATCCATCACCAGGGCGCGCAAATCGGCCAGCAGCGCAGGCGCCCCATTCTCGTCCACCCGCTCCAGCGCCTTGGTCTTCTCGTCGAAACGGGCTCGCACCTCGCGGTTGAGGCGCTCGTCAAGCACGCGCTCGCACACGCCAAAGGGCAAGGCCGCCGAGGGTGGCAACTCGATCCACGGCGGCAGCCGGCCACGTAGACGCTGCAGATTGCATGACTTCCCGCCCACGTTGCCGTCGCAGAAGTCCCGCACGGTGACGAAATACTCCCCGGGGATTTGCGCGGGCGGCAGGCGCTTGCGCTCGGGGCGTGGGCGTGTCGACTCGGACTCCGCGCTGCCCGGCTCCACCTCGCCCGAGAGGGCCACGCGCAACGCGACCCGCTGGCCGGCTTGCTTGCGCAGATCCCGCAGGACCTGCTGGTCATAGCACGTGGCCAGCAGCACCTCGGCGTTGCGCACGCGCACGGCCACGTGCGAGGCCAGGTCCACCGTGCTCGGCGTCAGGATACCGCGCACGCCGTCCGGGACCTCTTCCGTCCCCGCGACCTCCTCGGCCACCAGGACGACCGGCGCGGCATAGCGGTGGCCCTGCACCGAGGCGAGAGAGGGCACGACCTCCAAGGTGCCCGCCGCGCCACCGGCACCCCGGCTGACCACCAGCCAGCGCCCCAGCCCGGCCACCGCGCGCAGCTCCGCGTCCAGCTTGCGCGCCAGCACCGACACGGCGAAAGCCAGATCGCCTCGCACCACCTGCTCGCTGAAGAGCTGCACCGCCCAGGGCTCGGCTCGAAAGCCGGGTCCCAGGTACTCGGCCACCGGCTGCAGCAGGCGGCTCTGCTGATCGATGAGCGCCGCCAATTCGCGCCGCACGCGTTCGAGCACCGCCTGGCCATGCAAGGCCCACTCGCGCGCCTCCCGCGCTTGGGCCATCAGCTTATGCAGATGCTCCAGGCAGAGCCGCAACTCCTCGGACGGGCGCGATAGACAAAGGTTTCGCAACGCCAACTCGGTCCACGCCACCAACTCGTCGCGTTTCGGGAGCGACTGCAGGCTGCGTTCGACCGTGGCGCGCATGAAGTCCTCCAGAGCCAGGTCGAGATACAGCAAGTCGCGCAGGCCCGGCCGCGCCGTGCTCAGGCGCGCGGCCAGCTTCTCACGCGCCAAGGTGAGCAATTCGGCGAGCGGCGCCAGGGCGAGCGCGTCCTCGCGGTGCCGCCAGATGCGATCGAGGATCGCCCGCTCGCTCTCGTCGAGCCATAGGCGTGCGGCCTGCATGGCCGCCCCGAGATCAGTCGCTGAATGCATGGCGCGCAGCACGCCCAGGAAGACACGAAAGTCGGCGATGAGCGCGTCGCGCAGCTCGGGCAGGAAGTCTGGCGCGCTGCGAATGGGTCGCTCGTAGCGGGTGAGGTGCTGCCGGTCCAGACCGTGCGCGCGCAACACGGCGTCGAACGCGGCCTGGTCACCAGCCTGCTGCAGGAACGCGAGATAGGCTTCACAGATGACCACATCGTCGGGCGTCGTGTTGTTGTGCAGCTTCTGGTGCCACTCCTCCAGGAAGTGACCGGCCACCTCCTTGATGTGGTGGCGGTGCATGACCTCCAGGATGCCGTCACGAACGCGCTGCCCTTCTCCGCCCCGCCCCAACGTGGTCGCGATCATCCGCAGCAAGGGTCGTCCGGACGAGGCCGCCACGTAGCGTTCGGCCAGCTTGCCGCTCAGACGGTCTTGGGCGTGGGCCAGTTCACGTGGTTTGGTGTTGTAGTTGCGCTGCCAATCGAGCTGGCGAATGGCCGAGAAGCGCAGCCACACGAAGATCAAGGCCAGTCCCGCCACGTTGTCGGCAGCCACCGCGTCCAGAAGCTCGTAGGCCAGGTCGAAGCGGTGCATGAGCGACCACGAGCCCGCGTCCACCTCGCGCTCCACGATCGCGTTGGCCAGCTCGTTGAGGGCGCTGGCCTCGAAGGGACCCCGCGCCGCCCCGGCTCGCAGGGGCAGAAAGAAGTTGCGTCCGCGGTCCTTCCACCAACGACCCGGCTCTTGGTAAAGCACGAACGCCAGCCCGCGGGCCGGCGTCGCCTCGTCGAGCTCCAGACGCAGGTGGCGCAAGCCACGCTCGTCCACAAAGGGCGAGCGCACCGCGGCCTGGTCCACCGCCACCGTCCCCGCCGGCCACGCGGCAGGCTCGGGCCGCTGCCAGTCGAAACGCGTGCGCGTGGCCAACCCCCAATGGAGGGCCAGCGGCGGCTCCAGATCCGTGATCAGCTCGACGCGAATCCGCCCGTTCACGTGACGAACGTCGAGAGCCAACTCGTATCCCTCGTCCAACCCCCGCACCGCCTGGTAGGCGGGCTCGCCTTCGCTCAGATCGCGCACGGCTGTGCCGGGCGTCCGCTGCGGCCCGGGGGGATGAGGCAAGGGGATACGGTAGTTGCGTCCGCCGTTGTTGTCCCAACGCATAGTCTTGGGATCGTAGAGCGCAAACTCCAGGGCGCCAAAACACCAGGCCCGTTCCACACCTAAGGCTACATCTCCGTGTCCGTCGAGCACCGCACGCGCCGACGGCGCCGTCACCTGGGTTCCCGCGGGCATGCGCGCTGCCGGGATGCGCCAGGGGGCCCCCGGCGTACGCACCAGCCCCCAATGCAGAATGCAGGCTGGTCCCGATTCTTTCGCGATGATCACGTCCGCGCCCTGCTCGTTCGAGCGCGTCGCCACCCGCAACACCACTCCACCCGCCGCGACGATCCTCTCCATTGAATTCATGGACTCCCGCGCCGCCATCCCGTCCCCGCGCCCGCGACCCGCATTCCTATAGCACGACCGCTCCCGCTCGCCACCGCGGCTTGCGCTTTCTTCGTGATGTCACACGGGGCGGAGGCGGGCATCTAAACCGGGCCCTTCAGGAAGGGCTCGCGGGAAGAGGGATGAGGTTGGCGACAACGGCTGGAGGCAACGAGGTGCTCGGCAGGTGCGTGTGTGTACACGGCCATTTCTATCAACCACCACGCGAGAACCCCTGGCTGGAGGCGGTGGAGGTGCAGGACTCGGCGTTCCCCTACGACGACTGGAATGCCCGGGTGACGGCTGAGTGCTATCGCCCCAACCAGGCAGCCCGCATCCTCGATGACCAAGGGCGTATCGCGGCCATCGTCAACAACTACGCCCGCATGAGTTTCAACTTCGGCCCCACCCTGCTGGCCTGGCTGGAGCGCCACGATGCGGACTGCTACCAGGGTATCATCGAGGCCGATCGACAGAGTCAGGATCGCTTCGGCGGCCACGGTTCGGCCCTGGCCCAGCCGTATAACCACATGATTTTGCCGCTGGCCAATCGGCGCGACAAATTCACGCAGGTGCGCTGGGGCGTGCGCGATTTCCAGCATCGCTTTGGCCGCCACCCCGAGGGCATGTGGCTGCCCGAGACCGCGGTGGATGTGGAGACGCTGGAGGTTTTGGCCGAGGCACGCATCGGGTTCACCATCCTCGCTCCCCACCAGGCAGCGCGGGTGCGCGTCCTGGGCGCGGACGAATGGACGGACGTGAGCGGCAGCCGCATCGACACGCGCATGCCCTACCGGGCCATCCTGCCCTCCGGCCGCAGCATCGTCGTCTTCTTCTACGACGGCGCCGTCTCGTGCGCGGTCGGCTTCGGCGGCCTGCTCAAGGACGGCGGCGATTTCGCGCGCCGACTGGAGGCCGCCTTCGTCGAGGGACGTGAGGGTCCGCAGCTTGTCCACGTGGCCAACGACGGCGAGACCTTCGGCCACCATCACCCGCGCGGCGACATGGCCCTGGCCTACGCGCTCGACCGTCTGGAGCGCGACGGCGTACGCCTGGTCAACTACGCCCAGTTCCTGGAGATGTGCCCACCCACCCATGAGGTCCAGATCGCGGAGAACACCTCCTGGAGTTGCTCACACGGCATCGAACGTTGGCGGCGCGATTGCGGCTGTCGCTGCGGTCAGCAGCCCGGGTGGACCCAAGACTGGCGCGCGTTTCTGAGGACGGCGCTGGATGAACTGCGTGACCGACTGGCGCCGGCCTGCGAGCACCTGGGTAATCAACTGCTACGCGACCTGTGGCGGGCACGCAACGAGTACATCGACGTCATCCTCAATCGCTCACCGGCCATGGTGGCCGAGTTCCTGTCGCGCCACGAGCGCTGCTCTCTGACCGAGGAGGAACGCATCACGGTCCTGCGCCTCATGGAGCTGCAGCGCAACGCCCAGCTCATGTACACGAGCTGCGGCTGGTACTTCGACGACGTGTCGGGCATCGAGACCGTGCAGGTCCTTCACTACACGGGGCGGGTGGTGCGACTGGCCCAGGAACTCTTTGGCGGACGCTTGGAAGAGCGGCTGCTTGCCGAGCTGGAGCTGGCCAAGAGCAACATCGCTGAGCACGGCGATGGCCGCCGCATCTACGAGAACTGGGTCCGGCCCGCGCAAATCGGGCTCGTCAACGTGGGCGCCCACCATGCGGCCACCGTGGCGCTGCAAGGCCGTCCGGATCCAGTCTCGGTGGTGTACTGCTACGACGTGACCCAGGAAGACCTTCAGGTCGCACGACACGGCCGAGCGGTTCTGGCTTTGGGCCGGCACAAGGTGTCCAGCCGGGTCACGGGCGAGAGCGCGCGCCAGAGCTTCGCGGTGCTGCGGCTGGGCGACCACGATATTCGCGGCGGTGTGCGCGACTGCACGGTCGGAGCCGACGACGAGCGCACCATGCAGGCCATCAGCGAGGCTTTCGCGGGCGACGATCTGGAGGCCACGCTGCGGCTGCTGGCCGCGCACTTCAACCAGAGCGTGTTCTCGCTCGATTCTCTGCTGCGCGATCAACAGCGCCGCATGGCCAAGGCCATGTTGGCCATCACCCGCTCGGAGCTCGAGGCGGCCTATGGCGATTTCTTCTCGCGCCAGGCTGCTCTGGTTCGTCATCTCAATCGCCTGCGCGTGCCCTCGCCACGCCCCTTCCGTGCCGCGGCGGAGGTGGTCACGGACAGCAAACTGCGCCAAGCGGCGGCGCAGCTTCCCCCCGACGGAACGGCCATCGCTTCCCTGCTGGCCGAGGCCAGCGCCGAGGGGCTGAGCGTGGACTATGCGGGTCTGGGCGAGGTGCTGAGCCAAACCATCGAAAAGATCGCGCGCCGCCTGCGCGCCAGTCCGGGGAACACCGGCCTGCTGGAGACGCTGGACGCGGCCGTGCGCATCGCCCGCAGCCTGCCCGTCGAGGTGGACGTGTGGGAGGCGCAAAACGCCTTCTGGCGCAGCGGCCGCACGCTGTATCCCGAGCTGGCCCGCGAGGCCGGTGCGGGCAACGACGGCGCTGCCGCCCGCCTGGCCTGCTTCCGTTCGCTGGGCGATCGCCTGGGCGTGGCCCTGCCCTCGGCGGGCGGCGACGCGCCTGTTTGAGACACTTTCCTCCGAGCGCTCGCAAGGAGGCCGAAGCACACCCGAGCGCCTGTGAGATAGCGCAGGCCCGACGCGGCAGCCCGGCAGCCGCCGCCTCGACGGCCGCCGGGCGCTTCGCTAGATTCCCGGCGTGCCCGCCCAGCTCCCCCTGCCACAAGCCCCCCCACAGGACGACGCACCTCCCGCGCGCCGGCGCGGGCTTGCGCGCTTTTTGGGCGGAGCGGCTCGTCTGGCGCGTAGCTGGGTGGTGCTCGGTCTGCTCACGCTCCTCGGCCTGAGCCTGTGGCTGTACCTGCCGCGGGACAACCTGGGTAGCTTCGCCCGCTTCGAGGCCGACGCGCCCTATTACTACATCTATCTGGTCTCGCTGATCTTCGATGGCGATCTGAACTTCGCCAACCAGTACGCCATCACGCACAACTGGTACCACTTCGGCACCACGCCCACGGGGCTGCCTTCCAATGTCTTCGGCATAGGCCCGGGGCTGCTCACGGCGCCCTTCTTCCTGGTCGGTCACCTGGTGGCGCGCCTGCTCCGGCTTCAGGCCAATGGCTTCTCGGTCCCCGAAATCCGCATCAGTGCCTTCGCCTCGGTGGCCTACTCGTTCGGCGCCTTGGTCGTTGCTTGGCGGGTCTGTGCGCGGCGCCTGGGCGACGGTTGGGCGACGCGATTGGGCCCGGTAGCCGTATTCCTAGGCACGTCCATCGTCTTTTATGCCTGCCGTGAGACCGGCTACGCCCACCCGTTCGCCGCCTTCTTCGCGGCCCTGTTTCTGGATCACTGGGACAAGTCCTTCGCGGACCCGCAACGGGGCCTCGGAGTTGCGCAGCCGACGCCGCGCTCGCCCTGGCACTGGGTGGGCGCGGGCCTGCTTCTCGGGCTGGCAGCCCTGGCGAGGCCGCAGGTCGGACTGTGGGGGGTGGTGCTGCTGGCTGGGGCCTACGACGATCGTCGTCGTGGACTGGGCCTGCCTGGGGTGGCCCTACGCTTGGGCCTGGCCGCCGCCGCCGCCCTCCTGGCCTTCGCCCCGCAACTGATCGCCTGGAAGATCCTTTACGGCGCCTGGTACACCGTGCCTCAGGGGCGCTGGTTCATGCGCTGGGATGCGCCGGCATGGAGCGAGGTGCTCTTCTCCACGCGAAACGGCCTCTTCGCCTGGACCCCCCTGTGCGCCCTGGCCATCGTGGGTTTGGTCCTGGCCCTGCGGCGGGTGCCCCGATTGGCGGCATGGCTGCTCCTGGGCTTCGGCCTGCAGGTCATCGCCAACGGCGCCGTGTGGGACTGGTGGGCGGGCGGCTCTTTCAGCTCGCGGCGCTTCGACTCCACCTATTTGGCTTTCGCGGTCGGCCTCGCGGGCTTGCTGGTCAGCGCGCCGGCTGCCTGGCCTAGGCTGCTTCGCCTCCTGTCCACCGGCGTCTGCATCGCTGCCTCGCTGTCCCTGATGGTCGCCAATCTCAGCCGCGCCGGACGAACCTCGTTCCCGCCCGGCGAATACCAGAGCCCCGCGTCGCTGCTCCTCCCCACGGGCGTGCCCGAGCCGTTCGCCAGCGTGACCCGCTGGTTGTCTTTCGCGGCCACCGCGCCGGCTCGCTATGCTTTCAAGTGGCGCCATGGGGGAAACACGCTCGACTACGATTACGTGGTGGGCCTGCACTTTCTCGGCGAGACCTACCCCGGCCTCAACAGTTTCCGCCCCGCCACCGCCCAGATCATCCCGCTCGATCGACCTCTTCACCACATGCGCGGCCTCAACGCCGCCGCCGGGGGAGCGACGATGGTCGGCGAATCGGCGCGCCTGCTCGTTCCGCTCAACCGGCGTCACGGACCGCTCAACGTCAAGCTCACGCTCACCACGCCCCGAGGTGGGGGTGACGTCGAGCTCCGCTGGAACGGCAGCCTCTTGGCCCGACAGCGGATCCCCGGCGAGCGGCCCACCGACGTCGGCGGCCAGGCCGTCGCACTTGACCGAGGCGTGAACGTGCTCGAGGTCGCGGCCCCGCGAGCCACCGCTCTGGTGCGACTGAGTCTCGAAGTGGCTCCCAATGCCCTGCCCTGAGGAGGTGCCCCGGAAAGCCGTCACGGCGACGGCTTTCCCGGGGGCGACGCCCATCTAGAGCACCGAACGGTTTGTATCGGTCGCGAAAACGCGGATCTGCGTCGCATCCCTTCGTTGCTCGTCGGTCAAATACGTCGAGTATTCTCCCTCCTCGCG
>JAEXQJ010000065.1 GCA_023438785.1 Pseudomonadota bacterium
CGGGCTAGCCGCGCGACATGCTCGATCTGGACCTGGATCTGGAGGCCGACCTGGGCATCGACACGGTCAAGCAGGCCGAGGTCTTCGGGCTGGTGCGCGAGACCTTCGATATCCCGCGCCAGGTCACGCTCAAGCTGCGCGACTACCCGACCCTGCGCCACGTGATCGGCTTCGTGACCCAGAACCGGCCCGAGCTGGCCGGCGCTGCGGTCGCCCCGGTCGCCGCGCCTGCGCCGGTCGCCGCCGCTGCACCGGCTGCGGCCCCGGCCCCTGCGCCCGCTGCGGTCAACCCCATCGCCGAGAAGGTATTGGGGCTGGTGGCCGAGAAGACCGGTTATCCACGCGACATGCTCGAGCTCGACCTCGACCTGGAAGCCGACCTCGGGGTGGACACGGTCAAGCAGGCCGAGGTGTTCGGGCTGGTGCGTGACACCTTCGAGATCCCGCGCCAGGACACGCTCAAGCTGCGCGACTACCCGACGCTGAGGCACGTGATCGGCTTCGTGGAGCAGAATCGGCCCGACCTGGTCAAGGCCGCGCCTCCCGCGGCTGCCGCTCCCGTCGCTGCGCCGTCCGTTCCCGTGGCTGCCGTTCCCGTCGCTGCGCCCGCTCCGGCTGCTGCACCCGCGGCCACAGGTGCGAGCCCCATCGTCGAGAAGGTGCTGCAGCTCGTGGCCGACAAGACGGGCTATCCACGCGACATGCTGGAACTGGATCTGGACCTCGAGGCTGACCTCGGGGTGGATACGGTCAAGCAGGCCGAGGTGTTCGGGCTGGTGCGCGAGACGTTCGAGATCCCGCGCCAGGACAACGTGAAGCTGCGCGACTACCCGACCTTGCGACACGTGATCGGGTTCGTGGAGCAGAATCGGCCGGACCTGGCCGGGGCGAAGAGTGCCCCAGCCGCGGCCCCGTCTCCCGCCCCGAGCGCGGCCCCCGCGGCTCCGGTCGCGGCGACACCGGCCGGTGATCCCATCGTCGAGAAGGTCCTGGAGCTGGTGGCTCAGAAGACGGGCTATCCGCGCGACATGCTGGAGCTCGATCTGGACCTGGAGGCCGACCTCGGGGTGGACACGGTCAAGCAGGCTGAGGTCTTCGGCCTGGTGCGCGAGGCGTTCGCGATTCCGCGCCAGGATGATCTGAAGCTGCGCGACTACCCGACCCTGCGACACGTGATCGGGTTCGTGAACAAGTACCTGCCCGGTGGCGCGGCCCCGGCCGCGGCTCCGGCGCCCGCGGCAGCGCCCGCGGCCCCGGCTGTCGCACCCTCGACAGCACCAACCATCTCGGCGCAAAGCCCCTTCGTGAGCGGCGTCCTGCGCAAGCCGGTGGTGGCCCTGCGCCCGCCGCTCGCCGCGTGCAAGGCGACCGCCGTGCACCTCGGCTCGGGCAGCCGCGTGGTGGTGGTCGCGGATGCCGACGGCGCGGGCAAGTTGCTGGGTGACCAGCTGGAAGCGCGCGGGGTGCAGGTGCTGCGCATCGATGCGCGCCCCGAACGCGCCGAGGCCGAGGCGGCTCTGCGCACCTGGGCCCAGGCCGGCAACGTGGCGGGCGTGTTCTTCCTGGCCGCTCTCGATCGCGCCCCGGGACTGGACGAAATCGATCTTGTCGCCTTCCGAAAGCTGTACCGCGACCGCGTTCTGCTCCTGCACGGGGTGGCGCGCGGCCTGTACGACGTGCTCGGAACGTCCGGGACGTTCTTCATCACGGCGACCCGCATGGGCGGCCATCACGGCTACGGCCAGGGTGGCGCGACCAACACGCTGGGCGGCGCGTGCACCGGTTTCACCAAGTCTCTGCGCCGCGAGAAGCCCGACACCCTGGTCAAGGCGGTCGATTTCGAGAACGACGTCCCCGCCGAGGTGGTGGCCAAGGCGCTGCTCGACGAGGTGGAGCGCGATCCGGGTGCGGTGGAGATCGGCTATCGCGACGGGCTGCGCGTGACCGTGGGCCTGGAGCTCATGCAGGCCCAGCCCGAGCCCAAGGCCCCCTTCAAGCTCGACGAGAACGCGGTGTTCGCCGTGACCGGCGGCGCGGGGGCCATCACCGTGGCCATCGTGCGTGACCTGGCATCGGCCTCGCGCGGGACCTTCTACCTGCTCGACGCCCGGCCCATGCCGCCCGAAGATCTGCATCCCCTGCTCGAAAAGGTGGTGCGGGATCGCGAGGGCGCCAAGCGCGACGTGTTCGAGCGCATCAAGGCCGAGAAGGGCCGCGCCACGCCGGCTCAGGTCGAGGAGAAGCTCTTCGACCTCGAGCGCCAGGCGGGCATCCTGGAGGCCCTGCGTTCCGTCGAGGCAGCGGGCGGTCGCGCCTTCTACCGTCAGGTCGACGTGCTCGACGGCGCCGCGGTCAAGGCCGTGGTCGATGGCATCCGTGACCAGAGCGGTCGCGTCGATGTCATCCTGCACGCCGCCGGCCTCGAGCGCAGCCGCTCGCTGGACCGCAAGCCGGTGGAGGAGTTCGACCTCGTCCTGCGGGTCAAGATCGACGGCCTCTTCAACCTCATGGCCTCGACGCGCGACATGGACGTGAAGGCCATCGTGGGCTTCTCGTCGGTGGCCGGTCGCTTCGGCAACGCGGGTCAGGCGGACTACAGCTCGGGCAACGACTTCATGTGCAAGACGTTGTCGTGGTGGGCGGCCTCGCGGCCCGGCTCGCTGGGCATCGCGCTGGACTGGACGGCCTGGGGTGGCATCGGCATGGCCACGCGCGGGAGCATCCCCGAGATCATGAAGCGCGCGGGCATCGACATGCTCGATCCCGCCGAGGGCCTGCCGGTCATCCGGCACGCGCTGCAGGCGGGCTACTCGGGCGAGGCCGTGGTGGGTCGTCGCCTGGGCATTCTGGTCGAGCCGTTCGACGCGGACGGTGGTATCGATCCAGCGGGCAGCCTGGTGGCCCGCGCCCAGGAGAAGTCGCTGCCCCTGCCCTTCGACAGGGTCAGCTTCGATCTGCACGAGGGCCTGCGCACTGAGGTGCGCCTGGATCCAAAGATCGAGCCCTTCCTCCATGACCACGCCATCGACGGCATCCCGGTCCTGCCGGGGGTCATGGGCCTCGAGACCTTCGCTGAGGCGGCCTGGCTGCTGGCCCCACAGATGCGCGTAGCGGCCCTGGAGGACGTGCACTTCCTGGCGCCCATGAAGTACTACCGCCACGAGCCGCGCTCGATCATCGTGCGGGCCCGCGCCGTGCTGTCGAACGACGGCCGCGTGCGCGTGCGCATGGCGATGTCCTCGGTGCAGACCATCGTGGGCCGCGACCCCGAGGAGAAGCGGCACTTCACGGGCACCGTGGTGTTGGAGCGCGGTGAGGCGGAGGCGGCCACCATCAACGTGGACCGCAACGGGCCCGTGGGCGGCATCGGCTTCGACGACATCTACCGCGTGTACTTCCACGGCCCCGCCTACCGTGTGCTGGAGATGGTCA
Source organism: Pseudomonadota bacterium (assembly GCA_023438785.1). GTDB lineage: Bacteria > Myxococcota_A > Polyangia > Fen-1088 > Fen-1088 > Fen-1137. Next base: position 3,433 of record JAEXQJ010000065.1, read on the forward strand.
ATCGCCTGTCGAGCGGCGAGATCGTGGGCACCATGCGCAGCCCGCTGCCGCCCAACACGACGAACGAGAACCACACCAGCCTGGTGGGTCCGCGCCTCGTCGAGTTCTGCTTCCAGACCGCCGGGGTGTGGGAGATCGGCCAGACGGGCCAGATGGGCCTGCCCTCCGTGGTCGACCGGGTGACCGTGTTCGATCCGGCGCCGCAGAAGCAGGTGATGGCGATCCTGTCGCCGCGCCCGTCGGACAGCGGCCTGGCCTTCGACGCGGTCGTGCGTGACGACGACGGCAAGGTGTACGTGAAGGTCGAGGGCTACCGGACGGCGCAGCTCCCGGGCGGTTTGCCCACGGAGCAGCAGGCGCCCTTCCGCGGCGTCACCGGCTGATGTTCCGCTTCGTCCTGGCCTCGGCGAGCGAGCACCCCTCGCTGGCCGAGGGCCAGGCGCCGCCTGGCTGGCTGAGCCCGCGCGAGCAAGCGGTGTTGGAGCGCCTGACTCGCCTGCCCCGTCGGCGCAAATGGCTGATGGGGCGTTGGGCGGCCAAGCGGCTGCTCCTGGATATCCTCGCGTCGGACGAGGCCCCTGCCTGGTGCTTTCCCGCGGGCCCCGGCCATGCATTGCCGCTGCCCATGCAGGCGCGGGATGTGTGTGTGCTCAACGACGAGGCGGGCGCGCCCTACGCGGAACTGGAGGGGGTGGGGCGGCTGGCCCTCTCGCTTTCGATCTCGCATCGGGGCGAGTTGGGCTTGGCCGCGGTCACGCTTCTGCCTGCCACGCTCATCGGCGCCGACCTGGAGGTGGTGGAGCCGCGCGATCCCGCCCTGGTGCGGCACTTCTTCACCGACGCGGAGGCGGCCGCCGTGGCGCGGGCCGGACGCCCCGAGTTGACCCTCAACCGCATCTGGAGCGCCAAGGAAGCCGTGCTCAAGGCCCTGGGCGTGGGCTTGCGCCTGGACACGCGCCACATCGAGATCGGCCCCGAGATCGACGGAGCGGCGCCTCCCGGCTGGACTCCGCTGGCCGTGACCTTGGATGCGCACCTGGGCGGCCAGAGCCCGGGCCGGCTCACGCTCCTGTGGCGCGACGAGGGCACGCACGTCCTCACTGTCGCGCTCCTGACTCGATAGGCTCCACGCGCCCCACGACCAACCGAGGTCGTCGGGTTCACGCCGCCCTCGGGACGAGTTGGATGGGCCTGCCCGAGGGCGATCCGCCTCCGGCCGGCGTGGGCGGGGGCCCGGCGTGTAGACAGACGACGGCGGAATGCGTGGCCAACACGGCCGACATGACGTGGCACTCCACCTGCGCCACAATCACAGGCCTCGCATGAGCCCCTTGGCCCTCGCTGGAAGCCTCTGCTTCGTCGTCGCGCTCGCCTTGCCAGCCGTCGATAGCGGCGGCTTCTTCAGCTTTCGTGGGCGTGGCTGGCGGGTGTTGGCCCTGGCCATGGCTCTCATGGCCGCGGGCTGCGTCGCCCTGTTCAAGGGAACGAGGGACAGGATCGTGCTCTATTTTCTTCCCGGCCTGCTCAACCTGTTGGTCGTGTCTGTGATGGTCCTGGACCTCCTATCGGTGCGGGGTGGGGGCATGATCCTGCTCGGCGTCTGCACACTCGTCATATGGGCATCCGTCGCGCTGCTCATGCTCCTGCGCATGCGGCGCGGCCTGGGCCCAGGCGCCTATCTGTGGTCCGCGGCCTGTGTGCTGGTCGCCCTCGATGCCATCGCGCGCGGCTGCCCGTGGTAACGGTTCGCGAGAGACCAGCGCGAACGCATCCAACGCACAACTTTACATTCGAGCAACACGCCAGTAGCCATGGGCCGCGATATTGAGGCCCGTGGCAGTTCGCCCTTCAAGGAGAGACCGCATGCAGAAAACCGAAGGAACATCGCGCACCTGGCTTGGCCCGCTGACGGGCCTTTCGTTCATGGCCGTCGGAGGCACCGGCGTACTGATGTTCTGCCACGTGCGGTTACCGGGAATGACCATGCTTCACGAGCTGGGCGGCCTGCTGTTCGTGGTGGTTGGCGTCTGGCATCTGATGCTCAACTGGCGGCCATTCTGCCGCTATTGCGGTCAGCGCAAGGGGATCACGGCACTGGTCGTGGGAGCGCTGCTCATGACGCTCTTCGTGGGCCTGGGACTTGGACACGACAAGGAACACGGGCGCCACGGCCCGCCTGGCCGCCAGGCCATAGAAGGCGCCAGACACCCATAGGGGCGCTCCGGCCTACTCGGGCGCACAAGACGCGAAGACTCGGCGGTGCCGAGGGCCCATACCCGAGCTATGAGTCATAGATCCGGCGCCCTTCCGGCCGCAATTGCCGTCGCGTTTTCACTCGTGTGCGCCTGCTCGTCGTCCAATACAGATGGACCCACCGCCTCGGGTGGAAAAGCAGGTGACGGACCTGGCTCCGGCGGAGCGACGACCTCCGGCGGCGTGGTCGGCAGCGGCGGAAGCCACGGCGGCGCAGGCAGCGCCGGGACCGCCGGCGGAGGTGCGGGCTCGGCGTCGAGCGGCGGTCATGCCGCTGGAGGCAAGGCGGGCTCCGGAGGCAAGGCGGGCTCCGGAGGTGCTGCTGGAGGCTCGGCCGGCGCCGCGGGCACTTCCGGCGCGGGCGGGGGCGGGCAGGGCGGGGGTGGAGCCAGCGGCAGGGGCGGCTCGGCAGGCGGTACAGGGGGAAGCGCGACCGGCGGCAGCGGAGGTGCGCGTGACGCGGGAAGCGACTCGCCGACGAATCGAGATGCGAGCTCGACGGGCCCCGAGCCCTTCACCTTCGGCAAGCCGCCGGCCGCGGCCGCGCGCTTCAAGAAGGGCATCAACCTGGGCAATCGCCTGGAAGCGCCCAGCGAAGGCGAGTGGGGCGGCAAGGTGCTGGCCAGCGACTTTCCATTCATCGCCAAGCGTGGCTTCGACCACGTGCGCATTCCCATCCGCTTCAGCGGTCACGCGCTCACCAGCGCGCCCTACAC
>JAEXQJ010000127.1 GCA_023438785.1 Pseudomonadota bacterium
GCGAACCTGGCCGCCGAGGGTGCGGCGGCGCAAGCGGAGGCGACACGGCTGAGCCTGCGGGCCACGTTGGCCCAGGCGGCCTGGGCGGCCAGCACGGCGGAGGACATGGTGGCCGCGTCCGAGCGTGCGGTGACCACGTCAGAGGAGCACCGAGCCAGCGCGGCCCGCGGCGTCGAGGCGGGCACGGCCGCGCCCCTTTCCGTGCTCAAGGCAGAGACCGAGGTCGCGCGCCGGCGCAGCGATCTGGCGCGCGCCCGGGCTGAGCTGCAGCGCAGCCGCCTGGTCTTGGGTGTGCTGCTCGGCCGCAGCGAGCCCGTGCGCGTGCAGCCGCCGGCCAGTCACCCCGCGGCCGGCCGCTCGATGGACGAGCTCGTCGACCAGGCACTTGCCCTGCGCCCCGAAGTGAAGGCACGCGCGGCCGAGGTGCAGGCGGCCCAGGCCCAGGTCAAGTCCGCGCGGCTGCGCTGGGCGCCCCAGGTCGGCAGCGGTGCGAGCATCTTCGCCGCCAACGAGCCCTATCCCACCACCAAGCGCTGGGGTTGGCGTGTCACCGTGGACGCAAGCTGGGCCATCTTCGACGGTGGCCTGCGCACGGACAAGCGCCGCCAGGCCGAGGCCAGCGCGTCGGCGGCTCGTTCGGGCGCCGAGGTCCAGCGCCTGGCGATTCTGCAGGAAGTGCAGGACGCGCATCGCGATGTCGACGTGGCCCAGGAGCGTCTGGTCCTGGCCGAGCAGCAACACGCCTTTGCCCGCGCCGCCGCGGCCAGCGCCCAACGGACCTTCGAGGCAGGCGTGGGCAGCTCGCTCGACGTGCTCGATGCCAACGATCGGTTGTATCAGGCCGACATCGCCCTGGCCGACGCGCGGGGCCGGCTGGGCATGGCGCAGGTCGGGCTCGACAAGGCGGTGGGACGGACCCCATGAGCGCCAGCTTCACCGACGGATTGGCCACCCCGCCTGGCTTCCACCATATCCAGCGCGAGGAGATGGTGCGCATCTTTGGCCGCGTGGCTTGGACGCGCATGGCGGTCTTGCCCCTGGCGATGGGCGGCCTGCTGTGGGTCGCGTTCACCGATCCCGTGCTCTGGCGGCGCGTTCTCCTTATCGCCATCACCGTGCTGACCTCTCTCGTTTCGGTGGTGGAGGTGGCACGCCACAAGCGACAGGGCCTGCCCCGCGCGGCCATTCCCCTCAACCTGGGATTCGCCGTGCTCGTGCAGGCCGCGGCCACCTTCGCCACGGGCGGGCTGACCAGTCCCGTGCTCTACGGAATGTTCCCCATCGCCATGGCGGTGGCCCTGACCTTGCGTCGCCTGACGCCTGTCGTGCTGGTGTTCCAGTTCGCGGTCGTGTGGCTCATGGCCGGCCTGGAGGCGGGCCGACTCATCCCCGATTTGAACCTTCACGGCTTTGGCGGCGGCGCGCATTCGGGCTGGAACGAGACGCATCTGTGGACCAACGCGGGCTTCGCCAGTCTGGCCCTGCTGGCCATGTTCCTCATCGGCCGCGCCACACGCTCGACCTTCGAGAACATGCTCCGGCGCGCCCTGCTGGCCCAGGGGGAGGCCCTGAACACGCACGCCGAGGCGGCCAAGGAAATGGCGACGCTCTCAGGCGAGATCGCGCACGAGCTGAAGAATCCCCTGGCCAGCATCAAGGGTCTGGCCGGATTGCTCGCCCAAGATGCGGTGGGCAAGTCCGCCGAACGCCTGGACGTGCTTCGCCACGAGGTGGCGCGCATGCAAGGCATCCTGGGCGAGTTCCTCGATTTCTCGCGCCCGCTCTCGCCCTTGGCGCTGGAGCCCGTGGACCTGCGCGCCTTGTGTCTGGAGGTGGCGGCCTTGCACGAGGGCCTGGCCATGGAGCGCGGCCTACGCCTGGTGGTGAACGGCTCGGGCGCGCGCGTGGGCTGCGATCGCCGCAAGATCAAGCAGGTGCTGCTCAATTTGGTGCAGAACGCCTTCGACGCCAGCCCGGCCGGCGCGACGGTGGAGATCGAGTGTGTTCCCGTCGACGGTCGCGGCGCGGTCCTGCGCGTGCTGGATCGCGGGCCGGGCCTCTCGCCTGCCCTGGCCGATCGCATCTTCGAGCCGGGCGTGACCAGCAAACCCGATGGATCCGGTTTGGGTCTGACCATCGCGCGTGCCCTGGCCCGCCAGCACCAAGGCACCCTGGAACTGGGCACGCGCCCGGGCGGCGGCTGTGCGGCGCTGCTGCACGTGCCGGGTCAGCAGACGAAGGGGGAGTCCTGACGGTACAATCGCCGTCCCATGCTCAAGCCACGCGTCCTGGTGGTCGACGACGATCCAGGCCTGCGCTACACGCTGCGCGAGATCCTCGAATCGGCGGGGCTCGACGTCGACGACGCCGCGGATGGCCTGGCCGCCCTGGAGCATCTGCAGGCCCAGCCCGCACAGTTGGTGATCACGGATCTGCGCATGCCGCGCCTCGACGGCATGGAGCTGCTGCGCCGGCTGGCCGGACAGAGCCCGCGCGTGGTGGTCATCACCGCCCACGGCTCCGAACGCCAGGCCGTGGAGGCCATGAAGGCGGGCGCCTACGACTACTTTCGCAAACCCTTCGAGACCGAGGAGCTGCTGGCCGTGGTCCGCCGCGCGACCGAGGCCGCGTGCCTCAGTCTGGAGAACGAGCGCCTGCAGGGTGAGCTGGCGTTGTCGCGCACCATGGTCTTCGCCTCCGAGGCCATGGCGCGGTTGGGCGTGCTGGCCAGCCGCGTGGCGCCGCGCGACTCCACCGTGCTCATCACGGGCGAGAGCGGCACGGGCAAGGAGCGGCTGGCCGAGGCCATCGTGCGCGCCTCGCGGCGGGTCGCGCGTCCCTTCGTGCGTTTCAACTGCGCCTCGCTGACCGCCGAGTTGGCCGAGGCCGAGCTGTTCGGCCACACGCGCGGCGCCTTCACCGGGGCCGTGCGTTCGCGCGGCGGCCTGTTCGGCGAGGCCGACGGTGGCACCATTCTGCTCGACGAGGTGGGCGAGCTGGCGGGCCCCCTGCAGGGCATGCTGCTGCGGACCCTGCAGGAGGGCGAAATCCGCGTGGTGGGCGAGGACCGGCCGCGCAAGGTCGACGTGCGCGTGCTGGCCGCCACCAACCGCGACCTGAAGGCCGAGGTGGCGCGCGGGGCGTTCCGCGAGGATCTCTATTATCGCCTGGCCGTGGTCGAGCTTCACGTGCCGCCCCTGCGCGAGCGCCCCGACGACATCCCCGTGCTGACCCGCCACTTCCTCGATCGCTGCGCCGAGCGCCTGGAGAGCGCGCCCCTGCCCACGCCGCCCGGGCTGTTCGAGCGCTTGTTGGCCCACGCCTGGCCGGGCAACGTGCGCGAGCTGCAGAATGCGCTCGAACGCATGGTGGCCCTCTCGCCCGACGGAGAGCTAGATCTGGCGCTCTTGCCCGTCCCGCCCGTCGGCGCGGTCGCATCCCCTGCGTCCCAGGGCCTGCGCGAGCGCGTGGAGACCTACGAACGCGGCCTCATCGTGGATGCCCTGCGCGCCAGCAACGGCAACCGCAGCGAGGCGGCGCGCAACCTGGGCATCTCCCGCGTGACCCTGCACGACAAGCTCCGCAAGTACGCCATCGCGTGAGGAGCAAGGCCGGGCCGGCACCGGCATAGGATAGTGTTGCGGGGCCGACGTCATCACGTCGATGGAAGGATCGGGAATCGGACCGGGCTCCCTTGGCAGCGAATCGAGACACCATGCGAGGAATCAGAAGTCGCCGAAAACTCACCATGCTCTTGCTGGCGGCCGGCGTGGCCACGGTCTGTGCCGTCGGGCTTCTGTCCCAACACGACGGTGTGAAGGCTTATCGGCTACGGCGAGCCATGGCGCGACAGCGCCCGTTCCATCCCCTGACCATCACCTATCCCTTCGACAATGCTGTGTTTCCCCGGGAGATCGTCGCGCCCGTGTTTCGCTGGGTGGGGCCCGAGGCAGCGGCACACGACTGGCTGCTGACGATCCGATTCGACAGGTCGAAGGTGCTGATCGAGCACCTCGTGCACGCGCTGACCTGGAGGCCGTCGCCGCAAGAGTGGGAGGCGATGAAGCGACACGCGGCCGAGGGCCGGGCCGTGGTCAGTGTGGTCGGGCGCGGCTCGCGCGACGGCGACGAGGCCCTCTTCCGGGGCTCCGTCGCCCTGACCTTCAGCAAGGATCCGTTGACGGACTCGGTCTTCTACCGGGAGGTCATCCTGCCGTTCAGCGATGCCGTGAAGGATCCGTCGCGCATCCGCTGGCGTTTTGGCTCCATCGCGAACGAGAGCGCCCCGCCGGTGGTGCTGGAGAACCTGCCGGTGTGTGGCAACTGCCACTCGTTTTCCGCCGACGGCAAGGTGCTGGGCATGGACGTCGACTACGGGAACGACAAGGGCGCCTATGCCCTGACCAAGGTCGCCAAGCAGATGACCCTGGCCCCGAGCGACGTCATCTCCTGGAGCGACTACAAGCGCGACCCGGACACCCCCACGTTTGGCCTGCTCTCCCAGGTTTCGCCGAACGGTCGCTTCGTGGTGAGCACGGTGAAGGATCGCTCGGTGTTCGTGGCGCGACCGGACCTCGCCTTCTCGCAGCTCTTCTTCCCGATTCAAGGCATCCTGGCCGTGTACGACAGCCAGACGAAGACCTTTAATTCGCTGCCCGGCGCCGACGACGCCGCGTTCGTGCAATCAAACCCGGTCTGGAGTCCGGACGGCCAGTTCATCGTCTTCGCACGCAGTCGCGCTCACCACCTCCCGAACCTGCGCGACAAACAGAGGGCGCTGCTCACGGCCGAGGAGTGCAACGAGTTCGTCGACGGCCACAAGCTCTTCAAGTTCGACCTGTACCGTGTCCCGTTCAACGGCGGCAAGGGCGGCCCAGCCGAGCCGCTGGCCGGAGCGTCGGGCAACGGGATGAGCAATTACTTCGCCCGCTTCTCTCCGGACGGTCGCTGGCTCGCGTTTTGTCAATCGAACAGCTTCATGCTCTTGCAGCCCGACAGCAGGCTCTTCCTCATGCCCGCCGCCGGGGGCAAAGCACGACCCCTGCGCAGCAACACGGCACGGATGAACTCCTGGCATAGCTGGTCCTCGAACAGCCGCTGGCTCATCTTCTCCTCCAAGGCCAACTCGGCCTACACGCAGCTCTTTGTCACGCACATCGACGAAAACGGGGTGGACGCGCCCGCGGTGCTCCTGGAACACCTGACGGCGCCTGACCGCGCGGCCAACATTCCGGAATTCGTGGCCGCCGCGCCGGACGCCATCGCGCGTATCACCCCGCGCTTCGTCGACGACGTCTCGCTGTGGCGTTCGGGCATGGCCTTGATGGACGCCGGGGATCTCAAGGGCGCCGGGGCACGGTTCAAAGAGGCCATCGCGGTGAATCCGCGCAACAGCAAGGCCCACATCACGCTCGGCAACACGCTGGAGGCGGCGGGCGACAACGACCAGGCGATGGTCCATTACAAGGAAGCCATACGCCTCGATCCCTCGTCGGCCATCGGCCATGTCAACGCGGGCAACATCTTCCTCAAACGCAACGACCACGCGCAGGCCATGGCGGAATACCACCTGGCCGTGAAGCTCGAGCCCAACAACACCTACGCGCACTACAACCTTGGGCAGTGCTATTTGGCGGCGGGCAAGTTGCGCGAGGCACTCGCGCAGCTCATCGAGGCGCAACGGCAGGAGTCGAACAACGCGAGCCTGTGCTTTCTCATCGGCAAGGTCAACGAACGGCTCGGCCAAGCAGCCGAGGCGGTGCGGTTCTACAAGGAAGCCCTTCGCATCCGCCCAGACTATTCGGAGGCGAAGGAGAGCCTCGCCGCCGTGGAGAAATAGACGGGCACCGGGCCCACCGCTGCTGAACGGCCGTGGGCGCACCCGGTAGCGCCTTTCGCTCCCGAGAGCCCCGTCGTACACTGCGGCCCTTTTCTCAATCGAAGGGCTCATATGCGCGCGTCTTTCCGGATCGGATTCATCACACTGTCCCTCTCCATGTCGCTTCACCTCGGCACCGCTCGGGCGCGCGAGTCCAAGCCCAAGCTGGTCTCGTGCGCGGATGCCATCAAGCAGGGCGACGCCGCGACGAAGCGTGTGTTCACCACCAAGGACGGCAAGGTCACCGGCCTGACCGACGTGGTGAAGGCGGGTGGGCAGGACAACAAGGCGCTGATCGCCCTCATCGAGGCCCAGCAACAACTGCAGCGCGGGCAGATCTGCCGCGCCGCCAAGGAGGTGCACGCCAAGGGGTTGTCCATGGCGGCTCCCGAGTTGTCGGCGGCCCTCGGCGAGGGACTGTCATCGACGCGAGGCACACCAGCTTCGACCTTCTATGAGTTGTTCAAGGAGCGACTCGCGACGGTGAAGAGCGTGCAGGCCCCCGCGGACCAGGCGGCCCGCGTGGCCGCCGACGCCGAGCTGAAGTCGAACCGCTCCTCGATCAAGCTGGTGGCTGGAACCATCGCGCCCAAGGAGCTCGAATCGCTGCTGGCCAGCCCCAAAACCCGAGGCAGCGCGCGCGAGGCCATCGAGCTTCTGCGCAAGCACGGCTACGTCATCGAGGGTACGGAGCCGGCCCTCGTACAGGCCACGCGCCAGGCGGTCCGCGGACTGCTGCCCGAGCTCGGCGAGGACGTCTCATTGGAGGCGATGAAGGCCGCCGTGAAGGCCAGCGCATCCGAGGCCGTGGCTCAAGGCTGTGAGCTGACCACGGCCCTTTGGACCATCCAGGGCATCGCCGGCAAGGATCTGAAACCCACGACTTCCGTCGGGCGCGCCGCGCGCCAGTTTTTCGTCCTTGGCAAAGCTCAGAACCCCGTGGAGGTCGTCAAGGAATTGGCGCCCGCCGCGACCCTGCGGCTCGCCAACTTGAATCTGAGCCTCTACAGCCGCCACCAAGATGCTCTCAGGCTGTACAAGGGACTCGCCGCGAGCAAGGTTTCCGAGGACGCCTTCTCCACCCTCGAACTGCAAACCAAGATGGTGGACCTCTACCGGAGCTTCGCTGAGCTCCTCTCGCCGGCCTCGATGGAGTTGGTGCTCAAGGCCCCCGCGGAAGAGCGACAAAAGATCCTCGAGCAGGTCGAGCAGGCCTCCGGCCGCCTGGATGTCGCGGCCTACTACTTCGATGGAAAGCCACTCGGCCCGGTGGTCCGCTTCGCCAAGGATGCCCAAGCGAGCGCGGCGAAAGAGGTCCTGGCCCTGTCCGCCATGCTCATCAAGCACTAGCATTCCATGAAGGGAGCGGTCACATGAACGTGGGATTCACGCGCTCACTCTTGCTCGCCGGGCTCGCTTGCTTGTCCCTCGCGCCGACGCAGGCCATGGGCGCAAAGCCGGCAAGACCCGCCAAGCCGAAGCTCTCCAGCGCGTACGTCGACCTGCACAAGTGCGAGAACCTGTGGAAGGCCCCCGAGGGCATGCCCGAGGGCAGCGACGAACCCATCGAGTGCGCGGCCCCCGGTGGCTACACGGCCGGCGAGCAGTACAGCGCGGCCACCACTTGGCACATTGTCTCGCACGCCCAGGCCGGCTTCCAGGTCTCCCTCGTCTCGTCGAGCGGTACGGCCTGGTCGGCCACGCCGGTCATGGAGTTCCGACTCTGCGGCGGACGTCCCTTCGCCGTCATCCAGCGCATCCAGGTGCGAGACGCCGCCGAGGTTGAAGACGAGACCTGCTCGAGGCGCGGCTGTGGACGCAACCTCCTCGTCATCGAGGGCCTCATCGGCCTCGAGGGGCGCCACGCCGAGATACCCGCCGGCCCAAAGGCCAACGAGGAAGCCCGGCAGGCCGCCGACGCGTGGGTCGCCGGGCAGGCCTGCCCCGCCCCGCCGCCCAAGAAACCCTGAGCCGGGTTTGCCCTCGCGCTACGGCGGTGGAACAGGTGTGCCGCGGCGTGGCCTCCTGGCACGCGATCTGGAATTGGCAGAGCAGCTCAGCCGCGGCGAAGTTCACGCGCTACCTGCTCTTCCCAAGCTTCCTGACCGGAACGAAGAGCTGATCACGCCCGCGGTGCCACGACAACCGAGTGCGAGGCGTCCGCCAAGCGACGCGGCTCCCCCGTCGACGTAAAATCCGTTCTCCGACGCCGTCCCGCGCCACGGGACAGCGAATTTTCGCTTTCAGAATCCGCCCCCGGGGGTGTCTGTCGTTTGAAGGAGCGGTCATGCACAATCTTGCGAACACGGCGAAGCTCGTCATCGTTCTGGCGCTGGTTGCCGCCTGTGGCGGAAGCCATGGCGAGGACGCCGGGCTCGACGGCGCGGCCACGGACGGCGCGGCCATTGACGCGGGCGACGCGGGCACGAACACGGACGACGCGGCCGGCGACGGCACGGCCACCGACGCGGAGCCCGGCTGCAACGCGCTCGACTTCTCCGCTTTCGACGACACCATCGCGTCGTTCGTGGCCGCGAAGTCCCTGCGCGGGGCCAGCGTCGCGGTCGTGCACCGCGAGTGCGGCGTCGTGCACACACGCGGCTACGGAGCCTTCAGCGCCGATCGCGTCTACCTAATGGCGTCATCGAGCAAGATCGTCAGCACCGGCGTGCTCATGCGGCTGGCCGACCAGCAGCTTCTGGACCTCGATGCGCCGGTGGGCTCGTACCTGGGTGCCTGGGGCCCGAACGGCAAGCCCGAGCTCCTGGTGGCACAGATGCTCTCGAACAGCTCGGGCCTGGTGGGTCTGGTCGACCGTCCGCTCTATGCGCCGTACGCGTGCCAGTTCAAGGAGGGCGGGACACTTGCCGATTGCGCGCGCGCCATCTACACCGCCGCCGACGCCTCCGACCGAGTGCCGCCCGACACCGAGTTCCACTACGGCGGCGGACAGTGGCAGCTCGCCGGCGGCATCGCCGAGGCGGTGAGTGGCAAGCCCTGGGCCGATCTGCTCGCCGAGACCTACGCGGCGTGCGGCGTGCCCAGCCTCGGCTACACCAACCAGTTCACCAAGGCGACGCTCGCCGGCTCGCCACTCGGGTACCCGCGCTTCTTCGACGGGAACGTGGCGACCCTGCCGGTCACCTCCAACCCCAACGTGGAGGGCGGGATGTTCATCAACGCCGGTGACTACGGCAAGATCCTGCTCATGCACCTGCGCGGCGGCGTGTGCGAGGGAGGGCGCGTGCTGTCCGAAAAGGCGGTGGAGAGAATGCGGGCCGATCGCATCCTGGCCGTGTACGGCGGCTCGACCCAGGGGCAAACGGGTCGCTTCGCGGGCGGCAGCGGCGCAAACGCCGACGGCGGAGCGCCGAGCCCGATCCTCGACGGCTACGGCCTGGGCTGGTGGATCGACCGCACGCACCCGGGCGTGATCGCTGATCCCGGCCTCTATGGGGCATTCCCGTGGCTCGACCTTGAAGGAGGCTACGGCGCCATCATCGCCATCGAGGCCGACGGCGACACCGGCGCGCAACTCTTCGCCGCCGCCAAGCCCGCCCTCGACCGCGCGTTTTCACGGTGAGGCACACACTCCGAAATCACCGTGCCGTTGCGCGTGGGTTGGGCCAGGTCAGCTCGATGCCTAGCGTGCCGGTCAGGAGGCGTTGGAAGTCGGCCAGCAGGGGCGGCGTGTTGCGGACGGCGCGGGGTGAGCAGCTTCTGGTCAGGCAGAAGGCGGCCAGGGCGCCGGCCGCCTCGCCGACGTTCCACTCGACGGGGTGCAGGCGGTAGCAGCCGTTTGTGATGCGCGTGGTGCCGATGTTCTTGCAGGCGGGCAGCAGGTTCTCCATGCGCAGCGGGATGAGGGCGCCAAGCGGGATCTGAAAGGGCCAGCTACTGAGATCGACGTAGGTGCGCTGGCGCGTGCTCGGGTGCAGATCGATGCGGTAGCTCCCGAGGCCCACGCTGTCGGGGAAGAGCTCCGCACCCTGGAGCGGCTCGCGAGCCTCCACGCCCACGTGCTGCTCCAGCACGGTGAATTCGGCGCGGATGCGTCGGCTTTCGCGCACGTAGACGTGTTTGGCGAGGCCATCGATGGTATCGACCACATCGTTGCGGAGGCGCAGGCCGCGGTAGCCCGTGCCGCCGTCAAGCCGCGGCGCCTCGGTCTGCATCCAGTACAGGAAGGAAAGGCTGAGCTGGCGCGCGCCCTCCAGGTGACGCTGGCGCTCCGCTTCGGACCCGCCGACCACCGGGCCCAGGAAGTAGTCGATCTGGGGCCAGTTCACCAGGGTGATGTCGCTGGCGAAGTGCCCGGGCGGGTAATGCCCGCGGTAGAAGATGCGCCGGAAGTGCCACAGGTCGTTGACGGGCTGGTCGGTGGGTCCCTCGAAGATGGACTGGTGGCGCAACTCCAGGGTCACCGGATCCACGAAGTCCCAGCCAAGCAGGGGCGCGGGGCAGAAGTCCGGGCGAAAGCCGCGCCAGAAGTCGTAGTCGCGCGGCCGCTCGATGGTGTGGTCCTCGTCGGGCAGATAGTCCAAGGCGAAGCACCAGGTGATGGCCTGCTGGTCCAAGGGGTCGGCTTCACCAGGCAGGGCGTGCGGCTCGCCGGTCTGCGCCTGGCTCTCGGCGCCGATCACGTGCTCCACGCCCGCCAGGGCCAGCAGGTCCCCGAACTCGGTCGCGTCCAGCACATATGGCGCGCTGACCACCGCGTGCTTCCCGCTCGGCATGTGTTCCAGGGTCACGGCGCGGGCGTGGTCGTGCTCGGTGTCGACCCGCACGGCGTGCGTTCGCAGGAGGATCTCCAGCCGGCCGCTCGCCAGGTGAGGCGCCAGCAACTCGTTGATCGCGGCGAGCGCCACGCGCGGCTCGTGGCAAAGAGGACTGACCCCGCCCAGGCCGGGATTGAGGCGCACATCGAAACGCGCCTCGGGCAGCAGGGGATAATTGCGCCGGTAGTAATCCCGGATGGCGCCGCGCAGGCGTCGGTAGGACGCCGTGCTCCCCGTGGCCTGGACCCAGGGGTGCTCGTCGGGGGGCACGGCCTGGGCGGTGAGTTGGCCACCTATCCAGTCCGTCTGCTCGGTCAGCAGCACGCGCATGCCCATGCGCACGGCGGCCAGCGCGGCGGCCACGCCGCCCAGCCCACCCCCGACGATGAGGACATCCGTCGCGCGTTCGAGCATGCGGGTTACCGGACCTGCGAGCCAGCCACAAGCCCGAGAGCGAACTCGCCGCTGCGCCGCGCCCGCGCCTGCAGCTCGGGCAAGCCACGCTGGATGCGGTCGACCAGTTCCCGTCGCGTATCCCAGGCCTGATCGATGTCAGCGATGAGCTCGCCCGCGCTCACGTGCTCCAGCCGGCGCACGTCGAGCTGCAAATCCTCCAGCAGCCCGAGCACCTTGCTGGCGTAGGGCAAGGGCACGAAGGGCACGCCGGCGAGGGCACAGAAGATCAGGAAGTGCAGGCGCATCCCCACCGCGAACTCGAAGTGACTGAGGATGGAGAGGAGCTGTCCGGGGGTGTAGTCCCGCCTGAGCACGGTCGCGTGCTGAGCCCGGTGCATCTGCGAGACCACACCGTGACTGTGCTGGACGTCGGAGACCCTACGTTCCATGGGAATGAAGACCACCTCGGCGTCGAAGCGGTCAGCGATGAAGTCGGCCGCGTTGGCCACCAGGCGGTGGTAATGCTCCACCTCCAGGTCGGGTGCGGCGGGGCCCGGCTCGCGCACCGAGATGCCGATCAGCCGCGCCCGCGGATCGATGGCCTCGGCGCGCAGGATCTCGTCGAGGGTGAGCGGCTCCGGTTCGAGCAGCAGGGCCGGATCAGCGGTGAGCTCGATCCCGCGCTCTACCCCCAGCTCCTCGAGAAGCTGCCGGGTGTGCCGATCGCGTACGGTGAGCAGGGTGGTGCGGCTGAGCACGTCGCGCACGCGGGCCCGCACCGCCGCGTCGTTCAGCGGACCAGCGCTCACCGCGTACGTCATCGTGGGGATGCCGAGGTCACAGGCGCAGGCCAGGTAACGCAGGTACATCTCGGCGTCGGCGTCGTAGAGCAGGCCGCCGCCGCCCAGAATGAAGAGGTCCAGCTTCTCCACGACATCGCGCATCTCCTGACGAGACAGGTCTGACATGCGGACCGCGTTCACGCCGTGGCGACGCTGGGTGTCCGCGGCGCCGCGTGAGATGACCGTGATGTCCACCGGCCCCGATCGGCGCAACTCGCGCAGGATGACCTGCAGGATGGCCTCGTCGCCCAGATTCATCCCGCCGTACGAGCCGCATATGGCCACGCGCCTGGCTGCTGCCCTCTCTGCCATGCACTCATGATGAGTGCGGCCTCGCGAGGTGCCCGTCGCGCCGCAGCCATCGAGGACGCGAGCACACCCAAATGCGCGCTGGCTCGAGCGCGCCTCGAGCGGTCCAAGAGCCCGCATCCGTACTTGCGGTCACCGACCGCGCGGCCAACCTCAAGGTGTGTCCGCTGCGGTCGCACAGGCCTGCGGCGAGCACGGAGCGGCAATGGATTCAACGCGCGGAATCGCGGATGCCAGCCCTTTCATGACCGAACTCCTCGGCTGCTCGCGTGAGGAGTTGGTCAGCAAGGAGCTGTTCGAGATCGGTTTGCTCGAGATGCCACCATGACCTTCGTGCCTCTCAGGTTGCTGTATATCGAAGACGGCGAGATGGATCGGCGCGCCCTTGGGCGCCTGGTGCTCGAAAGGCGGCTGCCGTGGGGGGTGACCTACGCCGAGACGCTGGCCGGCGCGCGCGCGACGCTGGCGAACTCGCGGTTCGAGGTCATCGTGGCCGACTACCACCTGCCCGATGGCGATTCGACGGAGCTCTTCAATGTGGTCGACACGCCGTTCGTCCTTCTGACGGGCACGCTCGAGGAGGAGCTGGCCTTGCGCACACTGGAGCGCGGAGCCGATGATTACCTGGCGAAGGCCCCTGATCTGCGACACCTCGAGGCCTTGCCGCTGGCTGTCGAAAAGACGGTTCACCGCAAGGAGATTCGGGAGCGGGAGCGGGAACTGGACCGGAGGCTGCGCGAGAACGAGCAGGAGTTCCGCGCCATCTTCGAAAACGCGGCGAGCGGCATCGTGAAGGCGGATGAGCAAGGCCGTTTTGCCGCCGTCAACGACCAGCTCTGCAGGATGCTCGGCTACTCGCGCCAGGAGCTCCTGGGCATGCCGGTGCGCGAGCTCACCTATCCCGACGATCGTCCGCGCAGTGATCACTTGAACGCGCAGATCCGCGACGGCCGCCTCCAGACGGTTCAGTACGAGAAGCGCTACCTGAGGCGGGACGGCTCACCGCTGTGGGTGCAGGTTGGAATCTCTGCCGTCCACGACGAAGCAGGCCGATTCCTCTATTTCGTGGGCACCATCATCGACATCAGTGCCCGGAAGGCAGCCGAAGAGCAATTGCGTCTTCAAGCCGCCGCCTTGGCTGCCGCCCCGAATGCCATCTCCCTCGCCCGGAGCGACCACGGGGGCACGATTGTTTGGGTGAACCGAGCCTTCACCCCGCTCACTGGGTACGG
>JAEXQJ010000146.1 GCA_023438785.1 Pseudomonadota bacterium
CTCCAGCACGGCCGCCAACTCGTCATCCATGTCGACGCGGCCGAGCTGAAGGCCGTCGTCCTGCAGGGCCAGCCACAAGGCCTGCCCACCGCCCGCCACCAGCGACGGGGCCGAGCGCAGGCGCACGTGCGCACGCACCTCGGGCTCGTCGAGCAACGCGCGCCCCAGGGCCGCCATACACCCCCAGGTGGGCGCCAGGTACGCGTCCGCCTGGTCGGTGTGGATCTGCGTCCGCGCGCCCAAACGCCCCACGCCCACGCCCGCCAGCAACCCCGCCGGAGTGGGACGAAAGGCAGCCCGCCGGGCGTAGCGCTCGAGCGCCGCTCGGGCCTGGGTATCTGCCGGGTCTGCCAAGGCGGCCCACAAATCAGGGCTGGCCAATTCGATCGCCGAGGCGCCCAGGGCATGGCGACGGAGAGAGCCCGTGGCGTCGCGTAGGGCCCGGACGGGTAGCAGCGGCGCGCGCAGGACGAACCGGGGAAGGATCAGCACGCTCAACCCGCCGCGGCCTCAGCCTCGCGCGCGGCGGCCTCGGCCTCGCGCGCGGCGGCCTCGGCTTCGATCTCGGCCGTGCGCTCGTACATGCGTCGCACCACCGCGCACAGGCCCGCCAAACGCAGGCCGCCCCGTCCCGCCCCGCACGGCGCGGGCGCGGGCAGTTGCAGACGGGGCAGGCAATCCTCCACCGTGCCCGTACGTTGCCGCAGCCACGTCCCGGCCAAGGCCCGCGCGTCGAAGCGCGGCTTGGGCAGGGTCAGCCCGTCGCTGGCCAGCGTGTCCACCGGGAAATGGCCCCAGGACACGATCACATCGTCGGGCCGCACGAAGGCCTGCCAGCGCGCCGCAAACGACTCCCAGGCCTCGCCTGCCAGCAACTCCTCGCTGGCGATGCGGATGTGCTGGGGCGTGGTGGACGACAACGCGCGCCGGGGCGCGACGATGGCTTCGAAACTCTCGCCGGTGGCCAGTCGCCGCGCCAGCCAGTGCACGATCTCGGCCGGCCGGCGATCCCCGGAGCTGCGTGGCCATGTGTTGGCCTCGCCGTGCACACACAGGATGCGGGCCTCACGCTCGCGCATGTAGTCAGGCATGAGGCGCCGACGGTTACCGCGGTTGCGCTTGGAATAGAGCCGATGCCGCCCGCCCTTGCTGGCCCTGACGTAGGCGAGCTGCATGTCCACCATGGCCTGGAACGGCCGCAGCAAGGCGCGAAAGCGTTCCGGATCGCGCTCCAGGTGGCCAAGCACGTAGGCCAGCGCCTCGATGGTGGCCACGCAATGCTCGGCGGGTTCGCGACGGATGGGGTTGTAGTCGCTGGGCCGCTCGGGCGTGAAGCGCAATTGGGGCAACGCCATCAGGGCGGGATTGGCCTTGAGCAGGCGCTCGGCCTGCTTCCAGGTCCCGTCCACCACGATGAGCGTGATGGGCTCGTCCACCGGCACAGTGGCCACGTCGCGCGCCTTCGGCCCGGGAAAGAGCAGATGGGCCCGCCCCGAGGCCAACGCCTCCTGGACCACAGCATCCTGCGAAAAATCTACGCCCACGCGCAGATCGGCCGCCGGCAGGCACAATCGGGCGATGCGTGCGGTGCCGATGCCCACCTCGCGCTCGCGCGGATGCTGGAGCAGGAGCACGCGGGTGCGCGTCTCCAGGCGCGTGACGTGCGCGCAGTAGCACACGGTCGCGGGCCGGCGGCACCGCTCGCAGACAACGCGAGGCGTGGGGGATGGCATGGCCAGGGTGATAGCACAGCCTCGTAGGCTGCCGCGAAGCTCGGCGACACGGATGGCGAATCCGAAAGCGGCGCCCGCGGACCAAACGAGCGCGCGCCTCCCCTGGTCTTTTGCCGTCGGAGCGTCCACCATGCAGCCCGTGTCCGCCCGACATTTCAGCTTCACGGTGGCCCCCGAAGACGCGACGCTGCGCCTCGATCAACTGCTCGCCAAGCGGGTGCCCGGCCTATCCCGGCGCACGGCGCGCAAGGTGCTGCAGATTGGCGGCGTGTTCGTGGAACGGGCACGCGTCAAGTTCGCCTCCAAATGCATCCAGCCCGGACGCAAGGTCGAGGTCAACTTGGGCGCTGCCCTCGAAGAGGTCCTGGCCGCCCAGAAGACCCAGCCGCCACCCCTCGACATCGTCCACGAAGACGAACACCTGCTGGTGGTCGATAAACCCGCCCAGCTCATGACCGCGCCGACGCGGGAGACGGATCGGCACAACCTGCTGCACTACCTGCAGGAGCGCCCCTCATCGCCTGAGTTACACCTCGTGCACCGCCTGGACCACGGCACGAGCGGTCTTCTGGTCCTGGCCAAGACCCCGCACGCCGCGCGCGAGTTGTCCGAGGCCTTCCGCGCCCACAGCCTGGAGCGGGTGTACCGCACGGTTCTCCTCGGCGATCTGAGCGAGGCGCACACGGTGGACGCGCCGGTCGAGGGCCGCCCCGCGCGCACGAGCTTCGTCCCGGTCGAGCACAAAGCCGGTCTCACCCTGGCCGAGGCGCGCCTGGAGACAGGACGCACCCATCAGGTTCGCGTGCACGCCCAACACATGGGCCACCCCGTGCTCGGCGATCGACGCTACGGCCGCGCCACCGATGCGGATCCTCCTCGCCTGGCCCTGCATGCCCGCGTGCTGGGTTTCTCCCATCCCAGCACGGGTCAGACGCTGCGCTTCGAGCGCGATTGGCCCCCGGATCTGGCCCAATGGTGGCAAGCCCTCCCGCAATAGGGGAGGAGCCGGCCCACCGATCCCCGAAACTGTTCCATCGGTGGGCACGGCTGTCTCCGTCGGACAGGGAGGAGAAGCGGGACCAGGAACTCACCTCCTGGCTTTGGGACACCGGGCACGCCGAGGTGATTGCACCCGCGCACGCCTTGCCTGAACGCCCGCACCGCGTGCCACACCTGCGCCGTCCACGGCCGGCCCCGAACCGCCAAACCAGGTGCTAGCATTCACTCATCGTGGTCGCGACGAGCCTCTGGGCATTGGCGCTGTTGCTGGGGACACAGCCCCCCCCCCCCCCCCCGCCGGGCCCGGTTCCCCCCC
>JAEXQJ010000195.1 GCA_023438785.1 Pseudomonadota bacterium
CCGTACCACCGTTTCCGCTGCTCCCGGCCGACCCACCGGCTGCACCGCCGCTGCTCCCGCCTCCGGCGTCGCCAGCCTGTCCTCCGCCGCCCGCACCGGCGTGGCCGGAACCTCCGGCCTGGCCGGCGCTGCCGCCCGTGCCGGCCGTCCCTGTTGCAGGGCCCTTGTCGCTCGACTTACAGCCGGGACTGAGCGCCAGCCCGAGCAGGGCGGGCAGGATCAGACAGA
Source organism: Pseudomonadota bacterium (assembly GCA_023438785.1). GTDB lineage: Bacteria > Myxococcota_A > Polyangia > Fen-1088 > Fen-1088 > Fen-1137. Next base: position 229 of record JAEXQJ010000195.1, read on the forward strand.
ATTTTCGCTTGGAGGGTAGAACCACGTCTTTCGTCATTGTCGGGCTCCTTCAACGGCGAACACTCTCGCCCCTACGCCTTGTTCTGAGACGCCACGAGCGTCCGCCTGCGGCTCATATTTTATGGACGGGGCAGGTCGGCAGTATGGCCTGGAGCGTCTCCGTGCGCCAGAGCCTGCGCAGTTGCCCTGGCCTCTATCCGCGCTAATGTCCGACCGCATGATGTTCTCCCGGAGCCGGTCGACGTTGGCGGTTGTGGTGCTGCTGGTGACGGTGATCGGCGCAGCCATATCCCAAGCGGCCGCGGCACCCAGGCGGCCGACGCATGCCCGGACGAGGCGCGAAGCCAGAGCGCACCTGGCCGAGTCCCGTGCCCGTGCCGAGGCTGAGGCCATCGCCACGAAGAAGGCCGCGGTCTTCGCCTTCGAGGGTGATGGGGCCGAACGGCTGCGTGATCACGTGGTGCGCGTCTTCGAGGACAACCGCATGCGAGTTGCCACCGATCTGCGCGCCCCTGACCGGAGTCGCTACCTGGCCGAGCAGTTCCGAGACATGGCGGCCGCGCTCGACCTTTCCGTCTACGTGCACGGGCGCATCAAGAGCCAAGCGCGAGAGCGCGCCGTGGCCACCATCGTCATCCGCAGCGGTGTCACGGGCCGGCCAGTCGCTCACGTGCGCTTCGAAGGCTCACGGCGCGAGTTGCCCGGCGAGGTGAGGGAGAAGCTTTGGGACAAGGTGCGCACCGCGGTCGCCCGCGCCTGCACCGAGGCCAGCCATGGCCGCCGCCGCCACAACAAACCCACGCGCATCGAGGCGGGCACGCCGTTGTAGAGCCCGGTCGAGATCGGCGTGAAGTCAGGGCACCAGGCTCAGATGCGCACGGCGGCGCGCAGGTGTGGCGGGCGCGGGCCCGACGGACACCACCATGCCGCGCGCGACGAAGCGAAGACTGTGCGACTGCCGCGCGCGCCTTCTTCTGACCGCGAGCAGGACAACCACCTGCAGGAGCGCGAACAGCACCAGGGTGGCGGGCCAGCGGAGCTCCAGGCTCGCGTGGGCCAAACCGGTGGCCAGGAGGACCGCAGGCTGAGTGTGTGTGATCGTCTTGATGAAGGAGGTTTTCATCGAGCGCCTCTACAAGAAGACTAGCCGGGCGCCGATTGCGGCCGGGTTTCCAATTGGGCAATTATCGGTTAAATCTCCGCCCATCCCGGTGCCGAGTTGCTGAAGGTCGTCGGCGGTGAGCACGTGGCCATCTTCACCCGCCCCAAGCATGTGCAACCGCGCGTGTGCCGCTTTTTGCGCGAGACCGCGGCGACCGAGCCGTGGTCCATCGTCTCTTTTTTGTACATGTCCGCTGCCGTTGCGGACGTCCGAAGGAGCGACTCACTACTCCTTGAAGGCGCAATCCGCCATGGGGCACCATGGCCACGCGTGACGGGGCTGTCACGCAGCCCTTTGAATTCTTGCCGGAGTTGCGAATGTCCCATTCTCGTTTTTTCGCGTTTCTCGTCGGGCCCCTGGTGGGGGCCGCCCTGCTGACCGGGTGTCTCAACACCATCGGCACGAAGGCCAAGCCGGCGCGCCGGGCGCCAGCCGCGGCCGCCGCCGCCAAGCCCATGGAGACGATGACCAAGCCGCCGGCGGGGTGGAATGATCCGCCGGTCGATGGATCACCGGGCGTGGAGACGCCCGCCAGCACCGGGCACAACCTGCTGGCCAACGGCACCTTTGACGACGGCAAGTTCATCCCGTGGGCCACGTCGTTCAGCGCGCCCGCCGCGGGGCGCGGCTTCGTCATGGATCGGGAGCTGTGCACGGAGGTGACCGAGGCGGGCAACAACAACTGGGACGCCCAGTTCCGTGTGCGCGACATGGTCATCCAGAAGGGCCACACGTACGCGGTGAGGTTCAAGATTCACGCGACCAAGACCACGCGGGCACGCATCAAGGTGGGCCAAGCCGGACCGCCCTACATCGAGTATTGGATGGGCGGCCCGCAGATTGGCCCGCAGCCCAAGATCATCCGCGGCGCCTTCCGCATGGCCTACGACGACGATCCCACGGCCGAGTTGGCCTTCCACATCGGCGGCCCGCAGGCCGAGGGTGTGGAGACGCCCTTCACCGTGTGCGTGGATGACGTGGAGATCGACGATCCGGAATTCGCGGGTCGCGGCGCCGAAAAGAGCGAGCCGCTCGCCAATCTGCTGATCAACCAGGTGGGTTATCTGCCCAACCTGAGCAAGATGGCGGTGGTGCGTGACGCGGCCTCAGCGCCGCTCGACTGGCAGTTGCTCGACGGTGCGCACAAGGTGGTGGCCTCGGGCAAGACCCAGGTGCACGGTCCCGACGACGCCTCGGGCGACAACGTGCACGTCATCGATTTCTCGTCGGTCAAGACCCCGGGCACGTACGTGTTGCGCGCGGGCGCCAGCGAGAGCCTGCGCTTCGTCATCGCCGCCGACGTGTACCGACGCCTGAAGTACGACGCGCTCGCCTACTTCTTCCACAACCGCAGCGGCATCGAGATCGCTATGCCGTACGCGGAGCAGAAGAAGTGGGCGCGCCCGGCGGGGCACCTGTCGGACAACAAGGTCCCGTGCGCGCCCAAGAGTGGGTGCGACTACACGTTGGACGTATCGGGCGGCTGGTACGACGCCGGCGATCACGGCAAGTACGTGGTCAACGGCGGCATCTCGGCGTGGACCATGCTGAACCAGTGGGAACGCGGCGCCTACCTGGGCAAGTCCAACGTGGACTTCGGCGACGGCCACCTGCAGATCCCCGAGAACAGAAATCAGGTCCCCGACCTGCTCGACGAGGCCCGCTGGGAGGTGGAGTTTCTGCTCAAGATGCAGGTGCCCGACGGTCAGCCGCTGGCCGGCATGGTTCACCACAAGATTCACGACGAGAAGTGGACCGGCCTGGGCACAGCGCCCGACCAGGATCCCATGAAGCGCCTCCTCTTCGCGCCGAGCACGGCTGCCACGCTGAACATGGCGGCGGTGGCGGCACAGGCCTCGCGTATCTGGCAGAAGGTGGATCCGGCATTCTCGAAGAAGTGCCTGGAAGCGGCACGCAAGGCGTACGCGGCCGCCAAGAAGAATCCGAAGGTGCTCGCCGCTGGAACCACCGAGGGCGGCGGCCCCTACAGCGATGGCAAGTTGGACGACGAGTTCTACTGGGCTGCGGCCGAGCTGTTCATCACGACGGGCGAGGACGCCTTCAAGGGCGACATGATGTCTTCCAGGTGGTGGAAAGAGGTGTCCACGCACGAGGCAGGACCGGCAGGACCCATGACCTCCATGACCTGGGGGTGGACGGCGTCGCTGGGCAGCCTGTCGCTGGCCGTGGTGCCCAATCGGCTGCCCAAATCCGAGGTGGACCAGATCCGCGCCAACGTGAAGAAGGCGGCTGACGCGTACATCCAGGCCCTGAACAGCGAAGGCTACCGCGTGCCCTTCACGGCCTCGCGTTATCCCTGGGGCTCCAACTCGTTCGTGCTCAACAACCTTTTGGTCATGGGCCTGGCCGGCGACTTCAGCAAGGACCCCAAGTATGCCGACGCGGTGGCCGTGGGGATGGACTACATCCTGGGACGCAACCCGCTCGACCAGAGCTTCGTGACCGGCTACGGCACGCGGCCACTGCGCAACCCGCACCACCGTTTCTGGGCCCACCAGGCCAACCGTCAGTTCCCCGAGCCGCCGCCCGGCGCGGTTTCGGGTGGCCCCAATTCGGGCCTCGAGGATCCGCAGGCCAGGGGCGCCGGTCTGGAAGGCTGCGCGCCGCAGAAGTGCTTCGTGGATCACATCGAGTCGTGGTCGACCAACGAGATCACCATCAACTGGAACGCGCCGCTGGCCTGGGTGGCCGCCTACCTCGACGAGGTCGGCAACCCCACGGCCATCGGAACGCCGCCCCCCGCCCCGCGCGCGGCTGCGCCTGACAAGAAGGCCGACAACGCGAAGAAGGCCGAGAAGAAGCCCGCGAAGAAGACCGGGAAACGCAAGACGAAGTAGCTGGTCTTCGGGGCGCACGGCGCGTGCATGATCGTGGGTACGCGCCGCGCTGTCCTCAGCAGCAAGGCCGGGCGCTCTCTCCGCCGCGGGCCCACGCCCACCCACCTGATGGCCGCCGTCACGATCCTGGCACGGTGGCGGTGGCTCGCTTCTGTGACGGTGGCCCTTTCCTGACGCCAGGAAGCTGGCGGTCTGGGGGCGAAGGCCCGCGTGGTCCAGATCAGGCGAAGCGCCGGCCGCGGAGGATGACCGCGATCTCGTCCATGTTCCGGCGCTCGCTCGATCTCTCGGCGACGGCCATCTCGGCCAGGCGTGTATCGACGACCTTTCGCAACGCCTCGGCGCGCAGGTGGGCGCCCACGTAATGCGCGCGTGAAGCGCCGAGCTTCTCGGCCGCGGCCTTCTCCTCGCGTTCGGCCTGGCGAGCCTCTTGGAGGGCGCGCAGATGCGCGGACTCGACCAGCGTCCAGTCGGCGGCGGTGCCGGTGCGGCGCTCGTCGGCGCGCGCCTTCTCGGCGGCCAGGCGCACGGCGGTCTGTGCCTCGCGGGCCAGACGCTGGGCCTCGGCGAGCGTCAACCGGGCGCGATCCTCTGCGACTTCACGAATCCGGACCGCGGCATCGAGGCGGGTCTTCGGGCTCACGATTCCTCCATCGGCAGATCAAACGCCGAACTTCAGTGCGGGTTGCACGACGCTTGCTCAAGCACGTGCTGGACCAATGGCGGCGGCGAGCGTGTCAGGTTTACGACACCGATTGGCACCCGCCTTGCTCAATCCGCATTCGAGGCTCGAAACGGAAGGCAAGCACGATGGCTGATGGCATCTACGTAGGAATGTCCGCCGCGGTGGCGCGCAGCGCTCAGCTCGATTCCATCGCCGACAACTTGGCGAACACCGAAACGCCTGGTTTCAAGGCCACGCGTCCCGCCTTTCGATCCTTCCTGCCCCCCGGCCCCAGCGACAAGGTTCTGGCAGGCGTGGTGTCGACGGGGGTGGATATGCGCCCAGGTCTCACCAGCATGACCGACAGCCAACTCGACGTGCTGCCCGACAACGATCTCTATCTGGGCTTGCGTATGTCCACGGGCCAGACCGTCTACACACGCAACGGCCACCTGGAAGTGGGCCCCGACGGTCACCTCCTGGCCTCCGGCATACCGGTCATTGGCCTTTCCGGCGAGCCGGTGGTGGTGCCTCCGGGCAGCGAGCCGCGCATCGAGAGCAATGGTGATGTGCTGGTCGACGACTCGACGGTGGTCGACACGCTGGCTCTGTACCGCAACCAGGGGCCCATGGACCGCGTGGGCCCGGCGCTGATGGCGCCCTCGGCGGGCTCGACCATGGTCGCGGACCCGGAGGGCACGGTGAGCGTGGGGCAGCTCGAACTGGGCAACGCGAGCGCCCTCGATTGCACGATTCAGATGATCAGCGCGCAACGCCAGTTCGATATGGCCATGCAGGCCATCCAGACCTACCGAAAACTCGACGAGCGCGTGGTCGAAGTCGGCCGCCTGCGCTGAAGGAGAGAGCATGCTGCGATCGCTTTACACGGCCGCCACCGGCATGGACGCCCAGCAAACCAAGCTGGACGTGGTTGCCCACAACCTGGCCAACGCCAGCACGAACGGCTTCAAGAAGACACGCACCGACTTCCAGGATCTGCTCTCCGAAACCATTCGCTCGGCCAGCGCCCCGGGGGCAGCGGGCGGTGGTCAGCCGGCGCCTCTGCAGGTGGGGTTGGGCGTGCGTACCGCCTCCACGTCGCGCTCTCTGGCCCAGGGCGACCTGGTGAGCACGGAGAACACGTGGGACCTGGCCATCGAGGGTTCGGGCTTCTTCCGCATTCAGCGCGCCAACGGCGATGCCGCGTACACGCGCGACGGCGCCTTTCGCGTGGATTCCACGGGACGCGTGGTGACCCAGTCGGGCGAGTTGGTCGAGCCCGGCATCACCATCCCCGCTGACGCCACCCAGGTGACGGTCAAGAGCGACGGCACGGTGCAGGTCCGCCTTTCGGGGCGCACCGACCTGACGGAGGTCGGAACCATTCAGTTGACCACCTTCACCAACCCGGCTGGCCTGGAGGCCATAGGCGGCAACCTGCTGCAGGCCACCGACGCCAGCGGCGAGCCGGTCATCGCCAAGGCCGGCGAGCAGGGCGCGGGCAACATCAGCCAGGGCTACCTGGAGAACGCCAACGTCAAAGCCGTCGAGGAGATGATCAACATGATCACCACCCAGCGCTCGTACGAGATGAATTCGAAGGTCATTCAGTCGGCCGACCAGATGCTGCAGAGGCTGACCCAGTTGCGGTGATGACCATGCTCGCCACCGGTTCACTCCTCGCGCTCTTCGCCTTGGTCGCGGCCGACGCCGCGCCGGCCGCCACAGTGGTTACGCCCGAGGTGATGCAGGTGGTGGAGCGCGCGCTGACCGTGAGCGGCGCGCGCGTGGTTCCCGTGGCGTGGACGCCGGCCTTGCCCGCGGTCTGCGTGCCGCGCGCGGCCTCTGTGCCCAGGGCCATCACGGGCTCGGCCAAGGTGGCCGTGCGCCTGCGCGATGCCCACTGTCCCGCATGGGCCTGGCTGCGCGTGCAGGTGTGGGCGACCACGGCCGTTACCTCGCGGCCCGTGCGCGCGGGCGAACGACTCGCGCCGGCCCTCATCACCGACGAGCGCGAAGTGTACGCGGGCCACATGCCCGTGGTGCCCCCCGCCGGCGCGGTGGCGGCGCGCGCCCTGCCGCGCGGAACACTCATTGAGGCATCCCACGTGGCCGGCGGCAGCTTGCCCGCGGGCGAGCCCGTGAAGGTCATCGTCATGAGCGGCGCCCTCGCCGTCGAGATGCAAGGCCGGGCTGTGCCCTGCGGCGCGGGACGCTCCTGCGTCGTGCTGCCCTCGGGCCGGCACGTGGAAGGGCGTCTGGACAACGGGCGCCTGCTGGTGGAGGTGCCATGAGAAAGCTCCTGCTGTTCCTCGTCGCCCTCTCGGCCTGCGCCACGCAGGCCCACGTGGCGGAGTACGTGCCCAAGAAACGCGACTACCGTTTGCCCGCCGAGAGCAAGGACGCCACGGCCAACACCTCGGTGGGCAGCCTGTGGCAGGAGGGCCGGCCGGCCTCGCTGCTGTTCACCGACGCGCGCGCCTTGCGGGTCAACGATCTGGTCGTGGTGAGGATCGAAGAGGTGGCCGATGCCCACCGCTCGACGGACACCAACGTGGACCGTTCGAGCGACAGCTCGGCGAAGATCGACGCCTTCCTCAATCTACTCAGCAAGCTGCCCGCCAACATGGGCTCCAACTTCGGTGTGGGCGGCAGCTCCAAGAGCACATTCAAGAGCCAGGGCGATACGGCGCGCAGCGAGTACCTCTCGGCCACCGTGCCCGCCGTGGTCACCAAGGTCTTGCCCAATGGCAATCTCTTCGTGGAGGGCCACCGCGTGATCCTGGTCAACGCGGAGGAACAGCACTTCTACATCTCGGGTGTGGTGCGGCCCATCGACATCGATCAGGACAACAGCGTGAAGAGCTCCATGGTCGCCGACGCGGAGATCGAGTTCGTCGGCCGCGGTGTCCTCAGCGACAACCAGAAGCAAGGCTGGTTGTCTCACTACCTGGGCTGGATGTGGCCCTTCTAATCGCCATGCGTACCTTCACCATCGCCCTCGTCCTCGCGGTCATCACCACGCTGGCGCCGGTCGCCACGGCGGCTCCGGTGCGTATCAAGGATCTGGTCGACGTGCAGGGCGTGCGCGACAACCCGCTCTTCGGCTACGGCCTGGTGGTGGGCTTGCCCGGGACGGGCGATACGGAACAGGTCTTCTTCACCGCGCAATCCATCGCCGGCATGCTGGGCCGCATGGGCATCCGCGTGGACCCGCGCGAGGTGCGCGTGCGCAACACCGCCGCCGTCATGGTGACGGCGCGCTTGCCTTCCTTCTCGCGTCCGGGCTCCAAGATCGATGTGTCGGTCAGCTCCATGGGCAATGCGCGCTCTCTCGCGGGTGGCGTGCTGCTGATTACGCCGCTCACCGGTCCCGACGGTGTGGTCTACGCGGTGGCGCAGGGACCCGTGCAGGCGGGCGGCTATGACGTGTCCTCGGCTGGCTCGCGCGCGCAGAAGAACCAGCCCACCTCCGGATCCGTGCCCGCAGGCGCGAGCATCGAGCGGGCCGTGTCGCCCGATCTGGAGAAGGGGCCACTCCTTTTCGGCCTACGCCGCCCGGATTCCACCACCGCGGTTCGCATCGCCGAGGCCATCAACAAGTCGCTCTCCAGTGAGGCGGCCAAGGCCGCTGATCCGGCGTTGGTTCAGATCACGGTCCCCGACACATGGAAGGGCAAGGTGGTGGGCCTGCTCGCGCAACTGGAAGCGCTGGAAGTGGACCCCGATCAGCGAGCCCGCATCGTGGTCAGCGAGCGCACGGGCACCATCGTGGCCGGGCAGGGCGTGCGTATTCGGGCGGTGGCCGTGGCGCACGGCAGCCTCTCGATCTCGGTGCGCCAGACGCCGTGGGCTTCGCAGCCGGGACCCCTGGCGCAGAATGCCCGCACCGTGTCCTCGCGCGTGGCCGCCGTGAATGCGCAGGAGGGGACCAAGCCGGCGGTGGCCCTGCCGGCTACCAGCTCCGTCGAGGAATTGGTCAAGGCCTTGAACCTCATCGGGGTGTCGGCCCGCGATCTGGTGGCGGTCCTGCAAGCCATGAAAGCTGCGGGCGCCATCGACGCGGATCTGGAGGTCATGTGATGGGTCCGGTTCGTGACGCGACAGAGGCCTGTCAGGCGTTGGAAGCCACCCTGCTGCGCCAGATGATTCGCGAGAGCGGCGTCTTCAAGGGCTCTGCTGCACCGGGAGGTCAGATACACGCCGACATGTTCGTGGATGCCCTGGCTGACGCGATGGAGAAAGCGGGTGGCATCGGCGTGGCGGCCCTGGTGGAGCAGTCTCTGCCCCCCGACGCGACGCCAGATGCCGAGAACTCCTATGAAAACGGAGACGTGAAGACAAATCCGGACGCCGCCCTTAATGACGAGCGAAACCGTGTCGATCTCCTTATTGGCCGAAGTCGCAAGTTGGCCAAGGGGGATTGGCCATGATGATCAAAAGCACGACACCGACAAGTGGCACAGGGACGCTGACCGAGAAATCGGAAGGCGAAGCCAAGCCCGCAAGCGCACCCAAGGACCGGGTTAGCGTCGAAGAAGCACGCAAGGTCGACCAACTCGTTCAGGCGGTGCGTTCCAAGGCGGGCACCACGCGCAGCGCCCGTCTGAGTCAGATCGAGGCTGCTATCCGCAGCGGCGGCTACAAGCCCAACCCGGGCGTGTTGGCCGATCGCCTGTTGGAGGCGGCCGAGATCGACGCGCGCATCGCCGCCATGATGAGGTCCTAATGGACGAACTCGAGCAAGCCATCGCCATCACCGAAACCCTGCGTACCCACATCGAGGCAGAGATCGAACGTGCCCGGGACCGCCGGGCGCTCATTCGCTCACTCGATTCGGCGGGCCTGCTCGAGTCCGTCCGTCACCGCGAGGACTTCAACCGCCAGGTGGCGCGCCTGGAGCATGAGTTGTCCGAGTTGACCGCGCGGGCCCTGCAGCGCCGCGGCCTGGCCAAGGGCAATCTGACCGCCCTGGTGCGCGCTGAACCGGGCCGGGGTGAGGCCCTGGCCAGCCGTTTGGGCGAGCTGCGCGAGTTGGTGAGGAGCCTGCGTCACGCGGATGCAACCAACCAGAACGTCACGCGCCACGCGCTTCGCTGGATTCGTAGCTGTGTGTCCACCGTCGCCCCCTCGCCGGTGGCCTACGACAGACGGGGAGCGGCCCAGGCGGCCGGTCCCATTTCCACTTCTTGCCGGGTGGCCTAACCATGGGTCTGGTCAGCACAATCAGCAACGCGGCCAACGGCCTTGGCGTCATCCAGGTTCAGACAGCCACGGCCAGCCACAATATCGCCAACGCCAACACCGAGGGCTATTCCCGCCAGTACGCCGTGCAGACCGAATCCGTGCCCAGCCAGTTGGCGGGCACACGCGGCTACATCGGCGGCGGCATCGTGTTGAAGGGCGTGTACCAGATCCGTGATCAGTACGTCGAGCAGCAGTTGCCGCTCGCGTTCTCGAATTCCGCCGCCTCCACCGCCCAATCTGATGCGCTGGCGGCGGTGTCCGCGCTGGACCCGGATGCGACGGGCAGCCTGACCACGGCCATGGGTGACTTCTACTCGGCCATGCGCACCCTGGCCCAAAACGCCAGTGACAGCGGGCTGCGACAGGCGGCGGTGGATTCGGCTCGCGTCTTGGCCGCCACCTTCAACCGCACCGCCAGCTCACTGGAGACGGCCCGCGACGGTATCGACGAGAACATCACCAACCTGGTCAACGAGGTGAACGCAACCTCGGCATCCATCGCCGAGCTGAATCGGCGCATCGCCCCCGTCGTGACGGCCGGCGGCTCGCCGAACGACTTGCTGGACGAGCGCCAACGGTTGGTGGACAAGCTGGCCGGCCTGATCGGCGCGCAGCCCGTGCCCGACGATCACGGCAACGTGAGCATGGTCCTGCCCGGCGGAACCACCCTGGTCAACACCACGCTATCCTGTGAGCTCAAGACGCAGAGTCAGCCCGGCAACAAGGGCCACACCGATGTGGTGTTCACGCCGGCGGACGGGTCGCCGGACATCGTCCTCGACCGCACCACGGTGGGAGGCACGATCGCGGGTCTGCTCACGGCGCGCGACGTGGCGTTGGGGGGGGCTTCCAGCGGCCTGGACACCCTGGCCTTCGAATTCGGGCAGATGATCAACGGCATCAACAGCGCCGGCTTCACCGCGACAGGCGGTGCGGGTGGGAATGTCTTCGACGTGGGCGCTGTCGTCGAGGACGCCGCCTTCAAGATCAAGATCGACGCCAATCTGGCCGCCGATCCGAGCCTGCTGGCCGCCGCCGCGACGGCGTTGACCGCGCCGGGCGACGCAACCAACCTGCAGGCGCTGATCGACAGCGAGAATACCCTGCTGTCCACGGGGCTGACCGCGCAGGGAACGCTGGCCAAGGTTGTCTCGGACTTCGGTGTCCTCACGCAGTCGGCGAGCGACGGGGCGGCGTTCGACACCGCCATGCTCAACCACCTGACCGACTCTCGCGAATCCACTTCGGGCGTGGCCATGGACGATGAGATCGTGAATCTTACTCGGGCCCAGCGCGCCTACGAGGCCTTGTCCAAGGTCATCACGACGGCGAACTCCATGCTCGAGACCTTGTTGGACATTGTCTGAGAGAGGAAGCCACCATGCGCGTCACCGAGAAGATGATCTACGAGGGAACCCTCTCGCGTGTCACGGATTCCCGCAGCAAGCTGGGCGAGGCGCAGGAGCAACTCTCCAGCGGCAAGCGGGTCATCGCGCCCGGCGACGATCCGGCCGCGGCCGCTCTGGTGGTGCGCCATCGCATCATGCAGAACCGCTTTTCCGCCATCGGTACGGCAGCGCAACAGGCCGCGGACGAGCTCAATACGGCCGATGGGGCTTTGGACAACGTGGGCAATCTGCTGGGCCGAGCCCGCCAGTTGGCCTCCCAGTTGGGCAGCGACAGCTACGACGCCGCCGAGCGAGCTGCCGCCGCGCCGGAGGTCGACGGCCTTCTTCGCCAGACCATCAACGAGCTGAACACGCGCTTCGGTGATCGTTATCTGTTCGGCGGCTACAAGGAGACCACGCAGCCGTTCGATGACGCGGGCGTGTACCAGGGCGACAGCGGCGTGCGCACGGTCGAGGTCTCGCCCGGCCTGTACGAGGTGTCCTCCGTGGACGTGAGTGGGATGGTCACGGGGGCGACGGGCATCGTGCAGACGCTCCAGGATCTGTCCACGGCCCTGACGAACAATGATGGCGACGCCATTCGCAACAGCATCACCAATTTCGAGAACCTGGCCAACAGCCTGGCCACCATCCGTTCGCGCGTCGGTACCTCGGTCAATGTGTTCGAGAGCGCGGTGTCGCTGTGTGAATCCGGCGTGGACGACGAGACCGTCTTCATCGGCAAGGTGCAGGACGCGGACGTCATCGACGCGTCGACGCAGTTGAGCCTGGCTCAGTACGCGCTGGAGGCGACGCTCACCGCCGCCTCGAAGACGTTCGAGCTGAGCCTGGTCAACCGGATGAAGTGAGCCGGCCGGGCCATCCGCCGAGGAGAGTCGGGGGTGATGGGGTGGGGCCTGCGCGCTTGAGCCGCGGCCGCTGAACACCGTGGGCCCCGACGGAGGCCACGGGTCTGTGACGTGGCGGAGGTGTGTCGCGAGGGCGGCGGAAGGTCGCACGGCGCTCGCGCTTATCGCGGCCAGGGCCCGTGCCGAACAGAGAGTTGAGAGCGGGCACGGTGCCCCCCAAACCCAACACAGAGGAGAACGACAATGCTTTCAATCCAAACAAACGTAGGTGCCATCAGCGCGCAACGGCACATGTCGACGACGAGCTCGCTTCTGACCAAGTCGATGGAGCGTTTGTCTTCCGGCTACCGCATCAACCGCGCGTCTGACGACGCCGCCGGCCTCGGTATCAGCGAGAAGTTGAAGGCGCAGATGGGTGGTTTGAACCAGGCCGCCCGCAACGCCAACGACGGCATCTCGATGATTCAGACGGCTGAAGGTGGTCTGGATGAGATCCAGAACATGATGCAGCGTATTCGCGACCTGGCCGCCCAGGCCGCATCTGACAGCAACGGCGCCGACGAGCGCACGAACATCAACCTCGAGCTTCAGCAGTTGAAGGAAGAGATCGACGCCACGGCGAAGCGGACCACGTTCAACGGCCAGGGTCTGCTCACGGGGGACCTCATGACCAAGCTGGACGGCGCTAGCGAGATCCAGGTCGGTATGGTTGCCGGCACGGGTGCGTTTACGTCTATCGACGTGTCGGGCGCCAAGGCCGACACCACGCACACCTTCACTTACAACAGCACGACCGACGTTCTGACCCTGACCGCGGGCTCGACCTCGTCCTCGGTGTCCCTCAGCGCCCCCGTGGCCGTAGGCGGCAGCACGACCCTGGACTTCACGGCCCTGGGCATCAAGATGACCTTCACCAACGGCAGCGCGACGGCGACGGTGGCGGCGGACACCATAGGCGCCGCGCTGACCACCGGGACCTCGGACACCCTCAGCACCGACGCCGGCAGCGGCGCGGCCAAGCTTCTCACCGGCGCGGAAGCCGACGAGACCACAAACATCACGTTCGTGAACGCTCAAATTGGCGCGCAAGCTGAGGCGGGCAGCAAGATGCAGGCTCTGGGCGCCGCGCTGACCACCTTCAGCAACGATCAGAGCCAGACCAACGCCTCGGCTCTCATCACGGCTGTCGACGACGCGCTCAACGAGATCTCGAACAAGCGTTCAACGCTCGGTGCGGCGCAGAACCGGCTCGACTACGCCATCGCCAACCTTAACGCCACCTCCGAGAACATCGCTGCCTCGAACAGCCGCATCCGCGACGTGGACGTGGCGGCTGAATCGGCCGCGCTGGCCAAGAACCAGGTCCTGCAACAGGCCGGCATCTCCGTCCTGGCGCAAGCGAACCAGACCGCGCAGCTCGCGCTCAAGCTCCTCAGCTAACCGATTGGGTAAAGGGCACCGACGACCGCCCCGGAAGGGGACCCCGGCCGGGGCGGTCGATTCCTTCCCGAACCTTCAGGCAGGTCGGTGCCACGCTCGATGAATCCTGGTTTTAGCGAAACGGATTTCTGACGATTTCTGGAGTTGGTCATGAATGCCTACCGCGCCTACACCAACGTGACCGCCGCTACCGCTTCTCCGCAGCGAATCATGATGATGCTCTTCGAAAACGCCCTGGCCAGCATCCGCACGGCGCGCGCCGCTTTCAGCAGGCGCGACCACACGACAGGCATCAACGCCGGTGAGAAGGCCGCCAAGATCGTGATGGCTCTGCAGTCGACCCTCAAGGCCGAGGTCGCTCCTGAGCTGTGCGACCAACTAGACGCGGTGTACAGCTTCGTGGTGGGGCGCCTGGTGATGGCCTGTGGCAAGACGTCCGCGCAGCACGCCGCGGAGGCAGAGGCCGCGCTCCTCCCCATCGTGGAAGCCTTCGCCGAGGTGGTGGCCCGCGAGGCCGCGGCCGTCCCGGCACCCGCGCCCGCCACGGCCGCAGGAGGGGCTCACCCGTGAGCGAATTGGCCGTGCACCCGCTGGTGACTGCCCTGGCCGAGGGCGTGCGTCTGCTCGAAGCCGGGGAGGCTGAAGAGGCCGCGCGTGTGCTGCGGGGTGCGACCGCGTTGTGCACGGGCCCACTCGAGCCCACCTCGATACGCGAAGCCAAGCGCCTCCTGGATACCTGTCGAAGCGCGGAAAGCGCGCTACGCCACCAAGTGGTCGACCAGCTACGCCAGTTGGGGGCCACCCAAAAGGCCCAGATCTACCGAGCGCGCTGATCTCGCCTTATTTCGGCGAGACAACGTGCCGATGTGTTGATCGGAGGTTCACGCGATGGCAATTACGTCGGCCCTGTACCAAGCCAGCGGTCTGGCATCGGGCATGGATACGGCCAGCATCGTCGACGCCCTGATCGAAGCCCAATCGGCGCCCCTGACCCAGTACAGCACGCGCAAGGCGGCCTACAACGTCCAGCTCTCAACGATCTCCGTGCTGACGTCCCGGCTGGAGGCTCTGCAGTCGGCCACGGAGGCGTTGGGGAATTCGGGTGTCACGGTCAACAGCTCGAGCGCGACGTATTCGGATTTCACGCTCTCGGGCTCTACCCCCACGGCGTCCAACTACAGCCTGCAGGTAGAGAAGTTGGCCTTGGCGGCCAAGGCGCGCAGCGCGAGTCTCAGCTCCGCCACCGACGCCGCGGCGGTCCCCGACGGTAGCCTCCAGTTCACTCTCGACGGCAAAGCCACCGTGGCCATCGACACCACCGGCAAGTCGTTGTCTCAGGTGGCCGCGGACATCAACGACAAGATCTCCGGCCTCTCCGCCTCGGTGGTGTCCACGGGCTCGGGTTTCGTTCTGGCGGTCACGCGCAAGGATCTGGGCTACACCACCACGGCGGCCGGCGCTCTGGAGATCACGCAGGATCCGGGCCTGGGTTTGGCGGTCACCCAGACGGCCCAGAACGCCAAGGTGTGGCTTGACGGCCTGGCCATCGAGAAAAACAGCAACAGCATCACCGACGCCATCCCCGGCGTGACCATTGATCTCAATGCCGCGTCCAATACGGTCCAAGAGGTCACCTTCACCAACGATCAGAGCGCGGCTGTCGATAATCTGAAGACGTTCGTGGATGCCTACAACGACGTCGCGAGCCTGATCACCAGCCAGCTCCACGTCGATCCCGATTCGGGGCAGACCGAGGAGTTGCTCAACGGATCGAGCATGCGCCTGCTGCAGCGGAAGATGCAGCAGCTCATTTCGGGCGAATCGATTGGCTCTGGGTACGCGCGCACCCTCGCGGATCTGGGGGTGGAGCTGCAGAAGGATGGGACGCTTGAGCTCGACGAGGAGCAGTTCAGCAAGGCCTTGACCGCCGACCCCACGGGCGTGAACAAGCTCTTCTCCACCGCCACCACGGGCCTCGCGGATAAGGTGTCCGACATGGTGGAGCAGCAGACCGCGTCGGGTGACGGCGCGCTGGCCACGCGCACCGACGCGCTGGAGAAGATGATCGCGAACCTCGATGAGCGCACCGAACGCTTGAACGAGTCGTTGGAGAAACAGCGCGAGCGGCTGACCGCGCAGTTCACTGCGATGGAGAACGTCTACAGTTCCATGAACAGCATTTCGAGCTACCTGACCATGCTGGACGACCAGCGTACGTCGAGCGACTAGGGCGACGGATGGGCCAGGCAGCGGCTGCCCGCGAAGCGCGGGCGGTTTCCATCGAACGGGCCGAGACGGCGTTGCGGGAGCAACGCTGGGGCGACGCCATTGCGGACCTGGAGCGTCTGTTGGCCGCGGGCCGGACGTCGGTTCTGCATCGCGAGTTGGCCCGCTGCCTGCGCCGAACGGGCCGGCCCACGGAGGCCCTGCAGAACTACCTGGAGGCCCTGCGCCTGGACCCGCGCGACGTGGCGACCCTGCAGGATCTGAGCCTCCTTCTGGCGGACGCGGGGCATCTGGCTGAGGCGCTGGCGGCTCTCGAACAGGCCATTAAGCTGAGGCCCGACATGGTCAGCTTGCGCCTCAGTCTGGCTCAACTTGCCCGACGGGCACGGCGCGACGGCCTAGCCGTGACCATCCTGCAAAGAACCCTGCTCCTGCACCCCGACAGCGTGGAGGTGCACAACAACCTGGGCGCCTATTTGCGCGAGCAGGGCGACATCACGGCCAGCTTGCGGCACTACCGGCGCGCCATCGAGCTGGCGCCCGAGCGGATCGCGGTGTGGTCGGGGTACCTCTTCACGCTCAACTGCGATCCCGATCTGGCACCCGAGGAGGTGGCGCGCGAGCACCGCCGCTTCGGCGAGTTGCTGGCGCCCGCGCGACGGCTCGTGCCGGTCAAGGGCGCAACTGACGTTCTGCGTGTGGGCTACATGTCCGCCGACTTCCATGCCCACTCGGTGGCGTATTTCATCGCGCCCGTGATCGCGGCCCACGATCGGCGGCGCGTGCACGTCACGTGCTACGCCACCGACGCGGGCAGCGACGCCATGACCGAGCGGCTGCGTGGTCTGGCGGATGATTGGCGCGAGGTGGCCTCTCTCGACGACGCGCAATTGGCCCGGCAGATCTCCGAGGACGGCATCCACGTGCTCGTGGATCTGAGCGGACACACGGCGCTGAACCGTCTGTCGGCCATGGCCCGTCGCCTGGCGCCCGTGCAGGCTACCTATCTGGGCTATCCCAACACCACGGGGGTCCCCGCCATCGATCTGCGCATCACCGACGGGCTGGCCGATCCGCCCGGTGATGCGGATGCGTGGCACACGGAGCGGCTGGTGCGCCTGCCCGGCGGGTTCGTGGCTTGGGACCCGCCCGAGTGGGCGCATGCCGTGCCCGTGGCGCCGGTGCGCGCGGGCGACGAGATCAGCTTTGGCTGCTTCAACAACCTGGCCAAGCTGAGCGAGCGCGTGCTGTCCACGTGGGCTCGTCTGCTGGCCCAGGTGCCGCGGGCGCGCCTCGTGCTCAAGGCGGGCGGTCTGGCCGACGAGCGGGTGCGTGGGCGGGTCTACGAGATCTGGGAGCGCCACGGCGTCAGCCCCGAGCGCGTGCATCTTCTGGCGAGCACGCAGTCGCCCGCCGACCATCTGGCCTGCTACGGCGAGGTGGACGTGGCCCTCGATCCCTTTCCGTACAACGGCACCACGACCACGTGCGAAACCTTGTGGATGGGCGTCCCTGTGGTCACCCTGGCCGGGCGCAGCCACGCCGGTCGGGTGGGATGCAGTCTGCTTCACCGGGTGGGGTTGGACGATCTCGTGGCCGCCGATGAGGATGCGTACATCGCCCTCGCGAGCCGTTTGGCGCGCGATCGTCAGCGCCTCGCGGAGCTGCGTTTGGGCTTGCGCAGCCGCCTGCAGGCCTCGACGCTCGGGGACGCCGGGCGCCTGGCACGCGAGCTGGAGGACGCGTACGAGGAGGCTTGGCGGAGAGCGGCGCCAGCCGATTGACCCTGCCGCCAAGTTTGTGACGGGAGCAGGCCGTCTTCGAGGGACGTAACGGCGCTTCGGCGCGGTTTTGCCCCTGGCGTAGGCCTTGCAGTCAGTCTTGGCCTTCCCCATGTCCTCTCTCGTGACGGAGCTGCAGACGCCGGTGCCCGGGGTGAGCCCGGGTCATGGGCGACCACACACAGGAGAAGAAGCCATGATCCCCTGGGCACAACCCCTTCTTTTCGGCGACGAGGCCACGCTGGTGGCGGAGGCCCTGCGCTCCACGGCCATTTCGGGTGGTCCCTTCGTCGAGCAATTCGAGGTGGATTTTGCCGCCTACCACGGCGTGCCCGGTCACGCCCTCTTGGTGTCCAACGGCACCACCGCGCTGGAGCTGGCCCTGCGCGGATTGGGCATCGGGCCTGGCGACGAGGTCATCGTCCCCGGCTTCGGCTTCGCCGCCGCGGCCAACATGGCGCTGGTCTGCGGGGCCACGCCCGTGTTGGCCGACGTGACCGAGGACAGTTGGCTCCTGGATCCGGCCGACGTGGCCCGGCGCCTCAGTCCGCGCACGCGCGCCGTGGTGGCCATTCACAGCTACGGCAACGTGTGCGACATGCCGGCGCTGGCCAAGCTGGCCCACCAGGCGGGCGCGGCCCTCATCGAAGACTGCGCCGAGTCGCTGCTGTGCCGTTACGACGGCCAGTTGTGCGGCACGATGGGCGACGTGGGGGCTTTCAGTTTTCAGGCCACCAAGACCCTGACCTGCGGTGAGGGCGGCCTGGTCGTGGCCCGCGAATCAGCGCTGCTCGAACGCATGCGTCTCATCCGCAGCCACGGGATGCGACCCGAGCGCAAGTACTGGCACGAAGTGGTGGGCCACAACTTCCGCCTGACCAACTTGCAGGCCGCCATGCTGTGCGCGCAGTGGCGCCACCTGGACGAGCTGGCCCGTCGACGCGTCCGCGTCTACCGCTGGTACGAAGAACGGCTGGTGGGCCGACCCGGGCTGCACCTGCCCCACGTGGCCGCCTCCGTCGAGGCTGTTATGTGGGGCGTGGCCCTGCGTCTGGACCCGCAGCGCGTGCCGCTGGGCCGCGACGCCGTGATCGATCGCATGGCTCAGGCGGGGATTGAAACGCGGCCCGGCTTCTTCCCCTTGTCCGCGCAGCCGGCCTTCGCGCGCCCGCCCCTCGGTGTGAGCGAGCGCGTGGCCGCGCAGATCATCAGCCTGCCGGCCTCGCCCACGCTGAGCCGGGCCCAGGTGGACGAGATCTGCGACCGCTTCCTGGAGGCGGTTGGCCGTCCTGGCCAGCGGGCCTGAGCCCGCGCGGAAGGCTACTTTTCGTCGTCGGCGGCGGGCAGCGCGGGAATGGGGGCCATGTAGAGCAAGACCGGGCCCGTCTGCGTGTTGGTGGCCCACGACGTCGAAGACACGGGGGCGCCGTACTTGTTCCCGTAGGTGAGCGAGCTCGTGGCCGTGGCCGTGGCCAGGCCGGTTTCGGGCTGTGGCGCCGCGTAGAGGGGCTGAGGTCCCAATTCGGTCGATGTCACGGTCTTGGTGCGCACACCCGCATCGGGCAAGGGAGCCGCGTAGTCGGTGACTGGGTCGGTGAGGACGGCGGTGCGCGAAGCGGTCGAGGTCTTGGTGCTGGCGCCCGCGTCGGGAAAGGGGGCCGCGTAGTCGGGGACCGGGTTCGTGAAGACGGCGGTGCGCGAGGTGGTAGAGGAGTCCGTGGCGGTCTTCGTTGTCGCGCCGCCGGGCTGAGTCAGCGAGGAGGTGGCCGTGCTGGTGGCTTTGGTCGTGTCGGACATAGGGGCCGAATAGAGGCCGACCGCGCCCGTGTCGGTCACCGTGGAGGTCAGGCTTGCGTTCGGTACATCCGCGGACCCGTCGCGCGAGTCCGTGCTCGAATCGCTGCAGCCGCCCAACACCAGGCCCAGGCCCATGGAGGCGGGCACCACCACCGTGCGCATGGTCTCTCGCAAAAAGTCATTAATGCGTTCGCGAATCTCGCGTTCTTTCATGGTCCCCTCCGCGGTCCAGGTCAGGAACAGCAGCATGCTAGCGAGAGTTGGGCTGCTCGAACAGCCCCCAGGCGTTGTCGGACGTGACCGTGCCCACGCCCGCGAGAAACCGCAGTGCGGTGCGCATCGGCCAATCCGGCCAGCCTCGCGTCGCCACTAACCGCTGCCCCGAACGCGCGGAGTCCCCGCCGCCTGGGGTATCATCCAAGCGCGCATGAACGAATCCAAGGATTCCGCGGAACGGCGCGATGTGGCCCGCGATGTGGAGACAGCGGTCCTGCGGGCCATCGACGACAACACCCTCGATCTGCCCACCTTGCCGGTGGTGGCGGCGCGCGTGCTGGCCATGCTGGCGCAACCCGATTTCTCCCTCGACAAGGTGGCCAAGCTCATCGAGTCCGACCCCATCCTGGCGGCCCGCCTGTTGTCCCGACTGCGCAAAGCCGCCTTCGCGGGCCTGCAGCGCTTCGATTCCGTTCTCACCTGCGTGACCCGACTGGGCGCGCGCGAGCTGCGCGTGTTCCTCGTCGAGACCTCGGTGCATCAGGTGCTCGAGTCGCGCAACCCCATCATCTCGGAGATGTGCCGCGAGCTGTGGCGGCACTCGCTGGCGGTGGCCATCCTGTCGCGCGAGCTGAGCGTGGCGACCCATGGCCTGCACCCGGATACCGCCTATCTGGCAGGCCTGCTCCACGACGTGGGGCGGCCGGTGTTGGCGGCCAAGCTGTTGGAGTCCGAGCAGCACCTGCTGGGCGTACACACGCAGCGCTGGATCATGCCGTCCACCTGGTTGGCCATCATTTCAGACAAGCACCGCTCCGTCGGCGCGGCCTTGGCCGACAACTGGGGGCTGCCCGAGAGCGTGGCCCACGCCATTCGCCACAGCGCGGCCTACGACACCCAGGATCGTTTCGCCGACAGCAACATCGTTTCGCTGGCCGACCTGCTGTCCCGGCAGCAGGGCATCTACGTGGGGCCGGTGGAAGTGTCCGAGGTGGACCGGCGGGTCAGCGAGGGTTGCGAGCTGCTGGGCCTGGAAGAGGCCACGCTCGAGCGCATCCTGCGCGACATCGACAAACGCATCGGCGACCGCCTGGGCGCATAGGCGCCGGCTTCAGCGCGCCAGCACGTCGTAGGCGTCGGCGGGTTTGACCTCGACCACCAACTCCACGCGGCGGTTCAGCTCGCGGTTGGCGGGGGTGCTGTTGGGAACCATGGGCCGGGTGGCGGCGTAGCCGGCGGCGCTGAGGTAGCGGCCCTCGATGAAGCCCGCCTCTTGGATGTAGCTGGCCACCGCAGCGGCACGCG
The DNA here is from genome assembly GCA_023438785.1 of Pseudomonadota bacterium. GTDB lineage: Bacteria > Myxococcota_A > Polyangia > Fen-1088 > Fen-1088 > Fen-1137. Next base: position 21,182 of record JAEXQJ010000195.1, read on the forward strand.
AGGCTGAGAGGTCCCAGTTGTCGCGGAAACGCGTGCGGCTGGCCGGCAGATCGTCGGTGTGGCCCTCGACGCGCACGGGGCGATGGAACGTTGCCAGCTCAGAGGCGATGGAGTCCAAAACCGGGATCACCTCGGGACGAATGGCGGCCTGCGAGGGATCGAAGAAGTGCGAGGCCGAAAGTCGAATCATGATCTTGCGGCCCTCGACATGCAGCAACACGGTCTTGGTGGCGTCGGGGCGATCCTGCAGCATGCCCTTGAGGCGCTTTTCCAGACGGCGGCGCACGGCCTCCACGGCCTCCACGTCCTGCCGGCTGGCCTGCTCCGACATGTTGCTCACGCAGCCGCTCTCGTAGAGCGGTCCCTCGAAGATGGGCATCTGGTCCGAGCCGCCGGTGCCTTTGAAGTGCATGGCGAACTTGATCGATTTGACCACGTCGATCATGCGCTTCTGGTCCACGCGACTGACCGCGTACATGACGACGAAAAATGCGAACAGCAGGGTCATGAAGTCGGCGTAAGACACCAACCAGCGTTCGTGATTCTCGTGCTCCTCGTGGACTTCTCGTTTGGCCACGGTCTATTCCTTCTTGGCCGGCCCAGTGCCGGCGTAGGCGCGGATCTTCTCTTCCAGCACGCGTGGGTTGAGACCTGCCTGGATGGACAGGACGCCCTCGGCCATCAGCGTGCGCCGCTGCTTCTGCAGGCCCAGCTTGCGTTTGATCTTGGTGGCCATGGGCAAAAACAGGAGGTTGGCACTGCCCACGCCGTACACCGTGGCCACGAAGGCGGTCGCGATACCACCACCCAGCTTCGAGGGATCGTTGAGGTTCTCCATGACGTGGATGAGACCCAACACGGCACCCAAGATGCCGATGGTGGGCGCGTACCCGCCCGCCGCTTCGAAGACCTTGGCGCCCATGGAGTCCTCCTCGAAATGATGGTGGATCTCCGTCTCCAGGGCATCGCGCGCCACGGCCGCGTCCACGCCGTCGACGATGAAGCCCACGGCGCGGCGAAGGAACTCGTCCTCGATGTTGGGCAGGCGTTGTTCCAGGGCGAGCACGCCATCCCGTCGGGCCACGGACGCCAGGTCCACGATCTGCTTCACGATCTCCTCGCTGTCGCTTTTCTTCTCCTTGAAGGCCATGCCGGCCAGCTTGAGGCCGCGGACAAAGTCCTTCATGGGAAAGCTGACCGCCACCGCGCCGAAGGTTCCGCCGAAAATGATGAGGGCGGCCGTGGCCTGCAGGATGGAACTCACATGGCCGCCCTCCAGGGCTTGGCCAAGGAGGATGAGGGCGATGGCCCCGACCAGGCCCCCGATGGTTGTCAGATCCACGGACTAGACCTTTCTTTGCGGTTCCGTCTCGTCGGCCGCAATCACACGCACGCCCGCGTTGATCTGCCGCCGGTACTCGATGACCCGCGCCACGACCTCCTCGACACTCTCCGTGACCACGAGGATGTGGCCGTTGGTGAGCGTGATGAGCGTGTCGGGGGTGCGTTCCACGGTGACGATGAGCTCTGCGTTCACCACCACCACGGTGTGATCGAGACGGGTGACGGAGATCATGGTTCTCGGCTAGCGCTTGAGTTGCATCAGCTCACCCAGCAACGCATCTGCCGTGGTCAGCGTCTTGGAATCGGCTTGGAAGCCGCGTTGGGCGGCGATCATGCGGATGAACTCCGCGGCCACATCCACGTTCGATTGTTCCAGCGTACCGGCGGCCACGCTGCCGCGGTCGGCGGTGGCCGGCGTGCCCAGGGTGCCCTGACCCGAAGTCGGCGTCTCTTTGTAAAGGGATGAGCCCACCCGGGCCAGCTGATCGGGTGCCTTGAAGTTGCCGAGCACGAACTGGCCGAGCACGCGCGTCTGACCGTTGCTGAATCCGCCCACGATGGTGCCGTCGGTGGAAACGGTCAGTTTGTTGAGGGCGCCGGAGGTGAAACCGGCCTGGGTGACGAAGCTCATGGCTGACGACGAGGCGTACTGGGTGATGCCGTCGAGCCCCGACCCGCCGTCGGCCGTGCCCGAGCCGAACTGGAAGCTGAGGGTCTGCGGGTTGACCGCGTTAATGGGGTTGAAGGTGGCTGGCACCGCGGCGGGATCGGGTTCGTTGGACACCAGGCGGCCTTGGCTGTCGAAGGTCAAGCGGCCGTTGGCCACCTCGGTGGCCTGGCCGGCTGTGCCGCCCGTCAGGTTTCCGCCGTCGGTGATGGCGTGGTACTCCCAGTCGCCCACCGTGTTCTTGCGGAAGTAGATGTCCATCTGGATGGGTTTGCCCAGCGAGTCGTAGATGACCATGCTGGTCGAGAAGTTCGAGTTGGCCTTGGGATCGGTGACAGCCATCGTGGTGGGGTCGACGGTCCACGCACCGGCAACAGTGGCGGTGGAATCCAAGTTGCCGCGCACCGTGATGGTGTCCGTCGAGCGCGCCGGCGCGGAGGCGCTGCCCACCTGCAGATCGCCGAGGAGACCGGAGGCCACGCTGCCCGTGGGATCGGCCACCAGGCCCTGCACGCGCAGACCGTCCAGCGTGGTCAGGTAGCCATCCTTGTCGATGGTGAACTGGCCGTTGCGCGTATAGAACGTGCCGATGGTGCCGGCGTGGTTGCCCTTGACCACGAACATGCCGTTGCCCTCGATGGCCACGTCGGTGTCATTGCCCGTGGTGGTGAAGGCCCCCTGGAGGAACATCTTCTGGACGGTCGCCGTCTTCACGCCCAGGCCCATTTCGCCGGTGGCCGAGACCATCTGCTGGGTCATGGCGTCGGCGAAGACGGCGCGCGATGCCTTGAAGCCCACGGTTTCGCTGTTGGAGATGTTGTCGCCCACGACCGACAATTCGTTGCTGGTCGCGGTCAGACCGCTGGCGCTCGAATACAGGGCTGTCAGAAGGCTCATGGCTGTCCTTTCGTCTACGGGGTGGTGGTGCTGCTTTCCTGAATCTGCTGAACCTCGCTGAGGGGCACGCTCTTGTCGCCGAGCAAGAGCTGGGCCGCGCCGTCCTCGAACTCCACGCCGGTAATGCGGGCGCGCTGTTGCTGGGTCACCTCGACCGACTCGCCAGAGAGGTCCGTGGCGGCCACGCTGACCAGGTAGGTTCCCGGTTCCTGTGCATCGCCGTCATCGTTGTAGCCGTCCCAGGTCAACTCGTTGACGCCGGCGTTGAGCGCGCCAAAAGACTGGCGCCGCACCACGGTCCCGTCCGTGGTCGACACTGTCATGATCACGTCAGCCGCGTCGCTCGCCAGGTCGGCCGAGACGCGCACACTTCCGTCTTGTGTCAGGGTGTGTTCCGCCGAGGTGAACAGGGCGTCTTTGCCCACCATGCTGACGACCGAGTTCTGCGCCGCCGCCTGGTCCACGAGCACGAGCTGCTCCAGCGTGGTGTTCATGTTCTGCATCTGTTCCAGAGACGAGAACTGGGCCAATTGCGCCACGAATTCGCTGTTGTCCATGGGGTCCGTGGGGTCTTGGTACTGGAGCTGGGTGGTGAGGATCGTGAGGAACTCGTTCTTGCCCAGAGTGCTGTTGCCGTAAGTCTCGACCTCGGACGTGCTCGTACTCGAGGTGCCGCTGGTCAGGTTGACGGTGCTGGTATCCGACATGGGGGGCTCCTTCAGGCGGTGACGTGGATGTGACCCGGCGTGACGGTGCTCGATTCTCCGGATGCGGTGGCGCGGGGCATGCCCTGTGCTGTTGCAGGTGTCGGGCCAGAAGCGGGCCCCTGGTGACGCTCGGGCGGCGGCTGCCACTGGCCCTGCTGGCCCTGGCCCTGCCAGGCGTTACCCTGCTGACCGGCATTCTGCTGGTTGAGGTTGTAGTGCCCCAGGCCCAGTCCTTCGCTGGCCAGCGCGGCCCGCACCTCGGGCGCGCGGTTGTCGAACAGCGGCGCCATGGAGCCGCTCATGCTGATGTCGGCGCTGCCGTCGCGCACGCGCAGACGGAGCTCCAGATCGCCGTCGGGAGATTGGATGGCCAGGCGCGCGGCCTGGGGCATGACGGCCACGCTGAGTCCGGGATCCTCCGCGACGCGATTGGCGAGCGGGGTGGCCTCCACGGGCAGAGGGGGCGGGGGAATCTCGCCTCTCGCCTGGGGCGCCGAGGTGGATGGCGTCTGGGTGAACACGGGCGCGGCCGCGGGGCCTTCGCTCTTCGTCGCCGGCAGGGGAGAGCTCGCCTCGCCGTGCTTGTGCTCGCGCCGGGTTTCGAGCTCGTGCTGAGGGGCGTCCGTGGATCGAGGCGCGGTCGCTGAGACCGCATTGGGGCGCAGGTCGCTCTGAGATGCAGCGGCGCGCGCAGCCGGTGCCGTGGCGTTGGCTGCGGGCGAGGCGACAGGGACTGGCGCGCTCCGCGGCGACAGAGTGGCGAGAATGGCCGCCTCCAGATCGGGGTGTAGATCGTTGCCGCGCGGCGGTTGCACCTCGTCTTCGGGG
>JAEXQJ010000263.1 GCA_023438785.1 Pseudomonadota bacterium
CGCATAGCTGAGCGGCCGACTCCACGCCATAGGACACGGCGGCCGGATCGCCGGGGCCGTTGGACAGGAAGATGCCGTCGGGCCGCATGCCCAGTACATCGCGCGCCGGTGTGGTCGCGGGCACCACGGTGACCGCGCACCCCGCGTTGCGCAGGCGGCGCAGGATGCCCCGCTTGATGCCGAAGTCATAGGCCACCACGCGGTGCCGCGCCGGGGGCAGGTCGACCTTCCGGCCGGGCGTCTGCCACAGTCCCTCGTCCCATTCGTAGGGCTTGGCGCAGGTCACTCCCTTGGCCAGATCCTGCCCCTCCATGGACGGGCTCTTGCGCGCCATCTCGATAGCGGCGTTGGGATCGGAGACCTTGCGCGTGACGACCGCGCGTTGGGCGCCGCCGATGCGCAGCCGGCGGGTCACGGCGCGGGTGTCGATGCCCGTGATTCCGGCCACCCCGTGGCGTTCCATGAGGGCGCCCAGGGTCTCCTGGGCCCGCCAGTTGGACACGCAGGGCGAGAGATCGCGGACCACGAAGCCGGCGCAGTACGGCTTGTCTGATTCGAAGTCTTCCTCGTTGACGCCCACGTTGCCGATCTCGGGCGCGGTCATGAGCACGATTTGGCCGCGGTACGAGGGATCGGTCAGCACCTCTTGGTAGCCCGTGATGGCGGTGTTGAAGACCAGCTCTCCCGTCATGTCAGCGGCGGAGCCGAAGCCGAGGCCGCGATAGACGGTGCCGTCCTCCAGCGCGAGCAGGGCCGGAACCAGGGACTGGGGGGTGTCAGTTTGAGCCAACGAGCTTCTCCTCTGCAAAAACGATGCGTCCACCCACCATGGTCAGCAGCGCGCGGCCTCGCATGGCACGGCCCGCAAACGGTGTGTTGCGCGCCTTGGAGCGGAAGCGGGTGGGGTCGCAGGCCCAAGCGGCTTGCGGATCGATCACGGTCAGGTCGGCGGGTCCGCCCGGCGTCAGGGTCCCGCCCGGCAAGCCGAGCAGGCGAGCCGGGTTGGTCGCCATGAGGGCGATGAGCGCCGAGGGGGTGAGCAGGCCCTGGTGGACCAATTCCAGGCCCAACGCCAGCGAGGTTTCCAGACCGATGACCCCGTTGGCGGCCTGCTCGAACTCCACGTCCTTCTCGATCGACGAGTGGGGTGCATGGTCCGTGGCAATGGCATCGACCGTGCCGTCCACCAGGGCCTCGCACAAGGCCGCTCGATCGCGCTCGCTCCGCAGGGGCGGATTCATCTTCATCGAGGTGTCGTAGCCACCGCAGGCCTCGTCGGTGAGGAAGAGGTTGTGCGGAGTGACCTCGCAGGTCACGGGCAGGCCGCGCCTCTTCGCATCGCGAATCAGACGGATGGACTCCACACAGCTCATGTGGGCCATGTGATAGCGCGCGCCAGTGAGGGCGACCAGCTCCAGATCGCGGGCCAGCATGGCCGATTCGGCCGCCGAGGGCTGGGCACGAATGCCGAAGCGCGTGGAGGCCTCACCCTCGTTCATGGCCCCGCCCGCCGAGAGCGCCGCGTCCTCGCAGTGCTGGATGACGGGGAGCTTGAAGCTCCGGGCGTATTCCAGGGCCCGGCGCATCACCTCGCTATTGGCCACGCCGCGGCCGTCATCCGACAACGCCACGCAGCCCGCCTCTTGCATTTCGCCCATCTCGGTCATCACCTCGCCCTTCTGGCCCTGGGTGATGCAACCGATGGGATAGACTCGCACCGCGCCCACCTCGCGCGCCCGGCGCACGATGAGCTCCGTCACCGCCCGATTGTCGTTGGGCGGCGACGTGTTGGGCATGCAGCACACGGCAGTAAAGCCGCCTGCCGCGGCGGCAGCCGTGCCGGTCTCGATGTTCTCTTTGTACTCCTGCCCCGGCTCGCGCAGGTGCACGTGGATGTCGATGAGGCCCGGCACGACCCAGCGGCCCTTGGCCTCGACCACGCGGACCTCGGGCGGCACGGCAATCGCGGGCTCGATCCGGCTGACCTTGCCATCCTGGACCAACACGTCCGCCTGCGCGTCAACGCCGCGCGCTGGATCAATGACCCGACCGCCGCGCACAAGGATGTCAGCCATGGAAAGGGCTCCTCACATAGGGGTTGCGGTGTGCGGCTGTCAAGGAGAACCCCACCCTACTCCATCCCTTCACCGCCGCCGCCCAGCAAGTAGAGGACGGCCATGCGGACAGCCACGCCGCGCGACACCTGATCGAGGATGACCGAGCGCGGCCCATCGGCCACACCCGGATCGATCTCCACGCCGCGGTTCATGGGGCCGGGGTGCATGACGATGGCGTCGGGATTGGCCAGGGCCAGCCGGCGCGGGTTCAGCCCGTAGTAGCGGGCATACTCGCGCGTGTTGGGGAAGCGACTACCGGCCTTCCGCTCCAGCTGGATCCGCAACATCATGACCACGTCCGCGCCCTCCAGGGCCGGCTCGATGCGATCGTAGGCCTCGACGCCCAGCTTCTCGATGCCGATCGGCAGGAGAGACCGCGGACCGGCCACCCGCACCCTGGCCCCCATCGTACGCAGCGCGAAGATGTTCGAGCGGGCCACACGGCTGTGGTCGATGTCGCCGCAAATCACGACCGTCAAACCCTCGATGCGCCCCTTGTGCGCGCGAATGGTGGACGCATCCAGCAGGGCCTGCGTGGGATGCTCGTGGGCGCCGTCGCCCGCATTGATGATGGCCGCGCGGATGCGCTGGCTGAGCAACAGGGCCGAACCCGCTTGCGCGTGGCGCAGGACCACGATGTCGGGATCCATGGCGTCCAGGTTGGCCGCCGTGTCGATGAGGGTTTCCCCCTTGACGGTCGACGACGACGAGGCCGTGAAGTTCACGCCGTCCGCGGACAAGCGCTTGGCCGCGATCTCGAACGAGGTGCGCGTCCGCGTTGACGGCTCCAGGAAGAGATTGATGACCGTCTTGCCGCGCAGAGTCGGCACCTTCTTGATGGGGCGCTCGCGGATCTCCAAAAAGCGTTCGCCCAGATCGAGGATGGTGGTGATCTCCTCGCGGGTCAGGTGCTCCATGCCGAGCAGATGCCGCTGCGTGAAACTCTGTGGGGTCATGGGGAAACCTTCTCCCGGAGGACGACGCGATCGGGCTCACCCCGTTCGCTCAACATGACACGGACCGACTGGTCGGCGGAGGTCTGCAGTCGCACGCCGACGAAATCCGGTTGGATGGGCAACTCGCGCCGGCCCCGATCGATGAGCACGGCCAATTGCACGGCGCGCGGGCGACCGTAGTCGGCCAGCACGTCCATGGCAGCTCGCACCGTACGCCCGGTGAACAATACGTCGTCGACCAGCACCACGGTGCGGCCGTCCAGACTCTCGCGCAGGTCGGTCGGGCCAATTTCGGGCTTGGGCAGGCCCAAGAAGACATCGTCGCGGTAAAGGGTGATGTCGACAGCGCCCAGCGAGGGCCTCGGCTCGCCGCTCCCGGCGAGTAGGTTGACCATGCGGTTGGCCAGCACAGCCCCCCCCGTGCGGATGCCGACGAAGTAGGCGTCCGGACCGTTGCGCTCGATGATCTCGAAGGCGATCCGCCGCACCACGCGCGCCATGGCCACCGCGTCCAAGATCTCGGATCGCTCCACCAGGTTCGATTCCGGGGGCGCTGGACGGAGCTTCATGCTGGCTTCCCTTGCTGGAGGTGAAGGGCCGGACGCGGCCTCGGAGGCGCATTTAACGCCGATGCGGCGCTCGGCTGTCAAGCGCGCAAATGGAGTATCCTTCGCGCGCATGACAGCGACGCAGCTCGGCCCCACTGCTGCCATCCTGGTAATCGGCGAAGAGATCCTCTCGGCGAAAGTCGAGGAGCAGAACGCGCGCTACCTGACCCGTGAGCTGCGCGGGCTGGGCGTAGCCGTACGCCGCATCGAGGTGATTCCCGACCTCGTCGAGGAGATCGCCCAGGCGGTGCGCAGCCTGTCAGCGCGCTACGATCATGTCTTCACCTCAGGCGGCGTCGGCCCCACCCACGACGACGTGACCATGCCCGCCGTGGCCCTGGCCTTCGATATGCAGCTCGAACGACGCCCCGAGCTCGAGGCCATGATTCGCGTCGCCCTCGGGGCCCAATGCCACGAACGAGACCTGCGCATGGCCGAGATCCCCGACGGCGCACGTCTGGAATTCGGGACCTGCGGCCCCGCGCGGCGTTGGCCCGTGGTGGCCGTCCGCAACGTCTACGTGCTGCCCGGCGTGCCCGAGATCTTTCGCCTCAAATTCGAGATGGTGCGCGAGTTGTTCCGGGCCGGCCCCATCCACAGCCGAGCCGTGTATTCGCGTGAGGGCGAAGGGCCCATCGCCGCCATCCTGGATGCGGTGGTGGCCGAGTTTCCCTCGGTGGCCGTGGGGTCGTACCCGCGCCTGGATTCGCCCGAGTACACGGGCAAGATCACGCTGGCCGGCCGCGACAGCGACGAGGTGGCTCGCGCTACGGCGCGCATGGTCGCCCAACTGGGCCCCGCTGTCGTGCGAACCGAGTAGCGGCGGCCGCGCCGGCTGCCGACGTCTGCTATAAGTCGCCCCGTGGCAGACCTCCCCCCAACCGTCAAAGGCATGAACGACATCTTCTCCCCGGACGTGGCCAAGTGGCAGTTCGTGGAGGAAAAGGCGCGCACCGTTCTGGAGGCTTTCGCCTACCGCGAGTTGCGCACGCCTATTCTCGAATACACGCCGCTCTTCGTGCGCTCGGTGGGTGAGGCCACCGACGTGGTGGAGAAGCAGATGTACACCTTCGACGATCGGGACGGCAGCTCGGTGAGCATGCGGCCCGAGGGCACGGCCAGCGCGGTGCGGGCCTACATCGCGCGCTCGCAGTGGAACCGTGAGCCCGTGACCCGCTGGTACTACATGGGCCCCATGTTCCGTCACGAGCGCGCCCAACGCGGGCGGCTGCGCCAGTTTCATCAGGTGGGCGCCGAGGTCTTCGGCCTGCGCGGACCGACCTTGGATGCCGAGCTCATCGCCATGCTGGTGGCGCTGCTGGCCGATCTGGGCATCAAGCCCGCGGACCTGGAAGTGGCGGTCAACACCCTGGGCGAGCCCGAGGAGCGGGTTCAGTACCGCGAGGCCCTGCGCGCCTACTTCGCCGCGCACGCGGACAAGCTGGACCCGACCTCGCGCCAGCGTCTGGACACCAACCCGCTGCGCATCCTCGATTCCAAGGATCCGGACGTGCAGGCGTTGGCCCTCAACGCCCCGCTGCTCATCGATTCCCTCGGCGAGCCTTCGCGCAAGCACTTCGAAACCGTGCGCGGCCACCTGGATCGGCTGGGTGTGAACAGTGTGGTGGACCCGCGCCTGGTGCGCGGCCTGGACTACTACACGGGAACCATCTTCGAGGTGAAGGCCAAGGTGGGGGATTTGGGCGCGCAGAACACGCTCGGCGGCGGCGGTCGCTACGATCGCCTGGTCTCATCCCTGGGCGGGCCCGAGGTCCCGGCCATCGGCTTTGGCATGGGCATCGAGCGCGTCCTGCTGGCGCTTCCCGAACCGGCCGAGTCATTCGAGTCGCCGGTCAGCTTGTTCGTCGCCGTGCTGGGCGAAAAGGCGCAAGCGTGGGCCCTGCCGGTGGCACAGAGGCTTCGCCTGGGCGGCATCCGAACCGAGATGGAGCATCGCGAGGCCAGCCTCAAATCCCAGCTCAAACGCGCTGACGCCCTCAAGGCGCGTCTGGCCCTCATCGTGGGCGACAACGAGCTGGCCAGCGGCAAGCTGGTCCTGCGCGATCTGTCGAACCGCCAGCAACACGAGGTTACCGAGGCCGAGCTGGAGGCGAAGATCCGCCAGCTCGTGGACTACTGACCCGGCCTGGAGCGCCTGGAGCGCAGCCGGGGGCTCTCGGTCAGTCGGGCTTTCGCACCACCGCCAGCACCGCGTCCTTCACGCAGTTGTCGCAGTAGCCGAAGCGCGACTTCAGCGTTTCCAGGGTGCGGCGTGCGGTCTCGGCGGCGTCAGACATCATCTGCCCCGGCCCGTCCACCAGGTACACCAGCATGTCCTGGTTGATCTTGCGCACCTGCTTCTTGCGCTCGCTGAAGAAGGCCTCGCGCAACTCGGCGATGGGTCGCGGGAAGATCTGCTCGTAGTCCGGGCGCTGCCCCCGGTGATCGACTGACCAGGCACCCACGCGCGCGATGACCTCGCGGCGGAAATCCTCGGGCTTGACGCCGTTGGCCTCCACCTGCAGCAGCCGCTCCACCTCGGCCATCAACTCCTGGTCGGGCTCCTCGTCGCGGCCGGTGACCGGGTTGCGGTACTTCTCGCGTCGAACCCAGTGCGAGGCCTGGTTCACGTAGCGCTCGAACTGTTCGATGTACCGACGCTCATCCACCAGGCCCATGGACGTACGCACCTCGTCCTCGATGCGCTCCACCAACCGTTCACGCACCTGGGAGATGAACTTGCGGTTCTCGTGGTAGCCGCCCGGCAAAGGCTCCTGGCGCAGGAACTCGTAGACGCTGACGTTGCGGACCAGTTCCTCCAGCTCCTCCAGCACCGCGAAGGGCGACACGCACTTCCACTTGGGGCTCTGGGCCGCATTCATGAGCGCCAGGGTGATCTCGCGCGGCGAGGCCCCGGCCCGCCCCTCGTAATTGGGATAGCTGTCCGACTCGCGCGCCAGACGTCCTACCCCGGCCACCAGTTCCTTGCGCTCCTCCGCGGAAAAGCTGAGCGGCGACTCCCCGGCGTAGAGCAACGCCTTGTCCAGGGGGGTGAGGCGCCCCATCAGCTCGGCCAGCCCCTTCTCGTAGCGATCCGCGCTCGGGCGTTTCATGCGGGTCAGCACCGCCCACAGGGCCGCGGTCCAGGTCACATGCGGGGCCACGTGTTTGTCCGAGCCCGTGCCGATGACCTCACCCATGTGCGCGTCGTAGATCTGCTGCTCGACGCGCATGTCCAGCAGATAGGGCGCCCGCACCAGCTCGATGCGCGCCTTGAACGACTGGAACTCGGGGATCTCCTTGAATGCGGAGAGATACGTCTCGTTGGAGCTGGCGATGAACACCGTGTCCACCTCCACGCTGGCCACCTCCAGCGAGGTCATGCCGTCCTCGACCACGCCCAGCAGATACTTGAATGCATCCACTGGTCGCTTCAGCAGATCGTCGAACTCGATGAGGCCGCGGTTGCCGTTGACCAACTCACCGCTGAACTCGTAGAGCGACAGCGACTGCAGCGCCAAAGGCAGCGAGGCCAGCGAGCGGTCCATGGTCAGCTGGCGCACGCGTGCATCCACGGCGAGCTGCGGCTCCACGCTGGCCACCGCCTGCCGGTAACGGCGTGAAACGAAGAAGCGCTCCACCTGCACATGGCGCAGGACCTTGGACAGATCGCCGTGGTACGAGGCCAGAAGCGCCTCGAAGATCTGCCGGTTGCGGTGGGACAGATCGCCCTCCAGCAGATGGCGCGCCGGTCGGAAGCCGGTCGCGATGGCCTCCTTGCAGCCGGTCTCGATCAGCTCGCGACGCTTGCCCTGCGGCAGCAGCAGGATGGGATGATCCCGCAGCTCGTCGACCAGCTTGGACTCCACCAGATCATCTTCGAGGTAGGCATAGGTCTCGCCCTCGCCCACCGGATCGGTGATCGCACCGCCGCCGAAGCCGATCCCGCCCTTGCTGATGCGCTGGCTGGGGAAGATCCAGTTGAATCGATAGAGCGCGCCCTCATCGAGGGTGGAGTAGTGCTCCATGGCACGCTGGATGCACGACACGAAGGTCGATTTGGCGCTGCCGTTGGGCCCGTGCACCAGGATGAGCCGATTGGTGTGCCCCTCGCGCGCGAAGTTGGAGATGAGCCGGTACACGCCGGCCTGCACCGATTCCTGCCCCTTGAGGCTGTTGCGCCCTCCGTCCCAGGGACAATCGAACAGCTTCCATCGCGGCTGCGAGCCGCGTGGCCCGCGCACGGTCGTCGTGCCGAAGTGATCGAACACATCGCGCACGTACTGAGCTGCCGAGCGCACCTGCTGGAGCATGTCGTTGCTGAACAGGACCAGGTACTCGGAAAACGACATCACCCTGCGATTGCGAGCAAACGACTCTTGCATCTCCGCCGCAATCTGGGAAAGCCAGCCCTTGGAGTCGAACACCGCCGACATCGTCCCGAGAAAATAACACGCGCATCGACCTGGGGCACCGACCCGGTGGGCCCTCCGGGTTTCCTCGTATAGTCCATCGCGGTATAGAGTCTTAACTGGTGAAGAACATGAGAATCCCCCGCTTGAAGCTGTTGCCCTGTATGGCCCTGTCCATTTCCCTGCTCTGCCCTGCCCTGGCCCTGGGTCAGCAAGGTTCACCCGGAAAGGTGCTGGCGGCCAAGGCCGCGTCCAAGAAGAAAGCCGTGGCAGCCGAGCCCGGCGCGGCGGAAGCCCCCGCGGCCGCCCCGTCCACACCTCCCGCCGGGTCGAGCCCGATGGCCGAGCTGAAGAAGTCGGATGCAGCGCTCAGGAAGGCGTTCCAGAAGCAGGCGCCCTCGTGGTCACCCGAGGCCGACGCCAAGCGCGCCGAAATGCGCAAGATCGTGGACAGCTTCATCGACTTCGACGAGCTCGGCCGGCGTGCCCTGGCCCGCCACTGGGATGGCCTGACGCCCAAGCAGCGCACCGAATTCGTCACGACGCTGCGCGAGCTCATCGAACGCAGCTACCTCAGGCAGGTCCACGGCGCCGCGAACTACAATCTCGACTTCGACAAAGAGACCATCAACGACGGTCACGCCGACGTGACGGCGACTCTGCACGCCAAGTCCAAGGGCAAGAAGGTCGAGGTGGCCATGGAGTATAAGCTGCTCTACAAGGGGGGACGGTGGCTGGTGTACGACGTGGTGACTGACGAGCAGAGCATGCTTGAGAACTACCGGGCCGAGTTCAACAAGATCATCACCAAAGAGTCGTTTGACGCTCTCCTCAGGCGGATGAAGAAGAAGCTGCAGGAGCAGGAAAAGAGCGAATAACGCCCAGCCAGGACACGCCGGGGCCCCGTCGAATATGCGACAATGGGGCCGTTGACGTGCGAATGACCAGACACTTCCTCGGCCTGGGCTTGGTCTTGTGTGTGGGCGCGGCGGCCATGCCCATCACGGCCACGGCCCACGCCAAGGGCGCCCAGAGCCAACGCGCGCTGCACGCGACCGCCTCGGCCAGTGTGGCGG
>JAEXQJ010000296.1 GCA_023438785.1 Pseudomonadota bacterium
CTGATGGAAGACCACCTCCGCGTCCGTGAAGACCTCGCCCACCCTGTCCACATCCAGGATGTCCCCCTCGAACACGCTGAGCCGCCCCTTGATGCCCTCCAGGTTCTGGCGTTTGCCGGTGGAGAAGTTGTCGAGGACCCGCACCTCGTCCCCCCGTTCCACCAGCGCGCGGGTGAGCGCCGATCCGATGAAGCCGGCTCCGCCGGTGACAACGACGATTTTTCCCATGCTCGCCAGAGCGTTTTTGCCCTATGGCGGCGGATGGTGCAAGCGGACGGCGCCGGTGGGCCCGGAGCCCGTGCCGTCATGGGGGAATGGCAGGCCATACAATCCGGCCCCGTGCTTGGCATCGAGAAAAAAACCGCGCTGCCTCGGCAGCGAGATGCGCAAACGCGGCTCGGCACGTCCGCCGGCGTCAGCGGCCGTGAAGGCGCAGTCTCTGAATGTCCGCGCGGCGCGCACAACGCCGTTGAACGCCAGGACCGTGCTGGGCGTTCCGCGCGGCGGGGCCGTGGTGATGGGCGCGGGCTCCAGGGCCTGGCCGGCGAAGCGGAACGCGCGCGTCTCGCCCGCAGCGCCGGTCACGCGCAGCACCGCCATGCCGGCCCCGGGAAACCACAACTCGACCCTTTGCACGTCCCCGGGCAAGTCCACGGGCCGGCTCAGTTCCATGGTGGAGAGCTCCAGCAGACGGAGAGAAAGGCCGCGCAGGAGTTCGGGGCGGCCCGCCTGCCGGATCAAGCGGCCGGCCCGCAGGTAGGCGATCTTGTCGCCGCTGGTCGACTGCGCGAAGGCCAGGACGCGCCCGTCGTCGGCGGTGACCTGGAAATAACGCCCCGTGCGGGGGTGCCAGGCAAAGATCTCCTGTCCCAGGTTGAGCACCGAGACGCCCTGGCTCGCCAGGCGCACGGGCGGCCGCAGACGCGCCACGAACGGAAGACTGCCGCGCAATTCGCTCCCCCACCGGCGCCCGGTCTCGCTCAGGGCGGCGCTGACCAGCTTGCCCTCAGGCTGGAACTGCAGGATGCCCAGATCGGCCGCTTCGCGCACCTCGCGGGCCCACGGCACGTGGGCGCGGCGGACGAGCTCGATCGTCTCGTGCGCGGCGCGTGTGTAGTTTCCTTCGCGGGCGTAGGCGCAGGCCAGGTTGAGGGCAGGACTGAGGAACTCGGGATCGGCGGCCAAGGCGGCGGCGTACCTGGCCCGCGCCTCGGGGAAGCGCTCCTCGCGATAGAGCTGCTTGCCCTCGCGGTTCAGGTCCATGGCGGCCTTCGCGGGGACCCGCACCACGCACGGCTGGCCCTGGGAGGCGGGCTGGGGCGCGCGGACCGGGCACTCGGCGGCAAGCAACGCCAGCGCGAGCAGCGCTGTCACGGAGTGACCCAGACCGCGCGCAGGTCCAGTCGATCGCCGGTCCCGGCCAGTCCATGCACGCGCTTGGCCACTAGGGCGGGCACGTCGTGGCGGTACAGAAAGAGCAGAGGCCGTTCATTGGCCAGACGCTCCGCGATCCTCTGCAGCACGGGAGCCCGGCCCCGCAGCCCCGGAGCCACGCGCAGCCGGTCCAGAAGCTCCTGCCAGGCCTCCGGTTGGTAGCCGGACAGGACCAGCGGACCCTCGCTGCCAAAGAGCACACGCGCGTCCTCGTCCGGGGCGCCCTCCCAGGTCAGCGTCGCCAAGTCGAACTCGCCCCTCTGCAGCCGTGACGTGAGCGCGCCCGCATCCAAGGTGGTGGTGTCGAGAAGGACACCGGCGCGATGCAGATCGAGGGCATAGGACTTCACCTCCGCGGCCAGAGTGCGCGAGCCCGAGGGGACCAGGAAACTGAGCCGGATGGGCGCGCCGCCCACGTCGCGCACGCCATCTCCGTCGGTGTCGCGGAACCCGGCCTCCTCCAGCAGGCGTGCCGCCAAGGCGCGGTCGAAACGGTCGGCCGGCACCTCGCCGAAGGTCGGGGCGCCGATGGGACGCACCGTCCCGTGATGGAATTCCTGAGCGAATCGCGCCCTATCCCACAGCAAGGACAGGGCCTGGCGCATGCGCGAATCGGCCAGGGGCCCCCGCTTCTGGTTGGGCACGATGAACGAATAGCGGTCGGGCTTGAACCAGTAGAGGTCCAAGCTGTCTCGTAGGGTGGCCGGGGTAACCTGCTCGGGGTAGTGGGCCTCGAGCAGCCGCGGCAGGACATCGATTTCCCCTCGTCGGGTGCGCAGCAGAGCGCGCGAGATGTCGTTGTCGATCTCGAAGACGATCTCATCCAGGAACGGTGGACGGGACTTCTCCGGGGGACGCGCGCGGACCAGCTTGATGCGTTTGCCGCGCTCCCATGCGGCGACGCGGAAGGGACCGCTCCCCACGGGCTGGCGCCCCAGTTGGGTGATGGCGCTGCCGCCGGCGCGTAACGGCTCGGCGGGAAGGATGGGGATTTCACAAAGGGCGCGCAGCGTGAGGTCCGAGGGGCGGCGCAGCTTGATGCGCACGCCGCGTTCGGGGAGGATTTCGACCGTCTCCATGTCTTCGACCATGGCGCGCAGTACGGGGACCCGGCTGGTCGAGCGCAGCACGCTCTCGAAGGTGGCCTGCACGTCCATGGGTGACACGGGACGGCCGTCATGCCAGCGCGCGCCCTCGCGCAACCTAAGCATCACCCGATCGCCCTCGGGCGAAACCTCCCAACTCTGGGCCAACCCGGGCGCGTAGCCGGAGCTGTTGCACTCGAGCAGGGTTTCGTACACCAAGCCCATGACCACGCGCTGGATGATCAGGTGGCTGTCCGACAGGGGATCCAGGTGCGGCGGCTCGGCCTCCAGGTGGACGCGCAGCGTGCCTCCGGTGCTGGAATCAGCGCCTGGCGCCTCGGGAACAGGATTCAAGGTGCGGGCCACGGCCGCGCGCAGCCGCTCGCTGGGCTGGCCACCGGGATCCCGCGGCGCGGCGGCGTGTTTATGGGCAGCGCTCCGCTTGGAGCATCCGGGCCCCCCGGCTGACACGAGCACGACAAGCGCGCCCGCGAGAGCGATGGCCATGCGCCTGGGCTCTTGTCGCGTGCAAACACACATGTTATTCAGGACCCTGCATTGCGAGCCGTTTTGGCGGCTGCTGACCTTCGAAGAGGGGAAACTCATGATCCGATTCTTCAGGTATTCGGTGTTCGGCCTGACTTCCCTGGTGTCGGCCTCGGTTCTGGCTCAGGGGCAGGCCCTCCCGCCCGTGCAGGTCAGCCTTCCGCCTTCGCCTAATTTCAAGGTGTCGGATGCGCCGGCCCAGTATCCGACCGGCGAGCTGTCTGTCTTTGGTCTGCGCAAGAACAAAGACAAGTACATGGATAAGGACGTCCGGGTCAAAGCCTACCTGGTCGAGATCTATGAATGTCCGGAAGAGTTGCGCAAGTGTAACGACGCCCTCTTCGAGAAGAAAAAGGCCGAGAAGAAGAAGGCCATGAAGAAGGGCGCGGACGCGATGGCGGCGGTCAACGTCGAGCGTGGCGGCTGCCGGCCCTGCGACCAGCCGCACTTCTTCGTCGCGGATAGCCCGAATACCAAGAAAGAGCGCGCGCTTTTGGTGGCTGACTACCCGGTCAAGGACTGGGAGACCGGCAAGCCCAAGCCGCTGGAGGCCAAGCCCGGGCAACAGTACATCGTGACCGGCACCTTCTCGGTCAACTCCATGACCGGTTTCGCCGCGTCGAACGGTCTGCTCATCCACAAGAAGATCGAAGGCGTGGACGGGAAGGTCTACGCGGAGGGCAACGCCGTTCTGCCGCCCGAGGCGCAGGCCATCCAGCTTGAGGGCAAGGCGCCCGAGACGGTGGGCTGGGCCAAGCACCAGAAGGGCAAGTAGCCCGTTTCGAAGCGCCGATCGCGATTACGCTGCGTTTCTGACCCGGCGGGTGCTACAACGCCCGCCGCATGAGTAGTAAGTTTTCTGAGCTGGATCTCCATCCGGCTTTGGCGCAGGCCATTGCCAAACGCGGTTACGAAGAGGCCACGCCGGTACAGACGGCCGTCTTGGAGCCCGCCTGCCGTGGCCGAGATCTCCTGGTTTCGGCCCAGACCGGCTCAGGCAAGACCCTGGCATTCGGAGCGGCGCTGGCCGCTGATCTGCTGCCCGATGGCGCCCTGAGCCCCGCGCCGGCTGCCGTGGCCCAGGTCGAGGGCCAGCCGCGAGCCCGCAGCGGCAGGCCGCCGGTGGGTTTGGTGATTGTCCCCACCCGCGAGTTGGCCAATCAGGTGCGGACCGAGCTGGCCTGGCTCTTCGCCGGCACCCGCCTGCATCTGGCCGTCTTCACGGGCGGCAGCGACGTGCGGCGCGATCTGAAGACGCTGCACGCCGGGGCCGACCTGGTGGTGGGCACGCCCGGACGTCTCGTGGATCTCCTGGAGCGCGGCAGCCTGCAGTTGGGGGCCGTGCGCAGCGTGGTGTTGGACGAGGCGGACGAGATGCTGGACATGGGCTTCCGGGAGGACTTGGAGACGCTGCTGGGCGCCGCGAACGGCCGCACGCGTACCATGATGTTTTCGGCCACCCTGCCCCCACCCATTCTGTCGCTGGCCGGCCGCTACCAGAAGGATGCCTTCCGCGTGGACGTGCGGCCTCCGGCCAGCGAGGGCCACGAGGACATCGAGTACGTGGCCCACCTGACCGCCATCGGGGATCACCTGCCGGCGGTTGTGAACGTCTTGCGCCACAACGCGGGCGGCAAGGCCATCGTCTTTGGCACCACGCGCGAGGGCGTGGCCGAATTGCACCGCGAGTTGGTGCGCCGCGGTTTCACCGCCGTGGTCCTGTCGGGCGACCGGGCGCAGAACGAACGCACACGCGCCCTCGAGGCTCTGCGCAGCGGCGACGCGCAAATCCTGGTGGCGACCAACGTGGCCGCGCGTGGTCTGGATCTGCCCGAGGTGGACCTGGTGGTCCATGCCGACCTGCCTCTCAACACGGAGTCCCTCACCCATCGCAGCGGCCGCACCGGACGCGCGGGCCGCAAGGGGCGCAGTGTGGTCATCGCCAACCTGGCCGAGCGGCGCAAGGCCGAACGGCTGATGGCGGGGGCGCGGGTTCGATTCACGTGGACCGAGGCGCCCTCGGCGGAGGTCATCGAGCGGGATGCTCAGGCGCGCCTGGAGGCGGAATTGGTCGAGGCGGCCGGGCCCGAGGCCTCGCTCTCGGAGGCCGCCCAGGCCATGGCGGATCGGCTGGCCGGGAACCTCGATGCGCAGCGGTTGCTGGCGGCCCTGCTGGCGCGTGAGGTGGCCCGCCTGCCGCAGGGCGAGCGTATGAAGCCCGTGCGCATCGTGGCGCCGACCGGTGTGCCCGATCGCTTTCCGCAGAGCGGGCCGCGGCTCAGTCACGCCGACTTCGCGCGCGACGCCGTGTTGTTCCGGATCAACCTGGGTGCCCAGTCCAAGGCCGAGCCCGGGTGGCTTTTGCCCTTGCTGTGCCGACGCGGCGGCATCACCCGGCGCGAGGTGGGGGCCATCCGCATCGGCGCGCGCCACAGCGAGTTCGAGATCGCGGGGCGCGCGGCCGAGGACTTCGCCCTGGCCGCCGCGCAGCCCGATCCGCGCGCCCCGCACGTGCAGATTGAACGCGTATCCCCGTCGGCGACTCGGCCACACGCGCGCCAGAAGGCAGCCGGGGAAGAGCGCCCCTGGGAGATTCGCTCGGAAGGCGGCCAGGGGCGCGGCTTCGGGCCCGCACATCGCGAAAAGAGCGCACCCGCCGCGGGCGAACGAGACAAGGAGCCGGCCGCCGCCGCGCGGCCGGTTCATCGCAAGCCATCCACCGCGCCAGCCGCGGCTGGCCGCAAGCCTTTCTTCGCAGACCGGGCCGACGTGCCCATCCGTCGGACACCCGGGGACATGCCCTTGCGCCGCAAGACGCCGATCAGCGACGGAGCGGGCTTCGCGCCTGCCCGGCACAGGCCCAGCCCGCCGGAAGCGGCCGGGCCCCGCTTCAGCGGCCCTCGCGTCCACCGCGTCGGCAATGGCGATGCGAAACACCCCGCCAAACGCGCGGGCGACGGGGCGCGGCCTCGCTATGGGAAGGCGGCGCCGGCCTGGAAGGCGCGGCCTCGGCCGACTAAAAAGAAGCCATGAGCCCCACTCCGTCCGAGCTCCAGCGCTATCGCGAGCGGCTTCTCGAGTTGCGCGAGGAAATCCTGCGCGGGGGAGATGTTCCCATCGAGCCCTCGCGCAAGGATCCCACCGAGGTGGGCGGCGATGAGGACGAGCAGGCCCTCATCGAGATGAATCAGGTCATCGCGTCCAAGCGCAACCGGGCGCGCTCGGGGGACCTGAAGCGCATCATCGCGGCGCTCAAGCGTCTGGACGAGGATCCGGATGATTTTGGCAACTGTGTGGACTGTGGTGATCCCATCGGCAAGCGCTTGGACTTGCTCCCCTTCGTAGAACTGTGTGTGGAGTGCCAACAGGCCAAGGACGGCGCCCCCAAGGGGCTAGGCCGTCGACATCTGCGCGATTTCCGTTAGCCTTGAGCGGTTCCCGGTCATGAACGCGCCCGGCGCGGATCGGCTGGGACCAATGGCACTGTGGCGGTTCGAAGGTGGGGAGGACGGACGTGCTCATGATGTCCTGGCGGGGCGCTCGTGCGTGGGTGATCGCGATGCTGGGTGCCTTCTCTCTTTCCCGGGGGGCGCGCGCGCAAAGCTCGACCGGAGCGGCGGCGACCCCGGCGCCCACGTCCGCGCCAACCGCTTCCCAGGTTCCAGCCCCCGCCACGGTGACCTCCCTGTTCAGCGCGACCCTCTACGGCATCGTCGAGCTCGACGTCATTTTCGACAGCACACAGAGCCTGGGTGACACGACGGGAAATCCGCCCATCGCTCCCAGCGGGACACTGGCTGGTGACAACGGTCGCACCATGCTCAGTGCCCGCAACTCACGCCTCGGCCTGAGGGTGAAGGGCCCCGAGAGCCCGAGGATCAAGTGCTCGGGCATCCTCGAGATGGACTTTTCGGGCAACCAGCCGCAGAGCTCGCCCACGCCCGCGGGCTCGCCCATCGTGACCGAGTCGACCTTCTTCACCAACCCCACGTTTCGCATGCGGCACTACGTGTTGAGGTTGGCGACGCCGTGGGTTGACGTCCTGGCCGGGCAAACCTGGTCCCTCTTCGGTTGGCAGGGCCTGTTCTTTCCGAACACGGTCGTAATCCAGGGCGTGCCAGGTGAATTGTTCGGGCGCACGCCCCAGTTCAGGCTTTCTCGCCTGTTCCGCTGGACGCCCATGGGTCTGGAGATAGCCGCGGCGGTGGCCCGCCCGGCCCAACGCAACTCGGCGGTGCCCGACGGTCAGGGCGGGCTGCGCTTCATCCTGAATGACTGGAAAGGGCTGCGCACCTCGGGCTCGTCGGGAACTTCCCTTGACCCCCTCTCGGTGGGTGTGTCGGGCACCGTCCGCCAGCTTCGCGTCCCCGCGTTCTCTGCCAACCCGAGGCGTACCAACTCCGCCACCGGCTGGGGCGTGTCCGTCGATGCTCTGCTGCCGCTCATCCCGACCGACGTGGACAGGGGGAGGACCGCTCTCACCCTGACCGCCTCGTACGTGCGAGGGCGGGCCATCTCCGATCTTTACTCTTCGTTCACGGGCGGGGTCTCCTTCCCTTCCCTGGCCATAGGGACCTACCCGCAGAACGTGGACAACGGCCTGCTGTCCTACACCCCCGACGGTGTTCTCCACACCATCACCTGGCAGTCGTTCATCGTCGGTGTGCAGTACTACCTGCCGTTGCCCATTCGGGTCTGGCTGACGAGCAACTACTCGCACATCAGTTCTCCCGACATTTCCCATCTCGTCACCTCGGCCAACGCGGCCTCCGCGGCGAGGATTTTCCGGAAGACGGACTGGGCAGACGGCCTGGTCTTCGTGGAAATCAACTCCGCCGTGCGCTTTGGGCTGGAGTTCGCGTGGGCTCGTCAGCTTTATCTAGACGGTGTCCCCGCCTCCAACCGGCGGATCCAGTTCTCGACCCTCTACATCTTCTGACGCTCGCGCGTGTGAGCAGCGGGGCTTTAGAACCTGGCCTGCAATTGCGTCGTCAGCACGTCGTTGTCGACGGCCGGGCCCTGCTCCCAGGGATGCTCATAGGCCACCGTCAGTTGCAGATTGGGCGACACATAGACCAGCAGGGCACCGCCCAACGTGGTGATTCGATCCGCATGGCTCTTGCTGCGCAGGGTGGCATCGCTGCACGCATCCGCGATGGCGCCCGAGAGGCTGGGGTCGAGCTGATCGAGTCGAGCCGCCACGCCAACATGGGTGCCGAACTTCTGCACCGCCGAGACCAGCCAGCCGAGTTTCGAGCCGGTCTTGCACGGATCCGCGGCGCTGGTCTCGAAGGCCCTGGCCGTGTCCTTGCCCCATATGACTTCGCCCTTGAGCACCAAGGCGCCCAGGTCGGGAACGTCGAGGTAGCTCTCCACATCCGCGCCCAAGCGCAGGCGATCCGCGGCCGCGTAGCGGATCGACGCGGGCGCCGTGGCCGTCGCCGGAACGAGGGTGGTGTCCAGCGTGCCGCGGCCGTAGTAGCCGGAGACTCCGCCCTTGATGCTGCTGAAATCCACACCCAAGCGGCCGACCACATCCTTGAAGGTCGTCGGGTCGGCCGTCGCATACACCTTGTCCTTGACCCCGTTGCCGTTCACCACGGCCACCACCAGCCGGAGCCAGCCGTATTGGGCCTGCAGGCGCGCCCCGCGGTCCCGATCTCCGTCGAAGTAGCCCCGGCTGCCAATGATGAGCGGGTGCTCGGGCAATTCGCGATCCGCATCAGACTGCGGCATTTCGTGGCCGAAGGGCAGTTTGAATTGGCCGACCGTCAGCCGAAAGCGGAAGGGCGTCCAGGTGTCCACGAAGGTGGCCTCCGCATCCTTGAACGCCACCCCGTCACCCGTGGAATCGACCTGGAGCATGTACTCCATGTTCTGACCTTGAAACACGGTCCTCAGATAGCCGTGTCTCACGTAGAAGCGATCCGATGGCTGGGCGGCCAGGGCGCCCGTCTTGTCCAGGCCGGCACCATCGGCCGCATCCTGGCGCCACTCGAACCGCCCCTGGATGTAGCCACTGATCTTGAGCCGCTTGCTTATCTCCAGGGTCGCCGTGGTCTTGGCCTGAGCCTGCTCGACCTGAGCCAACCTGGCCTCGGCGGCGGCCAGTCTGTCGGCCAGCCCAGATGACGACGCGGCGGACGCCTGGGCGCTGGCGGGCGCGCCGGCACGTGCGGCCGGAGGCGCGGGCGCCGGCTCGAACGCGGGAGAC
>JAEXQJ010000345.1 GCA_023438785.1 Pseudomonadota bacterium
GATTGTCCGTCCCGCCCGACACCACGTGATAGCCGCGGGCCATAAGCTCGGCCGCCATGACGGCAGCGTTCTTGACCACGTTCTGTGCGTAGTCCTTGAATGCCGGCTGGGCTGCCTCGTTGAGGGCCACCGCAATTCCTGCGGTGGTCTGGTCGTGCGGGCCGCCCTGCAGTCCCGGGAACACGGCCTTGTCCACCGCCGCCGCGTGGGCCGCCTTGGTCAGGATCATGCCGCCGCGCGGGCCGCGCAGCGTCTTGTGCGTGGTGGTGGTGACCACGTCCGCGTAGGGGACCGGGTTGGGATGAGCGCCACCCGCGATGAGGCCGGCGATGTGGGCCATGTCGACGGCGAAGCGCGCGCCCACTTCGCGGGCGATCTCGGCCATGGCCGCGAAGTCCCAGATGCGGGAGTAGGCCGTGCCGCCGGCCCACAACAACTGGGGCTTCTCGCGACGGGCCAGGTCACGCACCTCGTCCAGATCGATGCGGCCCGTGTCCTTGCGGACCCCGTACTGCACCGACTGGAAGTACTTGCCCGTGATGGAGACGTTCCAGCCGTGGGTCAGGTGACCGCCCATCGGCAGCGCCAAGCCCATCACCTTGTCACCTGGCTTCAGGAAGGCGAAGTAGATCGCCATGTTGGCTGGCGACCCGGAATAGGGCTGCACGTTGGCGTGATCGGCGCCGAAGAGCGCGCAGGCCCGCTCGGTGGCCAGGGTCTCCAGCGGATCCACGTTCTGCTGGCCCTCGTAGTACCGCTTGCCGGCATAGCCCTCGCTGTACTTGTTCGTGAACACCGAGCCGGACGCCTCCAGGACGGCCCGGGACACGTAGTTCTCGGAGGGGATCAGGCGAATCTTGTCTGCCTGGCGACGCTCCTCGGCGCGAACCAATTCGTAAACCTTGGGGTCGCGGGCGGCCAGCGGTTCATCGACGATCTTCATGGGCCGGAAGCTAGTCCGCCGGGGGGGCGCGAGTCAACGCGAGTTCCGGTGCTCCGCGAGGCGAGATGAATTGCGCAACTTGCGTCGAGCGGAACCGAGAAGGGCCCGTCGTTCCAAAACCTCTTTCCAAGGAGATCCGCCATGAACCCGATTCGAGATGGTCTTTCGTTCGCGTTGCTCGTGCTCGCCGCCGCCCTGGGCACAGCCGGTTGCGATGACGCCCCGGCCGCCGACCAAGGGGCCGAGATGGAACAGGTCCTTCTCTCCATCTCGGAGATCCCCGAGGGCATCGCCTGCATCCGCGTGTCAGGAATCGGGGCCTCGCGCTCCGTGGTGCGCAATGTCGCCGCGACGCCAGGGGGCTCCCTAAGCGAGTCGTTCGCGGGGCTGCCCGTCGGTCCTGTCACGTTTCGCGCCGAGGCCTTCGCCGCGGCCTGCGACAGCGTGACCAAGTCCAGCATTCCCACCTGGGTGAGCATGGATGAGGAGGTCAAGGTCAGTTTGACCAAGAGCAGCACCGTGGCGCTTTCGCTCTATCGCAACGGACGCGCCAAGGTCTCGCTGACCTTCGTGGACGAGAGCGCACCTGACGGTGGCGTGGCTGACGCGAGCTAAGAGCGTCGATTTCGGGGCGGGCCGGTGCTACCTTGGCCAAAACCGGCCCGCCGCGCATGTCGAGTCCGAAAGACCTCACTGGAACCCGCCTGGGTCGCTACCTTCTGGCCAAGCATCTCGCCACCGGCGGGATGGCCGAGATCTTTCTGGCCCATCACGAGGCAGATGGCGGCTTCCATAAGGAGCTCGTCCTCAAGATCCTGCAGCCGCGCCTGGCTGAGCATCCGGCGGTGGTGGCCATGTTTCTGGGCGAGGCGCGTATCGCGGCCGCCTTGAGCCATCCCAACATCGTCGACGTTCACGACGTGGCCTTCGAGGAAGGGCTGCACTACATCGTGATGGAGTACATCCCGGGCGTCACGCTGACTCAGCTCGCCCGGCGGGCCCTCGAGGTCTCGCACAACCTGCCCCTGGACGTGGGAACGCACATCGTGTCCGAGGTGGCCTCGGCGCTGGCTTACATGGACGAGGGTGTCGGGCCTGATGGCCAGCGCTTCCAGATCGTCCACCGCGATGTCTCGCCGACCAACATCCTCATCGCCAACTCGGGGCACATTAAGCTCATCGATTTCGGTATCGCCCGTCAGGGTAGTGCCGTGAAGGACGAGGCTGGACTGCGGCCCGGCAAGGCCTCGTACATGTCTCCCGAGCAGGCGCTGGGGCTGGCCATCGATGGGCGCTCAGACATCTTCTGTCTGGGCACCATCCTCTACGAGATCACGCTGGGCCGTCGTCTATGGCGTGGCCCGCGTGAGAAGGCGATTCGTCGCATCGTCGAGGAAGTCCCCCCTCCGCCCACCTACGTGGAGCGGGAGTATCCTCCCGAGTTGGAGCAAATCGTGCTGCGCACCCTCGAGAAGCGGCCCGAGGACCGCTACCAGTCGGCCGGCGATCTCGCGGCGGACCTCCAAGAATTCCTACAGAGCGCCGGGGCGCTCATGCGCAGTCATCATCAGATGCGGCGCTATCTACGTGATTTGTACTCGGAGGAAGCCGACGCTTACATTTCCGAGCACGGCATGGAGCGCGCCCGCGCCTTCGTCGAGGGCGACGACGACGACGTCTTGGATTTCGATCGCCTGCTCGATGATGGTCCGGGGGCTGCCCTGGCCAGGGCGTTGCGCGCCCATGGCGTCCACCCGGCCGTGGCGGCGGTTCAGGACATGCCACCCACGGGCCTGACTCCGGAGCCCGCGGATCCGGTGGACGCGACCGTGGCCGGGCCAGAGGGCGAGGGTGGTCCGCAAGCGCGCGCGTCTCGGACCTCGCAGACCGAACCGAAGCGCTCGGCCAGGCACCGAAACGCGAGATCGTGACGGGGCCTTTGGATGGTGCAGTTCGGGCCCACGCGCAATCTCTCCGGCACGACAGCCTCGCACGCAAGCCGGGCGCGACGTCGGTGGATTGGGTCGCCTCGTCATCCAAGCTCGCTGTGGTACCCTGAGGGGCCAAAGGGCTGCCGGGAGCCAAGATGAAGTTTGTCTGCGAGCGCTGCCACACCCGCTACTCCATTGCGGATGAGAAGGTCAGACAGCGGATCCTGAGAATCCGCTGCAAGACTTGCAATGAAGTGATCACGGTGCGAGGCGACGGCGAGTCGGCTGGCCCGGCCGCGGCTCCCCGCGCGCTGTCCGTCCACTGGTTCGTTTCCATCGATGGCTCGCGCCAAGGGCCCATGTCCGCGGCGGATGCGGCGCGCACGCTGCTGGCGAGCGGTCGACAGCAGGGGACCTACGTCTGGAAGGACGGCTTTTCCGCCTGGAAGCCGTCCGGTGACGTGCCGGAGATCGCCAGCGAGCTCAACGCACAGCGGGCCAAGGGCTCGGCATCACCCACGGTACCGCCTCCGCCGCCTCCGCCCTTGCCTCGGCCGTCTTCATCGCGAGCCATCCCTGCGGGCGCCTCCAGACCGTCCCTGCCTCCCCCCCACGCCGCGGCCAGGCCGCCGCTGCCCGTCACGGGCCGACCGGCGGTGCCATCGAAAGCGCCGGCCTTGCCGCTTCCGGGCGCGGGGGCCGGTAAGTCAGCCCATGCCAGCGGCTTGCGGCCCGAGAGCTCGGTTTCGAAGCCAAGTCCCGTGCCCAAGGCGGCGGCGGAGACACCAACTCCCGCGCCCAAGGCGAAGGCGGAGACGCCAACTCCCGCGCCCAAGGTGAAGGCGGAGACACCAACTCCCGCGCCCAAGGTGAAGGCGGAGACACCGGCGCCCGAGAGCGCACTTGCTCACGCTGCTGCAGAGCCTGTCGTGGCCAGGCCCAAACCGACGCTGCCCCCGCCGAGCGGGGCCGCCCACCATGGTCCGCCGCCTCTGTCCCGTCCGTCGGCGAAGTCGGTGCCGGTCGTCCCGGAGTCACCCACCAAAGCTGGCCCGGCAGGAGCGTTCGACGCGGCACCCGAGACCCCGAAGAGTCCTGTCCTCGCCAAGCCGGAGCGGGGCTCAGGCGTGATGAGCGCGTCCGCTTCTGCCGCGGGCGAGCCTTCTTTCTCGCCCTCTTCCCCCGACTCCGACCCCTTGGCCTTCCTCGACGACGAGGCCGCCGAGGATGTCAGGACCCCTCCGCCCACGCGGAAGTCGCCATCCGCGGTGTCCGAGGCCAAGGAGTCCGGCGCCGCGGTCGCGCCGCTCGTGCCGGTGGCCACGCCCACGCCCAGCGTGGCGTTGGCGGGAGCAGCGGCCGCTGCTCCCGCTCCGGTTTCCTTGTTCAGCTCGGTGGCGACCATACCAGCGCGGTCCACGGGTGCCGAGAGCGGGTTGAGCCGGTTGACCGGCTTGCCGGGCTTGGTCCACCGCTATCAGGGGCTCAAGTACATCGTGGCCGGGGGGATCATCGTGGTGTTGGTGTTGGTGATCGTCGTGTTGACGTGGACGCGCGACGGCGGAAAGCCGAGCACCTGGACGAAGAAGGACACGAGGAGCGCGCGGACCACTTCGGCCGCCGACGAGGCGCGCGCGCGTGAGGAAGCGGAACGGATGTTCCGGGCCACCGTGGGAGGCAAGGACACTCCGGCAAGCAAGGACTCCGTGGCACAGGTGGGCCCCCGCCGGGCGCCCTCTCACGCAGCCCCGAGCAAGCCACCGGCTTCGTCTCTGGAGCCCTCCCGATTGGCTCGGAACCAGCCGGGCGCCAAGTCGCCCGAGTTGCAGGCCGCCCAGAGGCGGTTCGAGAGCACGGAAACCGCGCCCCTGGTGCCGCGGGCACCGGTCGTGCCCGCGCGCACGGTGCATGAGGTGTCGCAGGCTCAGATCAGCGCGGTGGTTCGGAACAAGAGCAATCAGACCTCGCTCAAGCTGTGCTACGAGCGGGCGCTCAAACTGGGCGGAGAGGTGCGCAGCGGCCGGGTGGACGTCACCGTCTCCATCGGCGCGTCGGGCGTCGTGAGGAACGTCCAGGTGCGTGCGCCCGTCGAGTTGTCCTCGGTGGAAGACTGCATCAAGCGCGCTGTTCGACGCTGGGCCTTCCCCAACAACGTCGAAGAGTACGGCACGAGCTTCCCCGTCATTCTGCAGGGCAGCTAGAGCGCCGAACGGTTTGAATCGGTCGCGAAAACGCGGCTCTGCGTCCCTTCGGCGCTCGTCGGTCAAATACCTCGAGTGTCCTCCCTCCTCGCGCCTCGGGCTGCTCGCATCTGCCCGTTTTCGCCGGGTCTCAAACCGTTCGGTGCTCTAGCTCGCCCTCGGTGACGGCGGCAGGACAGTTGGGCTGTGCCCAGCGCCTGGCGAGGAGAGCCGACCATCGTTGACCGTGGCGGTTGTGGTCATGTGGGCGGGTTGGCCGGCGGGATTGGGCGAACCATCGGGTACACTTGCGGGCCCATGTCGTCCCCCTCGCGTCACCCCTACGCATCCTTCTTGGCACGCGTGCAGAAACCCTCGCGCTACGTGGGCGGTGAGTACCACGAGTCCCGTAAGGAGCTGGCCGGTATTCGCAGCCGCGTGTGCCTGGCCTTTCCCGATGCCTACGAGATCGGCATGTCGCACATGGGGACGAAGATCCTCTACTCGTTGCTCAACCGCACGGAGGGCGTCGCCTGCGAGCGGGTGTTCGCCCCCTGGGGTGATATGGAGGCCGAGTTGCGCGGCCGTGGGCTGCCACTGCTCACCCTGGAAAGCGCAAGTCGGCTGCAGGCCTTCGACGTGGTGGGCTTCTCCCTGCAGTACGAGCTGAACTTCACGGGTGTGCTCAACATCCTGGATCTGGCGGGACTGGACCTGCATGCGACGGAGCGCGGGGACGACGCGCCTCTTATCCTGGCAGGCGGGCCGGTGGCCAGCCATCCCGAGCCCCTGGCGCCGTTCATCGATGCCTTCTTCATCGGCGAGGCAGAGGCGCTGCTGCCGGCCTTGTGCCTGGAAGCCGCGGACCTGCGAAGGGCAGGGGTGGCGCGGCGAGAGCGGCTGATTCGCCTGGCCGCCAAGTATCCGCTGTATGTGCCGCAGCTCTACGCGACCGCGCCGGACGGTGCGGGCGGTCTCGTCGTGGTGGGCGAGCCGGTGGATGGGCGTGTGCCACGGCCGACGCGGCGGGTGTGGGTCAGCGACATCAATCGCTTTCCGTTTCCTGACGCCTCACCCTTGCCCTACGCCGAGGCGGTGTTCGATCGCATGGCGGTGGAGATCGCGCGTGGCTGCACCGAGGGGTGCCGGTTCTGCCAGGCCGGCGTGGTCTACCGACCCGTGCGCGAGCGGGATCCGGCGGCCATTGTGGACGCCTTGTGCGAGGGCATTCGCAAGGGCGGCTATGACGAAACGTCGCTGGCCTCGCTGTCGCCGGCGGATTACTCGTGCGTGACGCCCTTGGTGAAGGCGGTCATGGGCAAGCTGCGCGAGCAGAAGGTGACCCTGTCGGTCTCCTCGCTGCGCGCCTACGGTCTGTCCGACGAGTTGCTTGGTGACATGGCCTCGATGGGCATCTCGGGGCTGACGTTCTCGCCCGAGGCCGGCACGCAGCGCCTGCGCGACGTGATCAGCAAGAACGTCACCGAGGCTGACATCCTGGAGTCGGCGCATCGCGTGTTTTCGCGCGGACACCAGCGCATGAAGCTGTACTTCATGATCGGTCTGCCCACGGAAACCGACGAGGACCTGGCAGGCATCGTGGAGACCACCGTGCGCGTGCAGGAGATCGCGCGACGCTATTGTCGGGCCGGCAAGGTGACCGCTGCCGTTTCCACCTTCGTGCCCAAGCCGCACACGCCTTTCCAGTGGGCCGCCATGGACAGCCGGGCGGAGACCGAGCGCAAGCAGGCCTTGCTGACCGAGCGGGCGCGGGCGGCGCGTGTCACCCTGCGCATGCACGACAACACGCAATCGCACCTGGAGGCCATTTTCGCGCGCGGCGATCGGGCGTGTGCGGGGCTGCTCGAACGTGCTTTTCGGCTGGGCTGTCGCTTCGATGGCTGGGACGAGGTCATGCGGCCCGAGCTGTGGGAGCAGGCCATTTCCGAAGAAGCCGCCGCCACGGGCTTCGATCCCGAGCGCTACCTGGGGGCCTTGTCCGAGGCGGCCCGCCTGCCTTGGGATCACGTCGACGTGGGCGTGCAGACCGAGTTTCTGCGCCGCGAGTACGCCAAGGCTCTGGCAGGCCAGGCGTCGCCACCTTGCGGAAAACCGGCGGGACGGCTGCTGCATCCGGCGAGCGTGGCCGAGGCTCAGGCGGCCGCCGACCGCAAGCTGGTTTGCTACCACTGCGGCGCGGACTGCGATTTGGATCGCATGAAGCGCGAGCGCCTCTTCTACCTGCGCCGCATGAACGCGTGGAGCCCGAGCCCCGCGACGGCGGCTCCCCAGCGCCTGGGCGAAGGGCAGCGCGCACGCGGCGGGGCACCGCGGCCGGTGACCAGCTTCGTGCAGGGCGAAGCGAAACGCTACCGGCTGCGCTACACCAAGCGCGACCGCGCCACCTGGCTGGCCCACCTGGATTTGGTTCGCCACCTGCCGCGCGTGTTTCGTCGCGCCCAGCTCGAGATCCATTACTCGCACGGCTTCCATCCCAAGCCCGGGCTCAGCTTCGGGCCGGCCTTGGGCTTGGGTGTGCCGTCGCTGGGCGAGTTGCTCGACGTGAAGCTGGTCGAGGACCTGCCCGTCGCCGAGCTGTTGCGGCGGCTCAACGCCGTCACCCTCAAGGGTGTGGATTTCCTGGCGGCGGTCGCTTTGGACGACAGCGATCCGTCGCTGGGCCGCATCTTGGCCGAGGCGCAGTACGCGGTTCGTTTGCCCGCGGGCGTCTCCGCCGAGCAGGCGACGGCGCGCTTTGCCGACGGGCAGCCCCTGTGGTCGGCCCGGCGCGAGCGCGAGGACAGCCGTCGGTCCGCCCCGTCCGAGCGGCTCGACGTGCGCCGCTCGGTAACCCGCGTGGCGCTGCCGGATGCCTCCTGGTCGCGTCGTGTGGCCCACGAATTGGGCTGGGAGGGCGACGACCGGGTGGCCCTCTTCGGCGTGGTGGTGAGCGCCTTCGGCAGCGCGCGGCCCATCGAAGTGGTGGAGGCCCTGTGTGGCGCCCAAGCCGCGGCCCAGGCCGAGATCGCGCGGCTCGGCCTGTGGGCGGGTGAGGTGGCCGCGTCGCCCCTCGATCCCCTCGACGTGGAGCAGGTTCGCGTCTTCATGCGGGCCCGGCAGGCCGCGCTGGCCGAGGCGGCTGTCGAAGACCACGAGAGGGCCGCGGCGCCGTGATTGAAACCGTCGCGCTGGGCAAGCGGTTCGGCCACAAGGTGGCGCTGGAGGACCTCACCCTGCGCGCCGAGGCGGGCCAGGTGACGGGCTTTCTCGGTCCGAACGGTTCCGGCAAGACGACCACGATTCGCATCCTCATGGGCCTGCTGCGCCCCAGCGCCGGGCGGGCCTGCATCTTGGGCCGCGACTGCCAGCGCGACAGCACGGCGCTCAAGCGCGAGGTGGGCTATCTACCCGAGGAGCCGTTCCTCTATCCGTACCTGACCGGACGCGAGCTGCTGGAGTTCGTGGCGGGGCTGCACGGCTTCGCGCCCGCCGAGGCCCGCCGGCGTGCGGCCCAGGCGCTGGAGCGCTTCGGCTTAGCCGAGGAGCAGGGCGCCTTTGCGGTCAGCTACTCGCTCGGCATGCGCAAGCGCCTGGCTTTGGCGGCGGCCCTCATTCATGACCCGCAGGTCCTGGTGCTCGACGAGCCCACCAATGGCCTGGATCCACAGGGGGCGCGCCAGATGCGCGAGCTGATGGGCGCCTTGTCCGCCGCGGGCAAGACGGTCCTGCTTTCGACCCACCTGCTCGACGTGGCCGACCGCATCTGCGGCCGGGTGGCCATCATCAAGCAGGGGCGCCTGCGCGCCTGCGGGACCCCGGGGGAGCTGCGGGCGCGCGCCGGGCTGGCGGCGGACTGCGGCCTGGAGGAGGTCTTCCTCTCGCTGACCAACGAGCAATGAGATTGCACGCCGAGAGTGCAGGGCACGTGCTCGGGCTGTCCCGCTTGCTCGTGGCGGCTCGACTGCGCTCCCTGTGGAATGGCTGGCGCGCGCCCCGGCGGCCGTCATTGCGTGTGGCGTGGGTGATGATGCTGGCCGCGCCGGTGGCCTACGTGGGCCTCTTCGCCAGCGCCTTCTCCACGGTGCGGGCGGCGGGCGCGCAGGCCGCGCTGCTGAACCTGGTGTGCGCGGCCATGGCGTTGGCCAGTTGTCTGGGCAAGGCCGCCTCCAGCGAGGCGGTGGTGGCGGGCTCGGGTGAGAACGAGTTCCTTCTCACCCGGCCGCTGAGCCTGGACACCCTGGTGCTGGCGCGCAGCCTGGCCAGCACGGCGACTGACCTCTTCTCCGCCTGCTTCCTTCTGCCGCTCCTGCTGGCCGCCAGCCTGGCCTGGCATCTGGGCGTGGCGGGGCTTGTGGTTGGCGTGGCGACCTCTGTGCTGGCCCAGATCGCGGTGGCCGCCATGGCCCAAGGGATCCAGGTCGGGCTCGTGCGCTGCGTGCGCCCGGCCCGGCGGCGCACCCTGTGGGCCGTGCTCGGGCTGCTCGCGGCGGTGGCCATGGCCGCGGTCTGGGTCCTGGGGACCCAGGTCATTCGCGCCCCCGCGGCGACCGCACGCGCGCTGGGCACGTGGGATGTGTTGCGAACCTGGCCTCTGAATGCGCTGGCCGCACCCCTGAACGCGCTGGCTCGGTCAGGGGGGCTCGCGGCGGCGGTGGCCCTGGCCGGCCTGGCGGCGCTGGTTTTGCTCACGCTGGGCTTGGTGCTGCTCGTTGTTCGCTGGGCGGCGCGCGACGGCTGGGAGCACGCGGGCCTGCCCTGGGTCGAGGCCGGCGTACCCACGCGGCGAGCCGGGCCGCTCACGCCCTTCGGCAAGGAGGTCCGGCTTCTCACGCGTGATCGTTCCCGCCTCATGACCCTGGCCGTGGCCCCGGCTATCTTCGTCGGCATTCAGATCTTCGGCAGCGCGGGCTGGGAATGGATCACGTCCAGCCCGCGCCACGCGGCGGTGATGGCCTTCTCGCTGGCCGCGTACATGGCGACCTATGGCCCCTTGGGGCACATGACGGCCGAGCGCCACGCCTTTTGGATCCTGCGCATGTCGCCCGCACCGCTCGGGCGTCTCATGGCCTGGAAGGCCCTGTTCTGGGCCCTCGTGGTGGCGGGCACGGCGGGCGTGGTCTACGCCAGTGCGTTTCTCCTCTCGCCGCTGGTTGCGTCCGCCGAGGCACTGGAGTTGGGGCTGTTGGTGGTGGCGGGCGCGGTGACCGTGGCGGGCCTGGCCATCGGCATGGGTTGCCGCGGGGCCGATCTGTCCGACGAGCACCGACCGGCGCTGGGCGCGGGGACAATCTGGTTGTTCATGTTCACGGCGGCCCTTTTCAACGCCGCTCTCCTGGGGGACGGACAGGTGCGCGTGCGGGCGCTCATCCTCTACGCCACGTGCGTGATCCTCCATTGGGTCACGGGCCTGGAGCACGTGGCCTCGGTCTACGATTCCGAGGCCCAGGTGCGCGGGCTGCCGCTGGCAGGGGACGGCGCTTCGCTGGCCATCCTGCTCTACCTGGGCCAGCACAGTGGGAGGCTGGTGTTGCCCGTGGCGAGTCGTGAGGAGGCCCTCGCGGCAGCGGTGTGGGCCGGCATCCTGGCTCTCGCCGCGGCGCTGTACCTTGGGCGCTGTTCCGCGGCCCGGGCTCATCGTGGCTGGCTGCCTGCCCTGGCCCTGGCCGTGGTCGTGGGTGCGGCCGGCGCGTTGGCGAGCCCGCGCCCGCTGTGGCGCCTGGGTGACGCGGGCGCGGTCGCGTTGCTCGTCACGGCCTTGGCCGAGGAGCTGATCTTCCGCGGCATCGTGCAGCGATCGCTCGCCGAGAGGTGGCGCGAGCGTGGAGCGGCCGGCGGGGTGACCGCCTTCGCGGTTTCGTTGCTCCTGGCCCTGGCGGCCGGCGCGCGCCCCTTGTCGCCCTCGGCCTTGGTGGTGGCCGGCGCGGGCGCGGTGGCCTACGCGCTCAGCGGTCGTATAGGTGCCGCGCTGGTGGCCCGCCTGGTCCTCGAACTGCTGCCGTGAGGCGCGGCTATTCGCCCTTCAGGGCCACCCGTTGGGCCACGCGGCGGCGGTTCACGATGGCGGCCCGCAGCCACCAGTCCGTGAAGTCGCCGCTGCTCCCGAACCACAGCTTCTGCATGAGCTGGTCGCCGACGAAGGTCCGGCGCGAGGGCTCCTTGGGCGAAGCGATGGTGGTCAGGATGATGACCTGCAATTCGTCGGACATGCTGGTGGTGACCGCGGGGACGCCAGCCACCGGACGGCCCACGCCGACCAGCACCTTGATAGGCCGAATGGTGCGGCACACGACGACCACCCCCATGTCGCTCCAACTGGTGTCGACCTGGGCGTACTGGCGGGCGAAGGGAGCCGCGTTGCCGGTGCGCCCGCCGCGCTCCACGGTTTTGTTCACGATAAAGTCGGCCATGCTGTCGCTGACCCACCAGATGCCGCCCGCGGCCCGTCGCCAGTCGCCGCGCGTGCGCGAATCCGCGAAGCGCGCGAAGACCTTGCCCGGGCCTATTGTGACCAGTCGGGCGCGCGCGTGCACGCGGGCGTTCCCCGGACAGGCGTACTGGGCGTGCCAGGGCTTGGCCTGCGGCGCCTTGCTCAGCGGCCCCGCGTAGATTCCGCCCGCCCCGAATCCCGTCGGGCTGTTGGGATCCAGACTGAAGGCCTGCGTCGCGTAGTCGTCGAGGGAAAGACTGTTGATGAGATCAGCCGTCGCAGCCACGGCGGCGATGATCGTCGTCACCAGGGCAAATCGTCAAGTCGCGCGAAGCGGTCGTCGTCGATCAGTTGCGCAGAGTACAGCTGCCCATGCCCCCTGCGAGCTGACAGGCTCCCGCGGGCGCGCAGTCCTCGTCGGCGGAGCAGGGCTTGGGCGCGCAGTGGGTGATGCCGTTCGGCGACGAGTTGTTCGGGAGCTGATAGCCCAGGAGGGACGTGGCCGGTGCGGTGCAAGCCAGCAGCGGATCGGCGCTGCAGCTAAAGGAAAGCGAGCAGGGCACGATGCAGAGGCGCCGCCCGTCGCCGAAAGCCGCGCAATCGCTGTCGCTGGGGCAAGCCTTGGTCGTGCAATCCGACGAGCAGAGGCCCAGCGCCCCCAGGTCGGCGCACAGGCCGGTCGCGCACAGCTCGTTGCGCCGCACACCGCGCGCGTCCCGACACGGGCTGCCGATGTCGCTGGGCACACGTGAGAAACAACCCTTGATCCACGGCCCGCCCTGGGGACCGGGCAGGGAGCGGCAGAGCAGGGGGGCCGGGCAGTCCTGGTCGGTCGTGCAGGCGCGCAGGCACAGTTGCATCTGCCACGGCTCCGCTCGGCCCGCCGTGGGCACGGCCACGCCCAGGTCGGCACACACCTCCCCCTCGGCGCAGGGGGCGGTCGTGCACTCGGCCGTGCACAGACCGGCGCTGGGGCCCGCGGTGCACGGTCGGCTCGACGAGCACATGCACATCTCCGCGGCGCATTGCTGGTCCTTGTCGCAGGATTCGCCCGTGCGGCTGGGCTCAATGACGACGAATCCCAAACGCTGTTGCGTGGTCCAGTTCCCCGTGGCCTCCACGCCCGTCAGGCTGACCGCGTACGTGCCCGGCGTCTCATAGGTGTGGGTCACGGTGGCGGCGTTGGTCGGGTCGGGGCCGTCGTTGAGTCGCCAGATATACCGGGTCACGCCGGGCGTGGTGACCGCCACGAATTCCAGGGTCAGCGGCGCCCTGCCGGTGCAGCGGGGCACCGCGGGATCCAGGTTTGGGCAGCCCGCCACGGTGAAATCCACGGCCAGCGGGCTGGGCGCATCCAGGGCAGCGCCGTCGCCCACGTGCGCGTCGTCGCCGGCATCGGTCAGCGATGTCGTGTCCGAACTGCCACAGGCGGCGAGGAGCAGGAGAGCCGGGGCGACTCTGCGCATGGGAATTCGAGTATAGCGGAGAGACCGGCGCTATGTTCCCGGGACGTAGACGCGGCACACCTCCAGGTAGCGCGCCTCGGGCCAAGCGGCGGGCGTGGGAAAGTCGGGGGGCAGGCCCGCCATATCCAGTACGGCCCCCGCCCGGCCCGCCAGGCGCAAGCCCTCGTCGACCACACGCATGATCGAGGGGCCGCTGCGCGTGTTGGCCGACACCCAGAGCAGGCCACCCTCCTCGGGCAGCAATTTGGTGGCGAGGGCGACCAGCGGTCCATAGTCGCGCTTGAGCGACCACTGCGACGCCCGCACCGCCACCGTCGGGGGATCCATGATGATGAGGTCGTAGTGGGCGCCTCGTTCGACCTCGCGTTCCATGAACCGGCGCACGTCGGCCACCTCGAAACGAAAGCGCGCGTCCTCCGCGTTCAGCCCGGCGAGCTGGAAGTTGGCCCGCGCCCAGGCGAGCACGCCCGAGGCGAGATCCACGCTGGTCACCGAGGCCGCGCCAGCGCGCGCCGCGGTCACCGACAGGGCGCCCGTGTAGGCGAAGGTGTTGAGCACCTGGCGTCCCGCGGCCAAGCGGCTGAGCTCGCGGCGTTGCTCGCGCATGTCGAGAAACAAGCCCACGTTGAGCGAGCCGAGCAGGTGGACCTCGTAGGGCACGCCCAACTCGTGCACCACCAGCTTCTCCGGCGGTCGTTCGCCCAGCACCTCGTCCTTGTTGGTGCGGTCGCGTGGATCCTTGCCGCGCACCTTGAGGACCACGCCACGCACCCCGTCCACCTCGTAGCGCACCGCTTCGCCCAGCAGGCGCGCGTGGGCGAGCAGGCCGCGCGACGGGGCACAAAGGACCGCGTAGGGGCCGAAAACGTCCACCGAGAAGCCCGGCAAACCCTCGCCCTCGCCATGCAGCAGCCGAAAGGCGGACTCCCCGTCGACGAGGCCGAGCAGGCGACGCAGCCGCGCGGCCCGGCGCACTCGCTCGCGAAAGAAGGCGGCATCGAAGGCGTGCACTTCCTCGCGGGCCAGCAGGTACACGCAGTCGTTCTCCGTGTCCACGATGCCGCAGGCCACGACCTGGCCCAAGCGATCGAGGAGGCGAACCGGCCGCCCGGCCTCGCAGCCCTGCCCGTTGCCCAGCGCGGCCAGGGGCAACGTGGGCTGGCCGGCGCGGGCCCGCGCGGCCTCGCCGTCATTCACATTGATACCGAACATGCGGGCGGAAGCTGCTCCGGTCTTCGGAAGGGATCCCCCGGCCAGCGCCGAAGACAGCCGCTGGCGGCGGGAACCGCCGGCTACACCGGCGGCGGCGCCAAACCATCACTGGGGTGAGTGACGGGTATCGAACCCGCAACCCTCGGAGCCACAGTCCGATGCTCTACCATTGAGCTACACCCACCAGGTCTCCCCTCGCGAGGAGGGTGAGAGGTATGCCGCAGCGGTGGGTCGGTCGTCAAGCGGCACCTGCATGGTCGTCGTTTGCAGTTGACGGGGCGAGCCCCCAACTCCGAACATACGGACTCGTAGCGCAACTCGTGAGGAACAAATGAGAAAATACGTTAGTTGCACCCCCTTGCTGGCGGTCCTGGCCATGGCCCCGGCGGTCTATGCCGGTGAAGCCGATGACCTGCAGCGCATGATCGAGGACAACCGCCAGACGGCCAGCGATTTGGAGCGTCTGGACGAGACCAAGGCGGTCCGCGAGGAGCTGACGGCCATGCGCATGTGGCTGGACCAAGCCTGGTCGCTGCGTTCGCAGGAGAAATACGATGACGTCCGCGTGGTCCTCGATCGCTGCAAGGCCCAGGGCGAGATGATTCGCGAGAAGATCAACGCCGCCAAGCTGACCGGCCAAGCCAACGACTTGGAGGCCGATGTGCAGCGCAAGCGCGCGAGCCTGGAGCGCACGAAGAAGGCGCTGGAGAAGGCCAAGATCGAGAAGGCGCGCCTGGAGGGCAAGTCGTGATGAGCGCATCCCTGGAGAGTGTGAACATGAAGCTGACCCGTTTCCTGGCACCGCTCGCGGCGGTTTCCGTGTTCTTCGGCCTGCTGGCCATGGGCTGCGCCACGCCGCCCAAGCCGCGTGAGCTGGAGGTCCTGGAGCGTCTGCGTGCGGATCCGGCCGCCGGTCCGGCCGCCAAGAAGGCGCCTGCCCTGGTCAAGAGCGCGGACGACTTCCTCAAGCGCTCGCGCGAGCAGTGGCAGGACAAGGACCTGGCCGAGTCCGCCAACTCGGCTCTAATGGGCCAGATCAAGCTGAAGAACGCCATGGCCCAGGCCGAGCAGGAGAAGGCCAGCGCCCGCATCCGCCAGGCCCAGGACGACGCGGAGGACGTCCAAGAGGAGCAGGAGAAGGTCCAGAAGGATCTGGACGATATGAACGAGAAGATTGGCCTGCTCCGGAAGCTGCACGAGCAGACGGCGCAGAGCGCTGAGGCCGCGGCCGAGCGCAAGGCGCTCGAGGCGCAGATGGAGGCCGAGAAGAAGGCCCTGGCCGAGCAGGCCGAGCAAGAGAAGGTCAAGGCGGCCACCGCCGAGAAGATCAGCGACGCCGAGCTGGCCCTCAAGAGCGCGGACACGGTGCAGGCTGCGACCTACGCCAAGGCCGAGTACACCTCGGCCGCCGACACCCTGGCGCGCGCCCAGCAGGAGATGCAGCAGGGCAGCTTCCAGGCGGCGCAGATGAGCGCGGATATCGCCAAGAAGAAGGCCACCGAGGCCATGGAGCTGGCCAAGCCCGAGTACACCAAGAAGGCGCAAACCGAGGAGAATCGGGCGCGGATCGAGTCGCTCTGGAAAGACGCCAGCACCATCCCGGGCATCGAGGCGCGGCGTGATGTGCGCGGCTCGCTGCAGCGCCTGATCCTGTCGGTGCCGTCGGATATGCTCTTCGTGCGCAAGCAGACGGTCATCCATCCCACGAAGCAGGCCATGCTGGGGCCCATCGCTGAGGTGGTGAAGAAATACCCGCAGTACCCGGTGCAGGTCGTCGGCTATACGGATGCGCGCGGCAACGCGAACCTGGCGCTCTCACTGGCCCGGGCGCAGTCGGTGTACACGGCGCTCCTGACCCACGGTGTGGAGGCCCGGCGCATGATGGCCAGCGGCCAGGGCGGGGCTGACCCCATCGCGGGCGGCAGGGATCGCAAGCGCAACAACCGCATCGAGATCATCTTCCTGTACCAGTAGGCCGCGGGCGCGGGGACCCGCGCGCTCCCTCTGCCCTGCGGAGGTGAGCCCGCGCGGCCCCACCTCCGCACCGCAAACCCGCTTTGCTGGCCCTGGGGCGCGAAGCGGGTTTCGTTTTTTTCGGGGCCCGCGTGCGCCGGATGGCGGGCGCGCCGGAATGGCTACCCGAGGGTGCCCCAGGCCTCGTGGGCGAAGTAGAGACCGGTGAAGAGCTTGGCGGCGACCAGGATGCCCTCGCTCTCGCGTTGCTTGAGCCAGGCGCGCGCTTGGGCGAAGGGGATCTCGTGGACGGTGATGTTCTCGCCGGGCACTCCACCCCCGGGGCCGACCCGCTTCAGGTCGGAGGCAAGGACGAACCACACCAACTCGTTGGACATACCGGCCGAGGTCACGCTCGTGGAGACGAGCTCCAGCCTGCCGGCGCGATAGCCGGTCTCCTCTTCGAGCTCGCGTCCGGCGGCCGCCACCGCATCCTCGTGGCCTTGCCCGGGCTCGTCGCCCACCAGCCCCGCTGGCCACTCGATAACATTGCGCGCCAGGGGCTTGCGGAACTGTTCCACGAAGACCAGCCTCCGCTCCGGCGTGATGGCCACGATGGTCACCACGCCGCTCGCGTTCGGCCTCTCCACGAAGGCCCAACCGTCGCGGTCGATCAAGCGAAGATAGGGTGTCTCAGCCAGGATTCGATCAGCCACCCGCGTGTCATACCCACTCCTGCCGCCCAAGTCGACCCCCGCCGTCAGGGGCCGGGCGTGCGCGGGCCACGCTACCTGCCCAGCTCCTCGTCGACCCAGTCTCTGATGCTGGCCAGATCGTGCCGCCCGCTGTACTTGCGGCCGTTGATGAAGATGGTGGGCGTGGCCGTCAGGCCGGTCGCGTTGCCGTCGGCTCTGTCC
>JAEXQJ010000019.1 GCA_023438785.1 Pseudomonadota bacterium
CAGTTGCCCAAGCGGATACGTCTGTCCTTAGTCGCAGGAGTGATCACCATGTCCATGAAGACTCTTCGCCATTTCGTCCTCCTGTTGGCGGGCTTGCTCGCCGTCTCCTGCTCGACGGAGAAAGAGACCTGGCTCAAGATCGACGTTCTGTTGGACCCGAACCTGGCCACGCCGCCCGATCAGGTCCAAATCGCCGTCCAGGCGCCCTCGGCCTCGCTGGCCACGCAACAGGTGGCGTGGTCCAAGGCGACGGGTGCTGTACTGAAGGTGGCCCTGCCGCTTTCCATCAGCAACACGGAGACGGTCAAGGTCACGGCCGTGGGTCTGAATCAGGGCAGCGTGACCAGCTCCGCCTCCCAGGACGGCGTTGCGGTTCAGAAGGACAAGGAGAACGGCCCCGTGACGCTGGTCCTCGCGCCGGCCAGCACCACGCCCGACGCGGACGCCGACGCGCGCGTGCCCGACGGTGGCGCCTCCGAGGCCGGCCAACCGCAGCCCGATGCCCTGGCCCCCGACGCGGGCGCGGATGCGCCGGTGCCCGACGCGGGTGTGGATGCCCCCGTACCCGATGCGGCCAGTGTCGATACGCAGCCGCTCGATGCCGCGGCAGATGCGGCCGAGCTCGATGGCTCCCCCGTCGACGCCGCCAGTGATGCGCCACAGGCTCCCAACTGGTCCGCGCCCATCAACGTTCAGAACGCGTCGCCCGACTACACCTGCGTGCCCGAGGTGGCCGTGGCCCCGCTCTCAGGCGATGCGGTGGTGATCTGGGTCGAAAACGGAATCGGTGTGTACGTGGCCAACTACAAGGCCGCCACGGACAAGTGGAGCGCGCCCATCGCGCTGCAGACCAAGGGCGATCCGCGTTCAGCCACGGTGGCGGTGGACAGCCGCGGCACGTTCACCGCGGTGTGGGGCCAGAGCCATTTGGAGGGCGACCCCACGCCTCTTGGCATCTACGCCACCACATCGGCCGACGGGATCAACTGGAGCGCGCCCAAGCTGATGGCCGCGGGCGTGCAAACCTATGCCTACTATCCGGAGCTGCACATCGCCATGAACCGCGCCGGTCAGGCGCGCGTGGTTTGGGAGGAATACGAGAATCCCGCCATGTACAGCCGCTCCAAGCACGACCTGTACACCATGTTCCTCGACGCCACGAGCCCAGCCAAGCTGCTCGACACCTGCAACGACGATTGCGTTCCGCGCGTGGCCATCGACGGCAACGGCAACGGCCTCGTGGTGTGGGGCACTGGCGACAAGACCACGAAGAACAACGCCAGCGTGTGGGCAGCGCGCTTCAGCAAGGAACAGGTGCAGGCGAACGAGCTGGTCGAGACCTACGACGTGGCCGCCGCGGACACGGCCGAGGTGGCCATCAACGCCGCCGGCCAGGGCCTGGTGGTGTGGCAGCAGCGCACCGCCTCGAGCAACTTGGACATCTACGCCCGTCGTTACTCAACCGCGCTGGGCTGGACCGGCGAGGCGGAGAGCGTGGCCCACGTTAGCTGGGCCGGAGAGATGTCGCTGGCCATGGGCAGCACGGGCACGGCGAACCTGGGCTGGTCGCGCCCCACGGCCATGCTGTACCAGGCGACGTTCTCCTCGCAGCCGCTCTCGGGGGCCTGGACGACGGCGAACCGGGAAACCGATGACAAGGCGCCGGACCTGACCATCACCGACGTGGAGCCGCAGGTCGCCGTGGGCGCGACCGGCGACGTTCTCATGGCGTGGCGCAAGAAGGTCAGCGACACCGCCTTTGCTCCGCACTTCGCCTGGCAGATCGACGGAACCTGGACCGAGGCGGAGGTGGGCAAGATCGCCGATCTCTTCGCCGAGCATATTCGCGTGGGCGTGGCGGACAACGGTCAGGCCGTGGCCGCGTGGACCTACTACCACTGCAGCCCCATTTCCGACAGGGCCGACAAGATCTGCCCGACGGCCAAGCAATTCTCCGCTCTGGACGCCGCCACCAAGGCAGCCTGGGGCAACGTGTTCGTCTCGGTGTACCGCTAGCTGGCAAGGGGCGGTCTCCTCGCGGGGCCGCCCTTTTCTTTTGCGGGCCGACGTACGCCGCACGAGGCACAGGGGCACGGCCCCCCGGCCAGTTGACTTTCCGTGATGCAGCGACCACATTCCGGCTGCCGCGAGACCGCTTCTCCTCTCGCGTGCCCACGAGCAGAATGCGACCTGTGTCCCCCGATGATCCGAAGGTCAAGATCACCGTCAACGGCCGCGAGATCACCGTCGCGGCCAACCTGACCCTGCTTCAGGCTCTCTTGCAGGAGGGGATCG
The DNA here is from genome assembly GCA_023438785.1 of Pseudomonadota bacterium. Classification (GTDB taxonomy): domain Bacteria; phylum Myxococcota_A; class Polyangia; order Fen-1088; family Fen-1088; genus Fen-1137. The sequence goes on from JAEXQJ010000019.1 coordinate 2,296, forward strand.
ACATCCCCCATCTCTGCTACGACCTGCGCCTGGAACGTTCCATCGGGAGCTGCGGTCTGTGCGTGGTCGAGCTGGCCAACGAAGGGCGTGACGTGAAGGCATGCCAGACGCCGGTCAAGGCGGGCATGCAGGTGGTGACCTCAAGCCCCAAGCTGCAGGCCTACCGCAAGGTTCGCCTCGAACAGCTGCTCTCCCAGCACAACGCCGATTGCGTGGCCCCGTGTGTACGCACCTGCCCCGCGCACATCGACATCCAGACCTACCTGCGCCAGGTGGTGAACGGCAACTTCGAGGCGGCGCTGCGGGTGATCAAGGATCGCAATCCCTTCCCCAGCGTATGCGGCCGGGTATGCCCGCACCCGTGCGAGGCGCAGTGCCGGCGCAACCTCGTGGACACCGCGGTAGCCATCAACCACGTGAAGCGTTTCGTCTCCGACTGGGACATGGCGCGCGAGCGGCCCTGGATGCCGCGCGTGGCGGCGGGCACGGGCAAGAAGATCGCCATCGTGGGGGCGGGACCGTCGGGCCTGGCCGCGGCCTACTACAGCGCTATCCACGGCCACGAGGTGACCGTGTTCGAGCGGCAGCCTGAGGCGGGCGGCATGATGCGCTATGGAATCCCCGAGTACCGTCTGCCCAAGAAGACTCTGGATGCCGAGATCGACATCATCAAGGCCCTGGGCGTGAAGGTCCTCACCGGCAAGGCGCTGGGCACGCATATCCGCCTGGAGGACCTGCAGCGCGCCTACGACCCCGTGTACCTGGCCATCGGCTGGTGGCGCGCCACGCCCATGCAGATCGAGGGCGAGACGGCGGAGGGCGTGTGGCTGGGAATCCAGTATCTGGAGGCGGTGACCAAGGGCGCGTCCATGGCGGCCGCCGAGTCGGTGGTGGTCATCGGTGGCGGCAACACGGCCATCGACTGCTCGCGCACGGCCCTGCGCCGCGGGGCCAAGTCGGTCAAGCTGGTCTACCGCCGCACGCGCGACGAGATGCCGGCCGCCGACTACGAGGTGGACGAGGCTTTGCACGAGGGCGTGGAGGCCATCTTCCTGGCCGCGCCTAACAAGATCGTGCGCAAGGGCAACGCACTAGAACTGCACTGCATCCGCATGGAGCTGGGCGAGCCCGATCGCTCCGGTCGGCGGCGCCCCGTGCCCATCGACGGCAGCGACTTCGTCATCCAGGCCGATGCCATCATCGGCGCCATCGGCCAGAGCACCAACA
>JAEXQJ010000118.1 GCA_023438785.1 Pseudomonadota bacterium
ACCGGGTTCCCACCAAGCACATCTTCGCCGGGGAGACGCGCATCGTGTCCAAGACGGACGCGATCTGGATGCAGACGCCGACGATGAGCCACTACCACCCCGACCACCTGGGCAGCACCAGCTACACGAGCGGCAGCGACCAGACGCTACTTCAGCACGAGCGCTACTTCCCCTTCGGGGAGCGCGACATCGGCGATCAGGAGGAATGCGATCAGTCCCGGCCGGATGGGATGAGGCGCGATTGGCTGTTTAGCAGCAAGGAATGGGACTGGGACACGGGGCTGTTCTACTTCGGGGCGCGGTACTACGACCCGAGGATGGCTACGTGGCAGAGCGCGGATCCCGTGCTGGCGAGCTACATGCAGGGCAAGCCGAATGGAGGCGCCTACCATCCTGGTAACCTCGGCTTGTACTCGCTGACCTGGAATAACCCGATCGTTCTGCGAGACCCCGATGGGCGCTGGGCGGATATACGTGTGTCGGGCCAAGAGGTGAGTATCAGGTTTCCGATGGTGGTTATTGATAACTCCTCGGGACCGGGGAGCAGCAAAGCCAATGTGGATAGGCTCGTGTCAGAGTGGAAGTCCGACATCGAGAAGACCTGGAGTGGGCAGTTCGGAAAGTTCCGCGTGACCACGAAGGTGGAGATGATGGATGCGAAAGCGCTGAAGGACGAGAGTATCGAGGGGCTGAACGTCTTGGAGGTGCACGAAGCGTCGAATCTGAAGACGGAGTCGGGCGGCAACAGCTCAGTCTGGGAGGCTCCAACCGGCAGTCCCGCGAGGCGGTCGAAAGCGCAGCACGAAGCGATCATGGTTCTGCCCGTCAACGCTCCGGAGAAAGCCGCTGCGCATGAGGCGGGACACGCGCTTGGCCTCTCGGCCGAACACTCTGAGGCAATGAAGGGCGATAAGAAGATGGATCCGGCGAACATCATGACGCCTGCAAGCCAGGGACGTTCGGCCGATGCGCGACCCGTACCCGCCGAGATTCGGAAAATCGTGAAGAGCCACGCTAGATAAAGGTGGAACGGTGAGCCACCGTCTTCTGCACACGGTAAGAAAACTGTCTAGGCTGGCTGACTGCCTGGTGTTCAGTGCGTTCGCATGCTGCTGCAGTCCAAGGGGAGGCACTGGCGACTCGGCGGCTGGCGCGTTGAGTGCTGGGGAGGCCCTTGCGCTTGAGCCGATTGAGGTTGAGAAGTGCGCAAAAGACCTTGCTCCAGATTGGCCAACAAGTTGGCAGATGCAGGTCGTGTCTCCACCGGAGGACTGTGTCGAGTACGTCTCCAGGGGACAGGAGGGTGCTGCTAGCCTCCATCTGTCGTTGTGCCCTTCGTGGTTTCCATTGTGGGAAGGGCACGGAACTGGCTCGCGGCTACGGGACGTTGAGTTGGGGGATCGAGCGATCCAGTGCCGCACCCGGGCGGCGCGTGGGAAGGGAGGCTGGCACGCACAGGTGGGCGATCTCCAGTGCCGCGTGGAATTCTATTCTGACTCCATGTCTCCGGTCGTGTGGGTTGATTTGAGGAACAGCAATGCGGAGTTCGCGCGCCAGGTGCTGAGGTTTCTCGCCGGCGTTCGCCTGGTGGACTGCCATGGTGTTGGAAGCTGGGGGTGCCCGGTCTGCTTGACGGGTGAGAGGATGTTCCTGGAGAGCCGCGCGGAAATTGAGACAGACGCGCTTCTGGGCGAAGGGACACATGAATGACAGCGCCTAGTTGGCGGCAAGCTGCTTTGGCCTGGTCGCAGTGCGTGTTGTTGGCTCTCGCCGGCTGTGCAAAGGGTGGTGGAGATCAGGAGCGCCGCAGCGGAGATCGCACACAGGCAGGACCCTTGCCTGACAGTGCACGCACGGCGGCCTTTGAGCCATGGTGCTATTTGAGATTCCAGACAGCCAAAGGGGCATCCTTCAGAGTGGTGCCGGAGGTGGCGTCGTCTGACCGAGGCTGCGAAGACTCGAGGGTTGTGCTTGAGCGGGCTGGGGGGCCAGTCCAGGCCGTGGCGCGAATGAGAGCCTGTGACCACTTTGCTGGTGAGAAGCGGCGCGCCGAGGTGGCCGGGAGGAAGGAAGATCGATGGCGCCGGCGGACATGGTTTGCAGATGTGGTCGTGCAGCCGGCTGGCCCGGGAGCGTGGTCCGCGGAGATCACCATCGACCGCGGAAACAGCAAGCCTTTCCCCAGGACCGTGACCATCGAGTCGAACCCGCTTGGGCGAAAGGAGATGCGAACCTTTCTTTTGGCAGTGGCAAATGGGGATTTCCATGCTTCTGACTGCAAGACCAGTGCAGTCGAGGGCGTTTGTCGGCTGTGCGATGAGGTTCGGGAGAACAGAGCGAGGTGGAACGATCCGAAGCAAGACGTACTTAGGCTTTTGGAGGAACCGGACAATTGACCGCTCGCCGTGTGGTGCCGGCCGGCCTGTGGTGCCTGAGGTCTAGTTGAACGTAGACGGCGAACAGCCAGATCGGGTGTTCGGTGGCCAGAAAGTGAGGGCCTGAGGGGGGGCGGTGTGCCCGCGGACGGGTGGCCGGCTCTCTGGTCGTGGAAATGGCGCGCGGTGGGCCCGGCGGTGTGATGCCTGAGGTATAGTTGAATACCGGGGGTGAAGAGCGAGATCGGATGCTTTGTAGCCAGAATGTGACGGCCTGAGCGCGTTCGGCGGCCCCGCGCCCCGCGGAAACGGTGACCGGCTCTCGGGCGATGGAAATGACGGCGGTGGACGGGTGGATCTCCGCAGATTTCCTCGTCGTGATTCTTGGCCGGTGCGATGATAATCGAAAGAAATCGTGACTCCTGGCATCGCCGACGCTGGGAGTCGGGCATGTCCGTGACTGAGGGTGCTCTTCCGGTTCGACCTGGCGGGCAACCTGGGGGCGTACGGTGCAACCTGGGGGCGAAGATCACCGGGAAACTTGCGGCCGCGAATCAGAGGATCACGTACGACTACGACTACGATCGGCTGAAGAAGATCAACTACCCGACCATGGCCGCCGTCACGTACACGTACGGCACGACGGCCGAGGCCGGGGATAGCAACGGTAACCGCGCGGCTCGCGTGAAGACAGTGACCATGGAGGGCGGCAGCGAGAGCCGCTACTATGACCGGCTCGGGAACGTGAGCACGACCGTGACGACGCTGATACACCCGAAGGAGACGAACCTGGCGCCGCAGGTGTTCAGCATGTCGTACAACTACGACTCGTTCGGCCGCATGCTGGACATGACGTTCCCGAACTGGGTCAAGAACGACTGGACGATCATGGCGGGCTACGGGGAGAAGATCACGTACAGCTACGATTGCGGCGGTCTGCTGAAGCAGATCACCGGTCATCACCAGACGCCGAACCCCGAGCAGACGTCGCACCCGGTCGACTTCACCTATCTGAGCCACATCGGGTACGACGAGTTCGAGCAGCGCACGGTGCTGGTGTCCGGCAACGGCATCGCGAACAAGTACGGCTATGACCCCCTGACGCGGCGGTTGACGAGTCTAGATGCCTCGACGACAACCCGGCTGTTTCACGCCATCCGCTACACGTACGATCTGGTGGGGAACATCACGCATCTGGAGAATCAGTCCAACGTCTCCGACGGGTACGCCAGCGTGGCCACCGGGCCCATGAAGATGGACTACCTATACGACAACCTGTACCAGCTCAAGAGCGCCACAGGTATGTACCGGCCGCAGCCCGGCTTCGGCTATCAATACGCCAGTTCGTTCCAGTACGACGAGATTGGGAACATGAAGAAGAAGTCCCAGCTCGAAAGCCGTCTGGTTTGGGACAACCAGACTCCGCCCGCCGGCATGGCGGCGCTGGAGGGGTCGCGGTTCGACCACACGGTCTCGGCCTTCTCGCACACGCTGGACTACCAATACACGGGGACGCGACCGCACGCCGCGAGCACGATTGTCGAGACGCCGGCCGGCTCCACCAGCGGAACCAACCGGGTGTTCACCTATGATGGATCCGGCAATAACAAGGGGAACAGCTTCGGCGGCGACACGCGGGTGCAGGTGTGGGATGACGAGAACCGCCTCAAGCAGGTCGACCGCAACGGCGGCACGCTGGGGAAGTTCCTGTACTCGCCCGACGGCGAGCGCACGCACAAGGTGGCGTCGGCCGGCGAGACCTTCTACGTGAACCAGTTCTACGTCCTGCAACCCAACCGGGTTCCCACCAAGCACATCTTCGCCGGGGAGACGCGCATCGTGTCCAAGACGGACGCGATCTGGATGCAGACGCCGACGATGAGCCACTACCACCCCGACCACCTGGGCAGCACCAGCTACAC
>JAEXQJ010000131.1 GCA_023438785.1 Pseudomonadota bacterium
CCCGCACCGCCGCTCGCACCCGCACCGCCGCTCGCGCCCGCACCGCCGCTCGCACCCGCACCGCCCGAGCCGGCCTTACCGCCGGTGCCGCTCGAGCCGCCGGTGCCGCCACCGGCCTTGTCGAAGACGACCGTGCCCTTGATGGGCGGGTTCGTGCTCTTCGGGCTCAGGGTCAGCTTGCCGCCCGAGACGCAGTAGGCGTATTCCAGGTCACTATCCGTGGTGAGCGTGTTGTCAGCCTTCGTGAGCTTGCCGCTCTTCGAGGGGTCGACGGAAAGGAAGCCGAGGCTGCCGGTCTGATTGAGGGTGGCCGAGCACAAGCAGCCCCCGTTGGAGTTCTGGCAGTCCACGGCTTCGTAGCCAAGGCCCTGGATGGCCGTGCCCAGTCGATCACAGGTGGTGACCGTACCCGAGACGGACAAGCACTTCGGGGCCAGCGTAATCTGGTGCTCACCCTTGGTGGTCGTGCCGTCCGTGAACTTGTTGTCTGACCCAACGGTGAACGAGCCGCTCACCTCCATGCTTCCCGTGATCGTCGCCGTGTCGCAGCCCACACCGAAGAGGGTAATGTCCACCTCACCGGACACATTGAGACAGGACGAGGCGACGTTCCAGGTTCCGACCACGTCGCCGCCGCAGGCCGTCACGTCATCGCAGGACGGTCCAGAGCCGCCAGAGCCGCCAGAGCCACCGCTCTTGCCTGCTGTTCCACCACCGGAACCAGAGGTTCCGCCTTTGCCGGCGGTTCCCCCGCCTCCGGAGCCCCCGGTCTTGCCACCCGATCCCCCGCTGCCGCCCGATTGGGAGCCTCCGTTGGTCGAGGGGCTGGATGGGCTGTCTGAGGAGCTGCACGCTCCCGAAATCATTCCGAATGCTATCGCCATTGCGAGTACGGACTGGACCTTCATCGAACGTCTCCTTCCCAAGGTGGAAACGGCTGCTTCTGTAAGGGGGACGCTAACCATTTTTGCAGTCGCTACGCACACAAAAAACCGGCTCACGCGCCATAAACCCGGGGCGGCGCCCGCATCGAGCGTCGGTCGGCCTAAGGCTCACGACACCGGACTCTGCTTCCAAGCGTACAAATCCTCCGAGGCAAGGTGGAAAAAGCCTTTCCTGGTTATTTGTCGGAACCCTCGCGGCGTTGTCACGAAAATCGATAGGCCTGAGGTACAGCCGCCGGGGCAGCGTGAGCGAAACACAGGACAAATCCGCGGCTCGGAATAGCGGGCTGGGCCGTGAGAAGCGCCTGCGTGGGCACGAGGTTCGCCAGGCGTTGCGGGCCGCGCCAACGCCTGCCCGCGGGAGAGAGGAGCGCGACTCGACGACGCGTCCACCCGCCGCGGATCCGCAGCCCAGCGCCGCGGTCCGTCGAGCAATTCCCCTTGAGCACCTCTGCCTCAGGGCACATACCTGCACTCGTTTGCTGGAGTTACACGCCCCCCATCACCGCCGACAGCGCCACGCCTTGGCCAGCGCGGTCACCAGCGGGGTGGTTCTGGCGCTGCTGGTCAGCCCCGTGCGGGCCGAGCCGCCGCCGGCAGAACCCGCCGTCCCCGTTTTTGCGCAGCCCAGCCTCGATCCCGCTTCGGCAGCAACGCATTCCAGCTTCGATTCCCCGCCGCTGACAACGCAGCGCCCCCTCAACTTCGTGCCTCCCCTAACGCAGCCGAGCCTCGGCTACTGGGACGCGGGCGTGGGTGCGGCTTCCCTGGCCGGGTCTCTCTTGTGGTCGTTCCTGCCCGTGCGTCACGGCGGGCTGTGGCAGCACCAGTTGCTGCCCTTCGAAGGCCAGGTGAAGGGCAACTTCTCGACGCGGGCGCAGACCTACAGCGATGTGGCGCTCGGCCTGTCGTTGGCCACGCCCTTGGCCTTCGACGGGGCTCGCGGCCTCGATGGGGCGATGGCCCGACGTTCGGCCATCTACGCCGAGACGCTGATCGTGAACCTGGCCCTCTTCGAGGGCGTCAAGCACATCGTCGGACGGCCCCGCCCCTACCTCTATAGCGCCGCGCCCGCGGCGCAGGATTACGCGGCCGGACGGGGCAATGATGGCTGGCAATCTTTCTACTCCGGGCATTCCAGTACCGCGTTCGCGGCGGCGGTAAGCGGGGCCTGGCTCTACTCGCAGAGCAGCGACAACGTACCCATGAGGACCGCGGTGTGGGCCACCAATCTCGCGCTGGCCGGCGCGACGGCCAATCTGCGCGTGCGCGCGGGCCAACACTTTCCCAGCGATGTACTGGTCGGAGCCGCCGTGGGCAGCGCCTTGGGCTACCTCATTCCGCGCCTGCACTACCGGGGCAAGCACGTCCGGTCGTTGTCGACTCCCGAGTGGGTGGCCATCGTGGCCGCGCCTCTGCTGGGGGCGCTCATCGGCCAGTGTCTGCCGCTGGAGTCTCGCGAGCCCTTTCCCTGACCACCACGCGCGCCTCAGGGCAGATACGCCGCATAAACTTGGAAGATCTCGCAGGTGTTGTCCCAGCTTGGCAATCCCGCGTAGCTGGCATCGCGGAAGAAGAACGAGGCTGAGGCGCCGACCCCAAATCCGCGGAACACCGGCAGGGTGTACCCGAGTCGGAGCCAACCGAAGAAGTCCGTACCATCGGCTCCACTCATGACGGTGAGGAAGGTCTGCCCGTTCAGCAGACTGATGGTGCCCCAGCGCTGGAGGTCGAGGTACAGGTCGGCGCCGGTGTGCCAGCCGCCTCCGAACGTGTAGTTGCGTTCCACCACACCGGGTGGCGAGCTCACCGCGCCGATGGGCACGCCCTCGACACGCACACCGGCCACGAGCTGCTTGCCCCCGCCGAGCGGGACGGCCCAGTGGTTGGCCACACCCAGCGCCATGGCTCCATAGTCGAACAGCGGCAGATTCTGATACTCGTAGCTCTGGGTGAAACTGAGCAGGGTGCTGGTACAAGTGGGGCAGCCGAGCGCCCATTTCCAGCCCCAGAGCGTTCCTTCGCTGAAGACGCTCGCACCGTTGTTGCCATTGAAGAGCCGAACGATGGCCAGCAACGTGAACAACTCGAAGGGCCCCACTGTCGATCCCGCTTCGCTCAGCTTGCCGTAGCGCAAATCCACCTCCACGCCCACGTTGGTCGCCAGCACGTCGGGGCCGGCCGTGTTCTCGTTATAGAACTGCGGCCCCAGGTGGAACGCGAGCTCAAGGGGCAGACGCCGCAGCGGTGGCCGTCCCTGGCGCCATGCGCGCCCGGAGGTCAGGCGATAGAACTCGTTGGCCGGGCTGAGGACGCCCGCGACCGTCTCACGCACCACGCGCTCGAACCCGTGGGCCGTATCGTCCAGCACTTCGTTGGAGAGTCGGAAGAGCATCTCGCCAAGCGCAATGCCACTCAGGGTCGTGGTGATGACGTCGTTGCCTGAAGGTCGGCCGGTCTCGGCGAAATACTCCCACTCCAGACTCCCCAGCAGCACGTAGGGCAGCGACTCCCAGAAGTTCAGGCCGAACGCGCGGGCTGAGCCGAAGTAGATCGAGCCCTGGTACGGGTGCCACAGGAAATTGGTCGAGAAGGAATCGCCGTCGAACTGCCAACCGCTCGTGAAGTTGCGCCCGATGCTGTGCAGCGAGATGTGCGAGCCGTCGGTGTCCAGGGCCCGAGACAGGCCCCACACGATGGCGTTGCTCAGGGTAACCGTCCCCACCGGTATCACGTAGTGCTGCCAGTCGCGCTCCGGATCAGGGGCGTTGTAGTCCTGTGGGGTCGACGAAGACTCGTTCTCCTCGGCTCGCGCCACGTTCGGCGGGCCGGCCCCAAGGGCAACGGCAACGGCGACCACCAGCGCCCGAAGACCCGCGTGTGCGAAGGTCGGTCCACGCCATGATTTCCACATTCCGCAACCCCTCCGCCTCGCCCGTGACGGTCCGGGATAGCACACCAGGAACCGCGCGGCCATCGGGAGCCATCGCGTGGGGAGCGGATTCTGCGCGCCGGACCATCCCATCGATGTCCGCCGCCTACTTGGTGACCGCGATCGATTTGCGGAAGAGCTTCAGGCTGTACACGAAGAAGCCCAGCCCGATTCCGGTCACCATCAGGAACTGCGCCCACACCGCGCGCAGCCCGCCGCCCCGGTAGATAATGATTTGCGAGAAGCTGACAAAGTGCCGCGCCGGCAGCAGATAGGTCAGATACTGCAACCATACCGGCTGGCTCTCGACGGGAGTGCTGCCGCCCGAAAGCAGCATCAGCACCATGATGACCAGGATGATGAGGAGCGCAAACTGGGCCATCGACCGAGAAATGGTTCCCAGGAAGATTCCCAACGCCGTGGCAAAGAAGAGGTAGAGCACCACGCCGAGGAACCACAGCAAGACCGAGCCAGCGAACGGCACCTTCAGGGCCATCTGCACGATCAGGAAGAGCGAAGCCCCCGTGGCGATCAGGATCACGAGGCCGTTGGCCCACACCTTGGCCATCGCGATCTCGAACGCGGTCAGCGGCATGACCAGCAGGTGCTCGAGCGTCCCATGTTCGCGCTCGCGAATCACCGCCGCCCCCGTCAGCACGACGGTAAGCAAGGATATCTGGTTGATGATGGCCACCACGCTCTTGAACCACGACGAGATGCCGTTCGGATTGAACAGCTTGCGGATGACCAGGTCGATGGGTTGCGGGACCGGAACGTCCGAGCGCCTGAGGAAGGAATTGATGCGATCGCTGATGATGTTCCTGATGTAGCCGGCGCCGATGCCGGCCTGTTGCATGGCGGTGGCGTCGATGTTCACCTGAAGGTTCGGGTTGCGTCCTGCCAGCAGGTCGCGCTCGAAACGGGGCGGAATGGCCACCACGAACAGGAAGCGCCCTTCGTCCATGGCTGCTTCCACGTCCGAGGCCGTGATCTTCTCCGGGAACTTGAAACGCGGCGGGTAGAAGGCGTTGAAGAGCTCCATGGACAAGGTGGAGCTGTCCTCGTCCACGAAGGCGATGGACGCGTTGCTGACCTCGCTCGACGTCCCGGTGGCCTGCACATAGATGGCCAGGGTGAAGGCGTAGACGACGAAGGCGACCATGACCAGATCGCTCATCAGGCTGCGGATCTCCTTCAAGCCGAGCCACAGGATGTTCAGCAGAGAGCGCACGGCTACCTTTCCTGCTTTCTCAGCCCCAGGAGACTGAGCGCGAACAGGACGGGGATGCAGCCGGCCAGGAAGATGACGTCCCCAAGCATGTTGTGCGCGGAGAGCCCCTTCGTGTATGCGCCCAGGCTGGCGTGCATGTAGTACGAGGCCGGCCAGATGGAGCCCACCAGGCCCGCCGAGCCCTTGAGCGTCGAGACCGGCTGCAGAAGGCCGGAGAACTGGATGGTGGGCACGATGGTCAGGATCGCCGTGATGAAGACCGCGGCGACCTGCGTGCTGGTGAAGGTCGAGGTCACCATTCCGATGCCGGTGGTCGCGGTGACATAGAGCAAGGTGCACAGCAGGAGCATCAAGAAGCTGCCCTTCATGGGCACCTCGAACACGACGAGCGCCAGGGCCGTCAGGATGATGAAGTTGATCATCCCGATGGCGACGTAGGGAAGCTGCTTGCCCAGCAGGTACTCCAGGCGCCCGGTGGGCGTGACGTAGAAGTTGATCATCGACCCCAGCTCCTTCTCGCGCACGATGCTGACGGTCATGAGGATGGCCGGGATCAGCAGCAGCAAGAGGGCCGGAACGCTGGGCACCATCGAGTAGACACTCTCGAAGGTCGGGTTGTAGGCGTAGCGCTCCTCGATGTCCGCCGTGTACGGCTGCGGGCCGGCCGTCTTCAGCCCAGTCGCGGGATCACGCAGGAAGGTCGCGTTCACCCCCTGCACGTACTGGGCGACGGTGTCGCCACGGAAGGTCATGGCGCCGTCCACCTGGGCGAGGACCTCCGGCGTCGACCCCCGGCGGAGATCGAGGCCGAAGCGGGGCGGAATCTCTATGACCACCGAGACGTCGTCGGATTGCAGGCGCGCCAGGCCCTGGCTGGCCGAGATGACCGGAGGTGTGCGCGTGAAGTACCGCTTCACCGCGGCGAATTGTTCGAGATAGCTTCGGCTCTCGGGCGAACGGTCCAGATCGAAGGACGCGTAGCGAATGTGCTCCACGTCGGTGGTGATTCCGAAGCCGAAGACGAGCATGAGCAACGCCGAGCCCACGAAGGCGAAAGCCAATCGGATGGGGTCGCGGAGCACCTGCAAGGTCTCGTTGCGCGCGTAAGCGAGGGTGCGCGCCAGGTGCAGGCGGAAAGCAGACTGCGCCTCGGGAGCGGGCGGGACCGCGGCGGCCCGGGGAACGTCGCCCGACGGCTTGCCCTTGCTCGGGCCGCGCGCTGACGCCGCGATGGAGTCCTCCATGTAGCCGATGAACGCTTCTTCCAACGTGGCAGCCCCGCGCGCCTCGATGAGCTTCTGGGGCGCATCGCACGCCAGCACCCGGCCCGCGTTCATGAGCGAGATGCGGTCGCAACGCATACCTTCGTTCATGAAGTGCGTCGTCACGAACAGGGTCACGCCTTGCTGGCGCGACAGCGCGATCAGGAGCTCCCAGAAGCTGTCGCGTGCCACGGGATCCACGCCCGAGGTCGGCTCGTCCAGGATCAGGATCTTGGGCTCATGCAAGACCGCCACGGCCAACGAGAGCCTCTGGCGCAAGCCCATGGGCAGGTCCTCGGCCAGGGCATCCAGGTGAGCGCCCAGGCCGAATCTCTCCACCAACTCCGCGATGCGCGCCCGGCCCTTGTCCGTCGGCAGGTGATAGAGGCGCGCGTGCAGGACCAGGTTCTGGCGCACCGTCAACTCGCCGTATAGCGAGAAGGACTGGGTCATGTAGCCCAGGTTCCTGCGCACCTCCATGCTCCCGGCCTCCACGGAGCTGCCAAAGAGCGTGGCCGTGCCCTCGGTGGGCGGCAGCAGTCCGGTCAGCATCTTCATGGTCGTGGACTTGCCGCAGCCGTTCGAGCCGAGGAAGCCGAAGATCTCGCCGCGCTCGATGGAGAGCGAGACGTGATCCACGGCCGTGAAGCTGCCGAAGCGGCAGGTCAGGCCGTGCGCCTCAATGGCCAACTCCGCCTTGCCGGGCGCCCGCGGCGGGATGTGCAGCTCCGCGTGCCCCATGCGCTTCTCCTCGGGGAGAAGGGCAATGAAGCACTGATCGAGGTTGCTCGTGCCCGTGCGCTGCAAGAGCTCGGCCGGCGTTCCGGTGGCCAAGATGCGGCCCGCATCCATGGCCACTATCCAATCCCACCTCTCGGCCTCATCCATGTACGCGGTGGAGATGACCACGCTCATCCCGGGACGGCTGGCGCGAATGTCGGCGATGAGGGCCCAGAACTGTCGCCGCGACAGGGGATCCACGCCCGTGGTGGGTTCATCCAGGATGAGCAGATCCGGATCGTGGACCAAGGCGCCACACAGACCGACCTTCTGTTTCATTCCACCCGACAGCTTGCCCGCCGGGCGGTCGGGAAACGGCGCGAGCCCGGTGGCGTCGAGCAGCTCCTGTACGCGGCTGCGCCGCTCGCTGGCCGCCAGCCCGAAGAGCCGCGCCAGAAAGTCGACGTTGTCGCGAACGCTCAGCTCGAGATACAGGTTCTTGCCCAAGCCCTGTGGCATGTACGCGATTCGCGGGCCCACGCGGCGGCGGTGTCGAACGTCGGCGATGTTCCCGCCCAGGACGCTCACCTCGCCCTGCTGCAGCTTCCGGCTGCCCGCGACGATGGCCATGAGGGTCGACTTTCCGACGCCGTCCGGTCCCACGATGCCGACCATCACGCCGCTGGGGATGTGGAGCGAGACCTCGTCCAGTGCCCGCACCTTGCCGTAGCGATGGGTAAGGCCCCTGATGGATGCGACCGGCTGCCCCGGCGATCCCGCGGGCGATGTGGGAGGCGCAGCGGATGCCATTGATCGCTCCCGGTCGCTGAGCTACTCGGCATCGCCAGCGTCAGGCCCCGCCGGCGCATCGGGGTAGGCGGCATCGGCTTCGGCGGCATCGGCCTGGGCGGCGTCCGGCTGGGCCGGCACGAGGTGCTGCAATCGGGCCGGCCACACGGCGGAGGAGTCGACCTTGACGTAGCCCACGCCTCGAATACCGGTCTTGATGCGTTCGATGTAGCGGTTGGCCAACTCTCTGGGCAGTTGAATCTTGACCCTGAACATGAGCTTTTCGCGCTCGCTGGGCGTCTCGACCTGTTTGGGCGTGAATTGCGCCTCGGGCGACACGAAGCTGACGTAACCCGCGACGGCGCGGCTGGGGTCGTAATCGACGACAATGCGCGCGTCCGCGCCGATCTGCAGCCTGGCCGCCTGTTTGGCCGGCAGGAAGATCTCCATGTAGATGTCCCCCAGGTCCACCAGAGTGATCGCCTTGCCGCCGGGGCCGAGGACCTCGCCCGGCTCGGCCAGCCGGTAGAGCACCCGTCCGGTCACCGGAGCCCTGAGCGTGGCGTCTTGAATGCGCGTCAGCACGGTCATCGCGCCGGCTTGCGCCGCCTGCACACCCTCCTTCGCGGTCTTCAGCATGGCTTGCGCTTGCACCAGGGAGGCCCGGGTGGTCGCGAGCTGCGTCCGGCGCACGTCCAAATCGCGCTGCGATCCCGCGCCCTGCCTGACCAGGTTCGCCGAGCGCCTGACCTCGACCTCGGCGAGCTCTATCTCGCGCTGCTGCTTGACGATCGAGGCGTTCGCGAAGGCCAAGCGCTCTTGAGCGGCCGCGACGTTCGCGTTGGCCTCGGCCAGTTGCGATTCCAGCGTCTCGGTGTCCAGCCTGGCCAGCACCTGGCCCGGTCTCACGAGGTCGCCTTCCTGCACGAGGACCTCCCTCACCCGCAGCGGTTCTTTGGCCGCCACATCGACCAGCTTCGCCTCGATACGGCCGTTCCCCGATGCGATCCCGGGTGGCAACGCGGCCTGCCTGGCCTTCCAGTACCGCAGGCCGACGAACGCGACCACCACGACGGCGACCACCAGGAGAGCCCACTTGAGTACGCGCTTCGAGATCTTGGCCATCACCGGCTCCCTACGGCTTCCCTGGTTGTGGGTTCGTCACCGGTCCCGGGGCCGACGGCTCGGACAGCATGTCGCCCCAGTTGGTCCGTTGCCTCATCTCCTCCTGCACCTCTGGCCGGACGATGGGCTGGCCCTGGCGCGGCTCCCAGCCGCCGCCCAGCGCCTTGTACGCCGCGATCAAGCTAGTGGCGACGGACGAGCGGCTCTGCGCCAGGGCGTTCTGTTGTTGCAGGAGAGCACGTTGCGCATCCAGGACACGCTGAAAGTCCGTGGCCCCCTCCCGGTACTGCGTGGTGGCGAGTTGCACCGATTTCTCTGCCGCGTCCACCGAGCGCTGCTGCAAGAGAACCGCGTCCTCGGCGGTGAGGAAACCGATGAGGGCGTCCTCCACCTCCTGTGCCGCCGCGAGCACCGTCTGGCGGTAATTGACGAGCAGTTGCTGAAAGCGCGCGTCCTCCACGCGGACGTTGTTGGTGATGCGTCCGTAGTTGAGGAGCGGATAGAGGATGCTCGGACCCGCGGAGTAGAAGGCAGCGTCAGGCGAGAAGGGGTTGGACGATGAGCTGGCCGTGCTGGCCTGCAGGCCGATGACGCCGGCGAGCGTGAAGCTCGGGTAGAGCTCCGCCTTGGCCACACCGATGAGGGCGCACTGGGCAGCGGCCTGCAGCTCCGCACTGTGTACGTCGGGCCGGCGGCGCAGCATCTCGGCCGGCAGGCCCACGGCGACCGTGGCCGGCGCCGTCGGAATCCCAGTCTGGCCGGCCAGCAGGGAGTCGAGCGTTCCGGTCGGCTGACCGAGCAGTGTGCACAGGGCGTTGCGCGCCTGCTGCAGCCCGGCCTGGAGCTGCGGGATGGTGGCGCGCGTTCCTTCCCACTGCGTCCTCGCCTGGGTCACGTCCAGCTCCGACGTGGCGCCGTTGCGAAAACGCGATTCGGCGATGTTCAATCCCTGCTCCTGAATGTCGGCGTTCTGACGGGCCAATTCGATGAGCCTCTCGGAGGTGCGGAGCACGACGTAGGCTCGCGCGACCTCGGCGGTCAGCGAAACGATGGCCGCGCGATAGTCCGCCTCCGATGCAAGCAGGCTGGCGGCTTGTGCCTGTACGCCCCGTCCATACTTGCCCCACAGGTCGGCCTCCCAGGACACGTCGAAGCCCACCTGATAGTCCAGAAAGTGACGACTGAAGCTCGTCACGTTGGCCGCGCGCTGACTCAGGCCGATCGCATTCAGGCTGCCGAACAGGACCTGCACTTGCGGATACTGCCTGCCCGTGGCGATGGCCAGCCGGGCCCGGGCCTCGAAGATGCGGAGTCCGGCGATCTGCAGCGGCAGGTTCTGTCCGTAGGCCAGCTCGATCAAACGGTCGAGAGTCGGGTCATTGAACGCCCTCCACCAGCGGGCCTCCACGGCGGCTTGCGTGGCGAGCCGAGGATCGTCCTTTTCCAGCCAGTTGTCGGCCACGGGGACCGCGGGCCTGGTGAACGTGGGGCCCACCTTGCACCCGAAGACGGCGAGCAGCGCCAGGCACGACATGCCACGGGCCGAGCGCGACGGATTTCTTCGCCACCTCGGATCCCTCGACGCCCACCCTCGACGTTCCATGCGGAAGGCTCCCCCCATCCCCGGCTTCCCCTGACCGGCATCAAGTCTGCGCCACTCCGCACGCGACGCAAGGGCTTCGCCGATCCCGCCCGTAGGGTGACGTGGAGACTTTCACCACGGGCTGGTAGATTCGCCGGACCATTTCGCAGCGGCGCCGCGTCGCCGGATGGCCCGAGGTCCCCCATGAAGCGATCGCATGCGCGCATCGTCGTTGTCGCCTGCCTTGCGGCGGGCGGCTGGTTTGTTTGGCGAGCCGCTCGGCGGCCCCGGAACACGGCGGCCTCTGCCCCTCCGACCGTCACCGTCGGGTCCATCACCGT
>JAEXQJ010000221.1 GCA_023438785.1 Pseudomonadota bacterium
CCGATCCCCCGGCAGAAGTGGCGAGAATCAGAAGGAGTCGCCGACGGGAATTGCCTGAAGTCCGCGCAACCGAAGCTGCGATAATGTTAATAGAGAGTTGGACGGACAAGGCACATGCAGAAAACGGCGGAGCAACAATATGATCAGATCGGGGTGGGCTACGCCGATCGAAGACAACCGGATCCTCGTCTCGCTACTGGCATTCACGATGCTCTCGGGGATGCCGAGAGCATCGTGAATGTCGGTGCCGGAACGGGTTCCTACGAGCCAACAGATCGCCCCCTTGTCGCCGTCGAGCCATCGACCACGATGATTCGACAGCGCTCAAAATCCGCAGCACCGGCAGTTCGGGCCTGCGCTGAGGAGCTGCCGTTTGCCGACGGAGCTTTTGGCGCTTCGCTGGCGGTGCTCACTATTCACCATTGGTCCAACTGGCGAGCCGGCCTGCGCGAGATGCTTCGAGTGTCACGTCGCAGGGTCGTGTTGTTCACGTGGGATCCATCGAGCCAGAACTCCTGGCTCAACGAATACTTCCCGCATCTGGTCGAGTCGGACCGACTTCGGTTTCCAAGTCTCACCGCGCTCAAGGAGATTCTTGGGGAGATCGAGGTGATCCCCGTTCGAATACCGCACGATTGCACGGACGGCTTCATGGGAGCGTACTGGCGGCGACCATCTGCCTATCTCGATCCGGGAGTCCGCAGTGCCATATCGAGTCTGTCGACCGGAGAGTCATCAGTTTCGCTGGCCCATCTCGCCGATGACCTCAGGACAGGTACCTGGGAGCAGAAGCACGGACATGTGCTCAAATGCGAGGACCTCGATCTGGGCTATCGGCTCATCATAGCGTCGTTGCCGTCCAACGCCACGGCGTTGGGCACACGCAGCCGAAAGATGAGCAACGCATGATGCTGGTCCATCTAGGAGACGCCCGGTGTACCTCCTCGTACCGAAGGAGCGGAATTGGGGCCTCACCGATGCGCGGTCAGATTCCCGCGGGGGTGTTCGCGATGCCGGTTCTGCCGGAGTACTTCATCTCGCATCAGTGGCTGCGGGAGTTGAAGCGGAAGGGCGTTCGCACGTTCATCGGCGTCTACTTTCGTGTCTCCGACGCCGAGCCCGTTCTGGTCGGACACTACCGGAACGCGCACGCGGAAATGGCCGCCGCCGAGGCCGCCAAGCTCATCATGGACGCCGACGATCCACGTGGCTACGAGGTGATCGTTCCGCGTCGAATCGACTCCGATGAGATCAAGTCGATCCGCGCCGTCCACCGTGTCGTCGGCTGGCGCTACTACCCCGAGGCGAAAGGCAAGAGGCCCTTCTGCGGTTGTCCGTCGTGCACTCGTGGTGAAATCCGAGCAAGGCGACTGCGGTCGTCGAGCGAAACTGCGTAGGGCCATCTCGGGGCGCTGCCCAACATGCCATCGCAGCTGTCAAGGCTCGCCGGCGCCCAACGAGCCGGGGCCGCACGGCCCATCTGAAGAACCGCCGGCCGCCGCGCGTCCCCGGCAGTGCTACTATCAACCCTCACCTTGCGGCCCTTGGAGCTGAACGGCAGATCGTTGGACAGACGATGCATACGACAGCGCTATTTCAACTCGTTCTGCTCTTCTCGGGATCGATGAAGTCCGAGCCCACCTCGGAGGCACGTCCCAAGAACCCGGAGGTCGAAGCTCTGTGCAAGAGGATCTTCTGTCGGCAGGCGACTCCGATTCGGCTTCGACTCAAGGACGGAAAGGTGTTCGAGACGCTCTTACCTCAGGCCATGCCCATCGTCTCGGGCGGCCTCGTCACGATCCTTGCGGGAGAGACAGTCCTGATCGAGGCGACCCTGAAGAATGGTGCCCTGGTGGACCTCGTGGCGGTGCCGAAGGTCATTCATCCCGAGCGAACGCTGGTATTCAAGCTCACGCAGGAAGCTGGGCTTGCCGAGGGACTTGGCATGGTCTTGAAGGTGATGAGCCCGTTCCCCGGGGCGCTGAAGTATCGACTCGGCATGATGCTGCCTTCGAGTGATCGCGTTCTCAAGACGAGTTCCTGTCCCGTGACCAAGGGGAGGCCAGTCTACGAGAGTTGGCCGCATCCGGTGTTTCAACTGGTGGCGACGGATTTCCACATTCTCGACGCCAAGGCCGCCGAGGCCGGTCGGTGCGAGTAGCGTTCCGCCGAGGACGCTGTCGGCATGCCGTTGCGGCAGTCAGGGTGCCGCAGGCAGATTGTGTAGGATCGAGCCGCCGGCTCGGAGGCGCCCCTGCTGCTGAACGCCGCGGCGTTGGGCGGACGGAGACCCAGTGAACTACCTGTTCGGAAGACCTGTCATCGCATCAAAGCCACGGGCAGACGGGCCTCGTGACGTCTTCGTCCTGGGCGCCTATCCGAGCGCACTCCACGTTCGGTGGCAGGTGCCCGGGCGCGCCCGCGCTGTTCAGGCGGTCGCGGTCGACAGTGAGCCTGAACCATTCTGGACGGGAGACGACGAGGACTCTCAGATAGAAAGGTGGCTTCGGGAGATCTCTTTCCACCCCTCCTGGGGCCATGTGGCGCCGTGTGGTCGGCTGAATGGTTCGTCGGGTGCCTGGGTCGACGAGATGATCCTCCGTCCGCTGGGCATCGACCGGTCGAGCGCATGGATCACGGATTGCGTTGATACGTACTTCGAGAGCGCCGACGCTGCCGCTCGGCTGGCCGAACCAGAAATCGTCAACGCAATGATGGCGAACGGGATCCCGGCCCCGAGTCACAGAGCCCATCCTTCCGAGAACGAGATCGTGCGGGAGGCCATTGGCGTCCATTCCAACCGCCTTCGCGCGGAGCTCGTCGCCGCCCGGCCTCGGATCGTGGTGACACTCGGAAATGCAGCCCTCCGGGTCTTGGCAGCGCTTGGAGGCGGAGGGCAGGTCCCGAGGAAGCTCACACCTGTCAGCGGCCTATACGGCAAGCCACTTGGGGGAAGAATTGAAGGGTTGAGGTTCGAATGGCTGCCGCTGGCTCATCCTGCGTCGCCGGCTCTTTATCAGCGGGCACACCGGGAGTGGGCTGCGGCGCGCGAGGCCACCGCCCGAGAGGGTGTCGGATCTGAGCGTCGCTCGCCTGCGGTGCCCGGCCGCAGGTCAACGCCGTAGCGTTGAACCGGCGAGGCCGCGATGGCGACGATTCAGACGACAGTACGTCCGGAGTGCCTCCTGGCCTTCGCGGCTATCGGTCGGCGCCTTGGATTCCAAGTCGCTTTCGGAGGTGGCTGGCCTCGGGCCTAGCTTCGTTGCCCTGGCCATGGGGTCGGGGGTGGCGTCCAACCGGCCGTTGCGCCCGGCGATGGCGGCGCAGGGGCCTCGTAGGGGCGCGCGGCCGGACAGGTGCGTCCGCGGCTCCGGACGCGGCAAGTCGGGGGCGTGGAGGTTCACCTGGGATGTCACGGCGCGTTTGGGATATCGTGCGGCGAAATCACCACGCATCGGGATGGCAGAAACATGAGCGCACATCGGAAGACAGGTTCGCGTCACGGGCAGACCCCGGCCTTCGCGTTGTTCATCCTCCTTCTCGGAGCCAGCGGCTCCAGTCTGGCGGCGTCGACGATCGTGTCGGCACGGAATTCGTCGGACCCGCGCGCCCGCGTGTTCGACGGGAAGCTGTACCTGTACACCTCGTCGGACCTGAACCAGGGCGGGAACTGGCCGATGAACAAGACGTACTGCTATTCCCTGAAGGCCACCGATGCCGATCCGGGGCTGGCGGCGAGTTGGACGGACAACGGGGCGGTGCTGAGCGAGTCCGCCTACGCCTGGTCGCTGATGCAGAACCACCTGTGGGCTCCCGATGCCTTCGAGGGGAAGGACGGAAGGATTTACCTGTACGTCCCGGACACCTTCAACAGCGCCGGTGGCTCGCGCATCGGGGTCTCGGTGTCGGACAGCCCGCTGGGCCCCTTCGTTCCGCCGGGCGATCTCACCGACAAGACCAACTACCTTCCCAGTGTCACGGGCTACATGAGCGATCCGAGCGGGTTCGTCGACCCCAACGATCCCAACGGCCAGGCCTACGTGGTGTACGCCGACGGGGATTACAACAGCGCCAACTTCGGCTGCGGGCACGTTTCGATCGCCA
Organism: Pseudomonadota bacterium; assembly: GCA_023438785.1. GTDB lineage: Bacteria > Myxococcota_A > Polyangia > Fen-1088 > Fen-1088 > Fen-1137. The sequence goes on from JAEXQJ010000221.1 coordinate 4,105, forward strand.
AGCTGGACCCGGCCTCGTCGACCATCTCGGGCAACCAGAAGGTGCAGTGGACCAACCAAAGCAGCATCCCCAACGCCGGCGGCTGCTCGCCCGCGTACATCGAGGGCCCTGAGCTGGGTTATTTCGGGGGGGCGGGGAAGGATGGCAACGGCAAGTACTTCCTGTACTTCGCCATGAAGGACAACACCTCGTACACCGAGTCCATCGGCTACGCCACGGCGGACACGGTCATGGGGCCCTACACCTACCAGGGGCTAATCATGAGCGGGCAGGGCGGCAGCGGCTGGACCAACCAAGCGTCCATCGTCGAGTGGCAGGGCCACTACTTGTTCTTCTACCACAACGACGTGAAGGGCCTGGCGAACCCCAACCGACAGGTTTTCCTGGAGTGCGTGGGAATCCAGAACGGCAAGATCGCCTCGGTCACCCGGGGCAGCTACAAGAACCTCGACTCCTGCCCGAAGGCTTCGTCGGGAATGGGGAGCGGCGGGGCCGACGGTGGTGTTCCGGATGGCGGTCAGGGGGGCGCGAAGGCGGACGGTGGCGCGACCGGCGGGAGCGGCCCTGGCACCGGCGGAACCATCGCGACGGGCGGAACCAGCGCGACCGGTGGCACCTCGGCGACGGGCGGCACCAGCGCGAGCGGGGGTGTGTCTGGCGACGGCGGCTCCTCCCAGGGCGGGAGTGCGGGGAGCGGCGGCGCGGCCGGCGGTGGTGGCGCCTCTGCCACTGGAGGAACCCGCACGGGCGGTTCTGCGGCTACCGGGGGTGTAAAGGCCACCGGCGGAGTCACGGGGGGATCGGCGAACGCGGGCGGCGTCGCCGGCACGAGCGGTGGTGTCAAGACCGGCGGCACGGGTGCAGGCGGCGCCACGGGCGGCGCTTCCTCGCAGGACGGGGCCTCGAACGGCTGTGGTTGCGCCTTGGGCGCGGCCAACGCGTCCCCGCGCTCGGCGCCCGTGCTTCTCCTCGCGCTGGCGGGCATGCTGGGACGGTCCTGGCGCAAGCGAACGCGAAGGTAATCCCGGCCTGGCGCGAGTCCGGGGCACGGCCGAGGCCAGCGGGCCTCTGTGCCTGCCCCGGCAGGAGCGGGAGCGCTCGTTCGTGGCGTGCGCGGGGCCTTGCGCCCGGGCTGCTTCGCGCGGCCGTGGGCAGTCCCACTCGGCCTGCAATAGAACCGCGGTTACCTCGGATCAAGCGATCTGTCGTTGTGGTGACCACCTGAGGCCGGCCCTCGCGGCATGAGCTTGTCACTGTTGTGTAACAGCAGACGATCTGGAAAGGCAGTTACGATGGCCGGGTACCACCTCTCCTGGAGGTTCCTTGCATCCTTCTCCACTGCTGCTTGTTGTTCTGCTGGCAGCCTCGAGCATCCCCGGCGCGCGGCCGACCGAAATCCGCGGCGCCGGTGCGACGTTCCCGCAACCTCTCTATGAGAAGGCCTTCAACGACTACGCTGCTTTTGTTCCGAAGGTGACCGTCAAATACCAGGGGGTGGGGTCCGGGGCGGGCACGCAGTCCCTCCTCAGGCGAGAGGTCGATTTCGCCGCCAGCGATGTCCGGCTCTCGGGCGAGGAGCAGATGCCCGCGGGCGAGCCGATCGCGCAGATCCCAACCTGCTTGGGCGCCGTCGCCGTTGTCGTGAATCTGCCTGGCAATCCCCACATCAGGCTCACGCCCGAGCTTCTGACGTCGATGTTCCTCGGGCGAATCACCCGTTGGAATGAACGAGCCATCGTCGAGCTGAACCCGACGGCGAGATTGCAGGCGCTGCCCATCACGGTGGTACATCGCGCTGACTCCAGCGGCACCAGCTACATCTTCACGGAATTTCTGAGCAAGGCCAGCGCCGCCTGGCGAGCGGGGGTGGGCACCGGGCGCGAGGTTCGTTGGCCGACCGGCCGCCGCGCAAAGGGGAATGCCGGGGTGGCGGGGCTCGTCCGCCAAGTCCTGGGAAGCGTGGGCTACGTCGAGTTGGTCTACGCCATTGGGAACGAGATGAACGTGGTTGCGGTGCGAAACCGTTCAGGACAATTCATTACACCCACGCCGGATTCGGTGAGCCAAGCGGCGCAACACCCCGCGCAGGGCTCCTGGGCGTCGTTGACCGACACGTCGCAACCCGGTGCCTACCCCATCAGCGCATTCTCGTGGATCCTCCTCTACCGCGAGCAGAGCTACGGTGGGCGCTCGCGCGAGCGGGCCGAGGCGCTCGTGCGTTTGCTGTGGTGGCTGACCCATGAGGGGCAAGCACACGCCGTCGCGCTTCACTACGCGCCGCTGACTCGGCCCGCGATCAGGAGAGCAGAGGCAGACCTGCATTCCGTTTTGTACCAAGGGAAGCCGTTGCTGGGCCAAGTGCCTGCGAACACGCCCTGATTCACGCCGAGGTGTCCGCTCAAGGCCCATGCGCTCTTCATCCATGCTCATACGGACAAGGCTGGCCATTGGGGTCGGGCTCATCGTCGCATTCGTAGGTGCGCTCATCGTCCTCTCGCTGTTCGTCATGCGACGCTCACATGAGCGAGCCGCGGCCACCTACTCCCTGTCATCTGCCCGCGCGGTGCAGGCCAATATGATACGCGAGGCCGCCCACGACCTCGACAACGGCATCCTGGCGGCGCTGCTGGCCGGCGATGATGTCGCGCGTTCGCTGAGCGTCGTGCGCATCAGAACCGCCATGGCGAGTGCAACCACCGGGGCGGACGACCTGCAGAGCATGGCCCTCGGCGCGGGCCCAAGTCGATTCCTGGCGGAGGCCCGGGGGAGTATTGCCCAGGTCCAGGACACGGCCGAGGAGGTGATCCGCGGGCTGGGCTCACGAACAGAGGAGGCGCAGGCCACCTATCGTTCTCAGCTCCGGCCGGCGATGGACCGACTGCGGCAGTCGTGCGCGATGCTGGTTGCCCAGCAGGATGAACAGCGGCTCGCGGACTACGCCGCGTTGGGGCGGTTCCAGACGCGTCTGTGGTGGTTGCTCGTGGTCACGGGGGGCCTGGTCATCTCGATCGTTGTGGCTATTGGTGTGTTCTTCCATCGAAGCATCACGCGGCCTCTGCGGCAGGCCGTGCACATGGCCGACCAACTCGCCGACGGCCAACCCGTCGATCGGCTCGACATCCGCGGCGGGGACGAAATGGCGCAGCTCCTGAAGGCGATGAATCTCATGGCCATGCGCATCCGCCAGAACCAGAGCCTGGAGCAGCAGCTCCAGCAATCGCAGAAGCTGGAGACCGTGGGCCGTCTTGCCGGTGGTATTGCACACGACTTCAATAATCTGCTGACCGTCATTATCACATACGCGGATTTCCTCGTGGAAGAGGAGTGGTCGGACCGCGAGGCGACGCTGGAGAGCGTGGACGAGATCAAGAAGGCAACTGTGCGGGCCATCGATCTGACACGGCAACTGCTTGCCTTCAGCCGCAAGCAGGTGATGGAGCTGAAGGTGCTCCAGATTGAGAGCCTGCTGCGCGATTCTGAGAAGATGCTACGTCGGCTCATCGGAGAGGACATCGAGCTGCGCACGCGCTGTGCCTCGACGGCGAGGATCTGCGCGGATCCGGGTCAGTTGCACCAGGTCATCATGAACCTGGCGGTGAATGCCCGCGATGCCATGCCCCACGGAGGCATCCTCACCATCGAGACGGCTGACTGGGACCTCGATGCCCAAGACGCGAGCGCCCACCCCGGTGTGAGCCCCGGGCGTTACGTGGCTCTGCTCGTTCGTGATACCGGGATTGGAATGACTCGCGAGGTGCAGGCGAAGATGTTCGAGCCCTTCTTCACGACCAAGGAGCCGGGACGGGGCACCGGCCTGGGGCTCTCGACGGTCTATGGCATCGTCAAGCAGAGCGGTGGGCACATCACCGTGCAGAGCGAGCCTGGCGAAGGCACGACCTTCAGCATCATTCTCCCCTCCGTGGACGAGGAGCCGACCGTCGACGGGCTGGTCCGTGCGAAGCCGGAGAGCTCCCGGGGCAACGAGGAAGTCCTGCTCGTAGAGGACGAGGACCAGGTTCGGCAGCTCGCGACCCGGGTGCTCCAGCAACGGGGTTACACGGTCCGCGGAAACCGGCGAGGCCGGGAGGCCATCGAGCTTCTTCGGACCTCGGATGCCAATCCCGCGATCCTGCTGACCGACGTCGTGATGCCGGAGATGAACGGCTTCCAGGTCGCGGAGCAGGTCACGTCGCTGCGTCCGGGGATTCGCGTGTTGTTCATGTCGGGGTACACGGACCACGCCGTGGTCGATCGGCGGGCTCTGTGTGATGCGAACTTCATCGGCAAGCCGTTCACGGCAGAGGATTTGGCGAGGAAGGTCCGCCAAGTGTTGGATGTAGGCCCCGACGCGCGCGCGCACACGGTGAAGGAACAGGAAGCATGGCAACACACGAATCCGTGAACGGTGGCCCAGCAGCGGAAGTCGAGAGTGTCGAGGAACCCTCTCCGCGTATCCTCGTCGTCGACGATGAGCCGCAAGTGCGCGGCGCCGTGGCGCACATTCTCAGACGGCGTGGCTACACCGTGGAGACGGTGGGCGACGGCACCAGCGCCCTTGCGGCGCTCGCGACCGGAGGGCCGTCGGTGATCGTCAGCGATATTTCCATGCCAGGCATGGACGGGATCGCGCTGACGAGGGCGGTTCGAGAGGTCGATTTCGACACGCCCATCATCCTGCTGACCGGCGCCCCCTCCCTGGAGACAGCCAAGAGCGCGATCGAGCTGGGGGCGTTTCGCTATCTCACCAAGCCCTTTGTCAGGGACGAGTTGGAGGCCGCCGTGGCCCGTGCTCTGGTGGTCCGGCGCATGGCCATCCTCAAGCGCGACGCCCTGGCGCTCGTGGGGGGCAGTGATGCTGGGGCGGGAGACATCGCCGGGCTGCAGGTCAGCTTCGATCGGATGCTCGCGGGTCTCAGCATGTTCTACCAGCCCATCGTTCGGAGCTCTGACGGAACGGTGTTCGGCTACGAAGCCCTGATGAGAAGCAGCGACCCCGCCCTCCCTCACCCCGGGGCCATCCTCGATGCCGCCGAGCGACTTGGCCGTGGCTTCGATCTGGGGCGCGTCGTAAGGGCGCGCACGGCGCGGGCCATCGGCGAGACGGACACCAAGCCTCTCTTCTTCGTGAACCTTCACCCCTCGGATCTCCTCGACGACGAGCTGTTGCTGCGGGACGCACCGCTCTCCGCGTTCGCTCATCGGGTGGTCCTCGAGATCACCGAACGCTCCACCATCTCCAGCATCAACGAGGTGCGGGAACGCACGCACCGTCTGCGAGAGATGGGATTCCGGATTGCCGTCGATGACCTGGGAGCTGGGTATGCGGGCCTCACGAGCTTCGTCACGCTCGATCCGGACGTGGTCAAGCTGGACATGTCGCTCATCCGTGAGCTGAGCTCGAATCAGACCAAGCAGAGAGTCGTCCGATCCATCACAAAGCTCTGCCACGAAACCGACACACTCGTGGTGGCCGAGGGCATCGAGACCGCGGCCGAGCGGGACACGGTGGTTGCCCTGGGGTGCGACCTGGTTCAGGGATTCTTCGTCGCCAGACCCGGGAGGCCATTCCCACTCGCGAACTGGTAGGACTCGGCGCGATCAGCCCGGCTTGATGTCGCTGGGGCGGCGCAGGCGGGTCAGGGTGGAACCGGCGGCGGGGGCGTAGGCACGCTGGTAGTAATGGCGGATGAAGGTGGGGCAGTGCTCGGCCATGAGGGTGGTGGCCACCTGATCGGCGGCCTCGATGAAGGACTCCTCGATCTCGCACAGGGCCTGGTTGATGCGGCCCAACTCGCCGGTCAGGGCGACGTGACGACAACCGCAGTGGCTCTGGCAGCGCTCGCGCAGGGCGCAGGGGGCGCACGTCTCTTCCACCCGGTCTTTGGCTGATTGCAGTTCGGCCAGGCGCTTGCGGTCGAAGCCCGTGGCCACCGTCCCGACGACCAGGTTCGGGTCGCTGTCCTCGGCGATCATCTGCGCACACGGGTACAGGCGACCGCTGGGCGCCACGGCGAAGGATTGCCCCGCCAGGGTGCAGCGCTCGGGGCAGGGAATGCCTTCCTTGAGATGGGTCAGGAGCTTTCCGTGCAGGGGCTCGAAATCCACGGCCGATCCGGCGCGAAAGGCATCCATCCACACCTGGCCCGCGTCGCGCAGCCCGGCCCGCAGCTCGGCGATGGAGGCCTCGGTCCAGGGGGCGCGCAGATCGGGCGTGAGCATGGCCAGGGCTGGTTTCTGGGCGAAGAGCATTTGCGCGACCTGGCCCAGGCGACGGGCGGTGTCGGGACGGCACACGGCCACCAGCGTGTAGCGCAGCCCCGCATCGCGCAGGCGGGTCAGGTTGGCCACGATCTGGGCGTAGCTGCCCTGGCCACGTTCGTCCACGCGATGGGCATCGTGCACGTCCGGCGGCCCGTCCAGCGACACGAAGAGCGAGAACTTACGCGGCGGCGCCATCAAGGCCAGGGTGCGCGCCGTCACGATGGTGCCGTTGGTGTTCATGGAGTAGCGCAGGCGGGGGCGCGGTTCGGACATGGCGGCCACGCGCGCCTCGACCTCAAGGAGGGTGGCCTCGATGAAGTCAGGGTGAAGCAGCGGCTCGCCCCCGAAGAACGAGATGTCGAGGCTTGCCGGTCGCTGCGCCAGGGCCAGGCCGACCCCCGCGCGCATCACGTCCAGGGACATGGGCCGGCTGAACTTGCGCCCGTTGTAGCAGTAGCGGCAGCGCAGGTTGCAGTCGTGGTCGACGAAGAGGGTGAGCTCCACTCTGGCCTCAGTCGGGCTTCGTGCCGGCTTCGGCACCTGCATCCATCGCGTCCACAGGGGCGCCGGCGTCGCCGCGCTGGGGATCGGTATCCGGCGACAGGGCGGTATCGCGAGCGTCGGGAGGAGAGACGGTCTCCGCGGGACGCGCATCGTGACCGTAAGATTGCGGCGACATTCCCATGCAGCCCGGCACGGAGACTGCGGCCACCGAGAGCGACGCCCCCAGCCCCAGCGCTGCCAGTGTCGGGTAGGCCGGTACGACGAACCGCCGCCGCAGCCTGGGACCACGCTCAGATAGCCGTTCGTTCATTGTCCGCTCCCCTCGCAAGTTCGTCATTTCCGCGACATCGGTGCCCTGATCTCGTCGCGCCCGCTCAGCGGTAACGGACGGTGTCCGACGCGTCTGCGAACGGAGCGCTAACCCCGCCCGCGGGATCGGTCAGGGGAGCGCGGGCGTCAGGCGTAGCCGCGTCAGCGCCCGCGTCCGGGAGCTGGGGCCAAACCTCGGGCGCCGTGCCGCCGGGAACGGGCGGCACCGTGATCGCGTCGACTTCAACTTGGACGCCGCCCTGGTCGACAGGCGGATCCGCATCGTACGGCGACGGGGGCAGGCCGTCGAGCACGGGCCTGTCGACAGGCGGAGGCGGATAGTAGGGCCGATCCGGCAGGCCGTCGGGCGCGATCTGGGGCGGCACCGCCGCGTCTGGGCGTGGATCATCCGCCGAGGTGCAGCCCATCAGGCCCAGCGCCAAGCCCGCGGCCGCCAAGGTGGGATACCTGGGCACAGGTCGAACAGGTCGGGGCTGCGCACCTTGCTTCGACAATCGCTCGCTCATGTCTGGCCAACTTTGCAATCACTGTGCCCCGGGCCCGCATCGCTGCGGATCATCAGCCCGGGATATTCAGTGTCGGGATGTGGCCCGTAGTCGTCACACCTGTCGCGGTGCCGTTTTGATCGAAGTCGATGTAGCCACCGCAGCCAAGGACCACCACGACTTCAGCGGGGTCCGGGGCTCCGTTGTTCTTCTGGAATATCGAGAGCGCCCCTGCGACGGCTGGCCCGATGACGTAGCGGTGCTGTCCACCCAAGCCCATGAGGCGGAGCTGCTGCGGGCACGCCTGAGGGGCGTTGCCGTTGCGGTAGAGGTAGAACGAGGCGCCGACCCGCAGACGGTGCTCCCACGTGACGAGATGGTGGATCTCGGTGGAGCGAAGTTGGGTGAATCTTCTGCTGCTCCAGTGGACGAGAAGCCCGTTCGCAGGGAAGGCCGCAAGACGCCCGCCGGCCACCGTCTCGGCGTAGGTGTGGGCCGGACCGGCCGGTTGGGCGGGAGAGTTTCTGCAGGTGCCGCACTGGCAGTACATGGTCATGGTCACAATCCTCCTCACTGACGATGAGGCGAATCCCCCGGCTGTCGGCCGCCCAGAGACGCGCCCACAAGGCATAACCGCAGTCCCGCCTGTTGGCAATCTCCGTGAATTGGCGCCGGGGACAACGGCATGAGCGACCACGGCAGGGGGCTTTGTGGCGGGGCTGCCGGGGTTCCCCTATCATGGCGATCCCCCATAACCCGAGTGTTGGAAAGGAAGGCGGTCAGATGGAACTTCTCCCTATGAAGCGGCTTGGTCCCGCGACAGTGAACAGCAATACGATGCGGTTCGGGGCCTTGTTCCCGTGGGTTTCGGCAGCGGACGGCTTTCGCTTCTTCGTGAAAATCATCCACGAGAAGGATCAGTTCCTGCAGGACATTCCGGCCAAATCGTTCGAGCTCGCGCACGCCCTGGATCCGGTCTATGGCGATTACTGGTCAACCGAGGTCCAAATCGATCCGGGCCAGCGGCCTCACCCTCGCTCGGCCTGGGGCAGCCCCGGTACCTACGTGTACCGCTTCGAGCTGCGGCAGAGTGGTACGGGCCGCGTGATCGACTGGATCGTCGATCCCTTCGCGCGCGAGTTCGGCGTGGGCAAGCTGTCGGCCTTCACCTTGGGTTACGAGGACCACGTGTGGAGCACGCACGAGGCGACGTGGAAGACCCCGAGGCTCGACAAGCTGGTCGTTTACGAGCTCATGCTTCGCGAGTTCGGCGGCGATCTGCGGGGCGCAACCAAGCTGCTGGATTACCTCGCTGACCTTGGCATCAACTGCATCGAGGTCATGCCGGTTTCGAACGTGGCTTTGGTGCAGGACTGGGGCTTTCTGCCCATCGGCCTGTTCGGTGTGGACGAACGCTTTGGGAAGCGCAGTGACTTTCAGGAATTCGTCGACCAGGCCCACCAACGCAAGATCGCGGTGATCGTGGATGCCGTTTATGGGCACACGAGCAGCGACTTTCCCTACGAGTACCTTTATCGGGAGCTTGGCTACCGCGAGAACCCGTTCATGGGTCCCTTCGCCAAGGACTACTTTGGCTGCAGCACGGATTTCAACCGCAAGCTGACCCAGGACTTCTATTTCACGGTGAACGACTTCTGGCTGGACGCCTTCCACGTCGATGGCTTCCGTTACGATTGCGTGCCCAATTACTACCTGGGGGGCGCGCAGCCCGGATACGCCGACCTGGTGTACAGCACCTACCGCCACGTCAAGGCGAAGGTGGCGGACGGCAAGCTGCCATGGCTATCGGCGGATGGCGCCATCAACCTGATCCAGTGCGCCGAGCAACTGGAGGGGCCGGTGGACATTCTCCAGAACACGTACAGCAATTCGACCTGGCAAAACGAGACTCTGTCGTCAGCGGTGGCGGTGGCCGAAGGGGACTGGGGCCGCCTGGCCGAGTTGGGATTCCGCTGGGGCCTTTCAGGCTACCCGTCGGAAGTGACAGTCGACGGAGACACCCTCCCCAAGGCGGCCTTCCAATTCATCGAGAACCACGATCACGAGCGGTTCATCTGCCACTTCGGTATGCACGACCGCGACAATCCGCTGCTGGCCGAAGGGGATCGCGATCGTTGGTACAAGCTGCAGCCCTATCTCATCGGTCTGCTCACGGCCCGCGGGATCCCCATGCTCTGGCAGGGGCAGGAGCTGTGCGAGGACTACTTCGTGCCCGACTCGGGTTTCGGGCGGGTGATGCTCGAGCGCCCCGTGCGGTGGGACTTCTTCTACGATGACATCGGGCGCTCGCTGCTCGGTTTGGTGCGGCGGCTGCTCAAGCTGCGGAACACCTCGCCGCAGTTCCAGGGAGGCGGTCACTATTTCTACGACCATTGGGAGCGCTACCAGTCCAAGGGGACGCTGCTGTTCTCGCGCGCCGATTCTCAGCGCTTCAGCCTGGTGGCCCTCAACTTCTCGGATGCGGAACAATGGGTGCCCTTCTGGTTCCCCGGCAGTGGCCGCTGTCAGGACTCGCTGCACGGCGAGGACAACCTGGAGAACGTCGTCGCCAACCAGGAGCGCTGGCTGCGCTTGCCGAGCAACTACGGGCGGATCTGGACGTTGGAGTAGATTCGCCCTGCTGGGCCGCGCCCCGACCCAAGCACAACGTCAAACGCTGGACGCTTGCTCGCCAACGCCCATCTGCACCGTGGACGTTGGTTGCTCCTCGAGACGGCGGCCGCGTGGTTGCTCGGCGATGCGTTCTGCCCTGTTCCTCTCGGCATCGGACCAAGGTCTGTGACGCCTTCCAGCGTTGGTCGCGGCGTTTCCCATGGTCGCGCGCTGACCATCTACGAGGAGGTCCACCGCGAGGCACGGCTCGCCAACCACCGCGTCCAGGGCCGCTTCCTGCGAGCGCGGCGCGATAAGGTTACCAGCCCATCATCGTCACTGACGTTGGCGTCCACGGCCCCTTCTTCCGCGACGTGCGCCGGCTCGGCTGGCACTCCCTGGGCCGCATCGGCGGCAACGCCAAGGTCCGTCTCCCGTCCGGTGGCGAGTACGTCACCAAGGCCTCCGCCGACGAGCAGGCCAGGTGTACAAGCGCCCGCGACCCCTGGCTACTCGCCACCTCGCTCACCGACGTGAGCGCCGCCGACGTCGTGGCCAGGCACGCGCTCCGCATGAAGCTCGGGGGGACGTTCCGAGACGCGAAAGGCCACCTCTTCGGCTGGTCGCTGCGCCGTGCGCGGCGCCTCGTCCGAAAGGCTGACCATCCATCTGCTGGCGGCCCATGATCCCGGTGACCCTGCTCGGCTTCGCCGCAGAGCGCGCGAGACTCCACCGCGGATACCAGGCCAACACCGTCCAGCACCGCGTCCTCTCCTTTCGTCCTCGGGTGCGCGGTCATGAAACGGCGGGAGCATGTTCCACGGCTTGGACGCGGCCGCCTCGGGCCAGTCGCGGTGGACTTTCGCCAAGCCATTCGCGCCCTTGCTCCCAACGCGCGCCCCTCAATTGTCTGATGATTTTCACGAGGAGCAGTTGGTGTGGCGATATAGCCGTGTTCGACATTGGATGGAAAGACCTTTGCCGCCCCGCTTTATCCCAATCCTTGGCCTTTCACTTGGTGGTCGGCGGGATTACAGGTGTCCACGGGAGGGCTGTTGCCTTTTCTTTTATTTCCGAAATAGAGCAACGAAATGTGGGTAAATGGAGCGGCTAGGGCGATAGGTGGCGCGCGCGCGGACCAGGTTGCCCTTACCCATGAAACAACGCAGTCCAGTCACCTCGAAGATGTGCGTGTTGATGACGGGATGGCTGCTGTCGGTCGATGCGCGTTCCGAGGTCGTCGGGTTGGAAGAAAGGGAAAACACGCCGTCGCCGTGGACCCTGGACATCTCCCTGTCCCAGGAATACCGGGTACGCTACGCCTCGGCTCCGCTCTCGGTCACGGGACCACTTGGGGAGCCTGTCGCGCCCCGGGGTGCCCGGGATCAAGATCTGCGCTTGACGCTTGATGCCCTCTCTACCGGGTGGGGTGGACACTTCGTATCGCAGGTTTCGGCGGCCCTTTGGAAGGATCTGGATGGCGGTGCAGCAAGCGGCGATCCTGCCTATTTGGGGGATGCGCAAGATCTGGCGCAGCCGCTGGTGGTCCTGTATTCACTGACCGCCGAATGGCGCCGGCAAGGGCCGCTGGAGTACGCGAGGGTGGGAAGGCAGCAGGCGACCCATGGCCTGCCGGTCACGTTCGATGGCGGGGCGTTGGACCTGCGTTTCTGGGACCGGGACGCCACCCTCTTCGGCTTTGGGGGCCGCACGGTGCACTTCTTCGAATCCTCCCCTGGACTATTCGAGAACTGGCTTGCGGGGGGAGGCGTGGGCTTGCGCCTGGCCGAGGGTATGGCCGTGGAAGTGGACTCGCGGTTCCTGCACGAGCGCATTCTGGCCATGGGGGGCGATCTGGGCCGGTGGGTGAATACCCATTCCTACGGCCTGACCCTGAACGTGTTCAGCGAAACGGTGCAAGGAAAGGCGTACGTGCGGGGGTTGAATCGGGTGGCGTCACATACGGGGGGCGCGCTGAGATGGCAAAGCGCTAGGCTCCGGTTCGGTATTGACGCCATGGGTGCGACGCAGCTCGTGACCCTGGGGGAAGTCGCGGAAAGCGAGAATCCGTATTTCTCCATGCTGGGTGCAAGCCTGCCGCACGTGCGTGGCAGGGCCGAGGTATGGAAGGAATTCGCCGCGGGTGGGGAAGGTCTGTTGGTGGTGTACCTGGGCGGACGGCTGCGAGCCCTCCTGCGCGACGAGCCCACGCGCTACAACCGGAACGCGGCGGCCGCCTATTTCCGGGTCGAGGTGCGCGACGTGCTGACGAAGGGGCTCTTCGCCAGCGCGCTTGGCGAATGGAATGCCCAATCGACGGGTGGTTTCAGTGACGGCTTTTTGACGTTGGGCGGATCAGTGGGGTTCGCGTCGCGGAAGCTGAAGGCCGAAACCGGGACGTACTTCCAGCGGTTCAAGATCGCCTACTACCAGGACGTGGAAGAGCTGCAGGATGTGCGTACGGTGTTCGTGGTGGCTGGGTACCGGGTTGTGCCGCGGGTCGAGGTGCGGGGCCGCTATGTGCTCGAGCTACTCGACCGGCAGATCCACGCCGGGTACGTGACGGTGAGGCAGGAGTTCTAATGCGAACCCGGCACTACGGAATCGTCGGCATGCTTCTGTTGTATTGCATGGGGTGCGATCGGGGGTCCCTCGCGGACGGGTTGCCGGCCCGACTGGACTGCTCCGGCTGTCACGGCGGCTCGGACAACGCGGCCCCGCCCCGGGCGGTGAACGGCGAGACGGGGACGTGGGTGCTCGCGGTGGGAGCACACCAGGCCCACATGCGCGCGGGGAAGGTTGGGAAGAACGTGGCCTGCGAGGCCTGCCACATCGTCCCTACGTCCATGGATGGCAACGCCCATCCGGATCCCGACGGGCGGCCGGCATCCATGAACTTCGGCGACATCGCGGTGGCGGGCGGTGCCTCGCCCACCTGGCGCTGGGAGAACGCCACCTGCGCGGGAACGTATTGCCATGGGGCCACCTTGCGCGGGGCCAGTAGCCGATCCCTGCCGGTGTGGACGACAGTGGATGGATCTCAGCTGCGTTGCACGGCCTGCCACGGGAATCCCCCGGGCGAGGGGCACCCGGAGAGCGATCGGTGCGAGCTCTGCCACGGCGATGTGGTCGCCGAGGACGGAAGCATCAAGAACACTTCGCTGCACGTGGACGGCGTCATCCAGCTGCCCGCGGAGATGCGCTATTCCGGCGGATTCGCGACCTCGCCAGCGAACGCGAGGGTGACATGGTGAACATGTCGAGCGTCGGGCCGTCCCCGGAATCCCTGGGCGAGTCGTCGACGTCCATGCATCCCGAGCCGGAAGTGGATCGGCAACTGGCCCGCCTGTTCGGCGAATCGATCTTTGGTGCGTTGCGGAACCCCGCGCAGTACATGGCCGCCGGCACGACGCCGCGCAAGCGGGGATGGCCGGCGAAGAGACTTCTTGTGATCGTGGGCGTATGTGCCGTGGTCGCGGCTTCCATGTACCTGGCGAAGGCGGGGTTCCGCCGCCAGGAAGACAGGACACGCGAACAGGTCGCTCATGACCTTGCGACCTATCTCGTCGAAGGCGAACTGTTCCGCGCGGGAAGACACTTGGATCTGCTTGCGCCGCGTACGGCTCCCCTCGACGAGGCGGACCCGCATCTGGACCTCATTCTCCAAGCCGAGGCGGCGCTGTACCGATACCACGACGGCGATAAGGAGCGGTGGCGACGGACCGCGCCGTTCTTGAGAAAAGAGACGGGAAATGCCCGACGGGAGCTGGCCCGCTTCGTGATATCGGCGCAGGCCGAACGGGTGCCCCGCAAGGCCGCGCTGGAGGCCGCGATCGCGCGCCTTTCTCGGGACCCTGTGGGGTTCGCGGCGTTGGCGTCGGTGCACGAGGCGGAGGGGAGTATTCCTGCGGCGCGTGCAGCGTGGGAGCGCGCGGATGATCTGGGGCCGCTTTGGCTGCCCCTACGGTTTACGCACGCGTTCTTCGAGTTCCGTTCGGGTCGGCCCAAGCAGGCGATCCGGGTGACTGAAAGCATGATCGCCGCGGCCCCTGACTCGCCGTGGTCCCTGTCTGCGCGCGCGCTGTTTGCGCCCTCGCTGCCGCTGCCGCCGCGGGATCAGAAGGAAGCGCCCCGGACCCCGTTGCCGTTGCCCAAGGTGGGCGTGTACTACCAGCACTTGGTGGCGGCGTATGTGAAAGCGAAGGCGGGCGATTCGTCGTCAGCGCGGACGGAAGTCGTCAAGGCCCTGGAGGCAGTGGATGGCGCTCCCTTCGTGCTTGATGCATTCGATACCCTGGTGGAAGCCAAGGCCCGTGACGTGGCATTCGAACTCACGTCCCTGGAAGTGTGGCCCCGCCAGAACCCCATGGCGCGCGAGCGGATGGCAGCCCTTGAGATCGCGCGGGCTCCCCGAGCCCTCCCGACGGCGGAAGACGCTGGCGCTATGCGCGGGGCCCGCGACATACCAGCCGCCTCGTCGGCGAAGCAGATCAAGTCGACCAAAAGAGCCGACAAGAAGGCGACCAAGCGCAGGGCCGGAAGAGGCGCTGGCAAGAAGGTGGGAAGGCGCGGATGAGGCAGGGGCGTTTCTCAGTGTTCGCTGTCGTGGCGCTGGGCGTGCTTGCGGCATGTCCTGTGGTGATCGCGGCGAATTCCTTCTTCCGCGTCTCGCCAGGGCCCTTGAACGAAAGCCATGCCGAGTTCGACACGTCCGAGGGATGCGTGAAATGCCACGAGCCCGGGACCGGCGTGACTGATGCCAAGTGCCTGGACTGTCACAAGCCGCTGCGGGAGCGGCTGGCCAAGAAGAAGGGCTTGCACGCGACCTTCCGGGGGACGTGCATCAGCTGCCATCCTGGCCACAAGGGGAGGGATTTGGGCATCGTGGATTGGAAGCCGGTGGGGGGACAGCAGACCTTCAAGCACGACCTGACCGGCTTTGATTTGACCCATGGCCACGCGCAGGTGGCCTGCACCGCCTGTCACACCAAGCGCATGAAGTCGGGGCGGATCACCTATCTCGGGCTTTCGCGCGAGTGCGCCTCATGCCACAAGGACGTCCATAGACTATCGCGGCCCGAGTTGGTGGCGAAGTGCGATTCCTGTCATCCCGCCACGGGGAAGACCGCGAAGGGCATGCGGCTTTCCGACTGGGCGGACCCGCACCTGAGGTTGACGAAGATCGCCTTCGCGGGAAGGCACCTGGAACAACCGTGCACCAAGTGCCACCCGAAAGCGGAGATGCACGGACAGGTGCCGCCGCGCGACTGCGTGGCCTGCCATCGTCCGAGCCATCCCGTACCCCCGGCGCTGGCCACGTGCTCAGATTGCCACAAGGACGGGCAGCGCTGGAAGAATGCCACCATCGACCACAAACGGTTCGGCTTCGCCCTCGTCGGCAAACATCAACGGCTGGACTGCAAGCGCTGCCACGTGCGCGGCGCCAAGCTCGAATACACCCAGGGCGCCTGCACCACCTGCCACGAGCACCGGAACGCCCACCAAGGACAGTTCGCGGACAAGCCGTGCGCCGGATGCCACGTGGAAGGCGGCAAGCGCGCGCACCCGTTCGACCACCAGAAGGACAGTCGCTTCCCACTCGTGGGGTTTCACGCCGAGCCGAAGGTGCGCAACAGGTGCGCGAATTGCCATGAGAACATGATCTTCCGCACGGACAGGCGGAACTGCGCCGACTGTCACAAGGACAAGCACCTCGGCCAGCTAGGCAAGGACTGCACCAAGTGCCATGCGGTCACCATCAAGTTCAAAGAGGCGAAGGGCACCCTTGCCAACGCGCATTCCAGATTTCCGCTGACGGGAGCCCATCAAGGTGTCCAATGCGCCGACTGCCACCCGAAGGGACAGTACAGGCTGGGGGAGGTGCGGTGCGTGGCCTGCCACCGTAAGACCGATCCGCACAAGGGGAAGCTGGGCGAGGCGTGTGAGCGCTGCCATATACCGGACAAGGGGGCTCCGAAATTCAACCACGATACGATGACCGCGTTTGCGCGCACGGGGGCGCACAGCAAGGTCGAGTGCGTGTTCTGCCATCGGCCGGCGGCGGGGGCGCCGCCGAGGGTTGGATGGACGAGGGGGGCGCCGACGGGAAAGGTGGATCGGTTGTTCCCGGTGATGGGCAAGCGCTGCGTGGAATGCCACGACGATCCACACAAGGGCTCTGTCGGAACGGAGTGTGGGGACTGCCACTTCACCGACAGTTTCCGCCGCCTGATCCCAGGCAGCGCGGCGGCCATGCGCCCCGCGGATCACAACCGCGCGTGGGTGCGCAGCCATGCGAGCCTACCGTTTGGCGACGATGAACCCGGGGCCGAGGGGCGCGCGTGTGCGCGTTGCCACGGCACCCCCGCCTGCGATCGGTGCCACCGCACGAGCGCGCCCAAGAGCCACACGGCTCTCTGGCGCTTGCGCGGACATGGAGCCGCGGCGGCGTTCGATTCCGAAGGATGCCGCGTATGCCACCAACCAGGGACGTGTGTGCAGTGCCATCGGACCTCGGCGCCTTTGAACCACCGGGGCGCGTGGCGGACACTGCATGGATTCGCCGCGGGTACTTTCGCCGATAACGCTTGCTACACCTGCCATACCCGCGCGGACTGCCGCGCATGCCACGCGAGACCGTGACGAAGGACTCATGGGCTCTTCGAACCTCACCCCCCAAGACCTCGCAAGCATTCCGGCTTTCTCCGGACTGTCCCTGGCAACCCTCGAACGCATCCTGCGCGAGGGGGAAGTGCACGCGCTCGCGGGAAACTCTCGCATCTCTGCGCTGAATCGCCGGGGTGCCGAGAACTATTTCCTGGTCGTAAAGGGGCGCCTTGTGGTCACTGTCGAAAGGCGGGGAGCGACGGGCCCGAAGGTCGAACACCTCGGCAGTTTTTCCCCGGGCGGATGCTTTTCGGATGGGTTTCTCGATGCCCAACCGGCCGGAGCCACGCGGAGAGTGGATTGCTCCGCCCATCCCAATGCCACGGTGATCCGCGCGGATTCCCAGCGCTTCTCGGAGTGGCTGCGGGCGGACACAACCTTGTGGCAGCGGTTGGCGCAAGGGATGGCGAACACCCGCTACCATTTCCTTTCGCAACGAGAACCGGCCCGGCGCCTGGTTCAGGATTTCTACCTCCGCCACGGTTACGACGGCGGGGGAACGGCACGCGTCGGGCAGACCGACCTGTGCCTGGATTGCCAAAAGTGCGAAGAGGCGTGCGCCAAGCGCTTCGGCACGGCTCGGATGTCGCGAACGGGACCTGTCCTGGGCCGAATCACCTTCCACCAGGTCTGCCGCGAGTGCGTGGATCGCCCGTGCCTCGAAGGGTGCAAGCCGGGTGCAATTGGCCTGAACGCCGAGGGCATGGTGGCCATCGATAGTGGCCGCTGCACCGGCTGCGGTATCTGTGCGCGGAAGTGCCCGCACCGGGCCATTCAGATGATCGAGGCTGTCCCCGGGGCCGTCGCATGGGACGCCCCGGGAGCGAAGCGTAGGCTTGCTATCAAGTGCGACCACTGCGCGGGCTATACCGACATGGCGTGCCTAAAAGCCTGCCCCACCGGGGCCCTGATCGAAGTGTCCTCGGACGTGCTCTTCAAGGAGAACCACCACGATCCACGAGTCGAATCCAACTTCACCGGCGTTCCGTTCTTGGAAGGCGTACGCGAACACCTGTCCCGATCCAAGCGCGGCCCGTGGTCTGCGGCGGGGCAGTGGGCCCTGTTCCTGACTCTCGTGGGCGTTGTACTCGAAAGCTTCTTCCGGCGCGCGATGCCCGAATTTAGCCTAGCCGCTCAGGTCTACCCGCTCCTCGGGTGGAACGCGCCTGTCACCTTCAGCTCGGGAAAGGGCTTCGGTCACTGGCTTGGCTATGTTGGCACGGGCGCCATGCTGCTAACCCTGCTGTATCCGCTGCACACCCGGTGCGGGGTATGGAAGTCATGGGGGACGCAGACGCATTGGCTTTCCGTCCACCTGTGGGTCGGGTTCATCGGGGCCACGCTGGTCACGTGCCATTCCATGCTCAAGCTGGACAGATGGGCAGGGCTCTCGTGCATCGCCATGTGGATCGTCGTTGGCTCCGGAGCCATCGGGCGCTATTTGTTCGGGCTCGTGCACTCGGGGAGCGGCTTGGTCGAATTCGAGCGTTCGGCCCTGCGACAAGACGAAGATGTGATCGCGCGACATCGCACCAACTCGCAGGCGGTGCGAGTGCTAACGGCCGACCTAGAGCAGCCGACGCGGCATCAGCGATTGTTGGTCGTCATGGTCTGGCTGGAGCTGCGGGATGCGGCAATGCTGCGTTGGTTGAGGTGGTTCGGGCTGCGGCACATTCCATCCCCGACCCAACGCAAGCAGATCGTACGCTTCCTGGCCGACTGGGCCGCCCACCGTCGCAACCGCCATTATCTCGAAAGCGCCGAGGAAATGCTCAGGCACTGGGGGTGGGTGCACATCATCCTGACTATCGTGATGTTCGCCATCGCGGGCATCCACATCACCTACGGGCTGCTGTACAAGGCGGTCTAATCCACGCTTCATCTTCCGGCCGAAATCGGGGCGATTGGAATAAAGTTGAATTTGGATGATGAAACCTCCCACGTCGCGGCCCAAACCCGAAGCGTTCCGATCCCTCCACTGTAGAAGACAGTTGAGGGTTCGGACCGATCGCCCCGGGGCCACCTCGCCCACTTAATCGTCTTCCTGGCCTATCCACGAAGTCGCCTTCGGGGGCTTGCAACACGTCGCGGAGGGATCGATGCGCAAACTTGTCGTGCCTGCATTATTGGCTCTGCTATTCGCCTGTTCCGGCGAACCAACCGATCGAGGGACGGGCACTGGGGGACGTCCACAATCCGGTGGCGAGG
>JAEXQJ010000354.1 GCA_023438785.1 Pseudomonadota bacterium
GTCAGCGCGCCGGGCGGATTGGGCAGCCCGTCGTCGCTCGCCGTGCCGGCCAGCGCGGCCGTGCCAGGCAGGGTGATGCTCTGATCCGCACCCGCGTTCACCGTCGGCGCCGCGTTGACCGGTCCTCCGCCGACCGTGACCACCACATCGTCGGTGGCCGAGAGTGCGCTATCGCTGGCCGTGAGGCGCAGGGTGTAGCTGCCCGCCGCCGAGAACGACGCGGTCGTGGACAGGGCGCTCGCGCTGGCGAACGTCACCGTACCGGGACCGCTGACCATGGACCAGGTCGTGGTCAGCGCGCCGGGCGGATTGGGCAGCCCGTCGTCGCTCGCCGTGCCGGCCAGCGCGGCCGTGCCAGGCAGGGTGATGCTCTGATCCGCACCCGCGTTCACCGTCGGCGCCGCGTTGCTCGTGCCGGTAAAGGCCAGCACCTGCACGTCGTCGACCAGGAACCCGGTGTACGCGTTGGCGGCCGAATCGACCGTGTTGAACCCGACCCGCACGCGGAGCTGCGCGCTCGACAGTCCGGCGAACAGCGAGGTGACGTCCACCGTGGCCGACTTCCAACCTCCGCTCTGTAGCAGCGTTCCCACGGTGCCGTTGCCGGCGACCGTGGTGAAGGCGCCGTCGTTGACCGAGACTTGCACGCTCGCCTGGTCGTAGTACGTAGACCCCTCAGTGGCCAGGAAGTAGTTGAAACGCAGCTTGACCGCGGACGTGTCGGTGACGGCGACGGGAGTCGATGTAGCGGTGCCACTGCTCGTCAGACCATTCGAGTAGTCGCAGGTGGCATCGATGCCGAAATACAGGCTGTTGGGCGTCGAGTGTCCGCTCTGCGTGGAGGCGCAGCCGCTGCTCACGTGCCACAGGTTGGTTGACCCGCTGTCGATGCTGAACGTACCCAGGCCGCCTTCGAAGGCCTCGGTGTAGATGGGCAAGGGGACGCCCACCTGCATCTGCGCGGCTCGCGTGCCGCTGCCGACCCCGTTGGTGACATTGGTGAACTGAATCGTGGCGGCGTAGGTGCCCTTGGCCAGGCTGGCGGCCGCGGTCTGATCGATGGCCACGGTCACTTCCACGCTCTGGTTGAGGGCCAGTTGACCCGAGGCATTGCTGATGGTCAGCCAGGGCGCGCTGGTCGTGGGCGCGACCGTGTACTGCAGGCTTGCGGTCGGGCCCAGGTTGGTCAGCGTGTAGGTCACACTGGCCGGCGCAAACGGACCACCCACCGGGCCCTCCGCGGCCAAGCCGGCGGCCGGGGTGATGACCAGGTCGGTTATGACCGCGGGGCAGGTCAAGCCGTGCGCCGAGAAGCCGGCGCAGATGTCCGTGTAGTGGGGCGTGCCGTTGTCCAAATTACCGTCGTCGTCATCCAGGGTCAGGAAGTCGATGGCGATCTGCGAATCGATGCTCGTGCCCTTGTGCAACAGGATCGAGCTGAGAGTCAGCTGGTTGATCAGGTCGACGTAGGTGGCGGGGGTGCTGATGGCCAGCGCTTTGCGGATGCTCCACACGATGCCCGAGAGCAACTTGCCGCAGGCGTGGATCTCGCTGCCACAGCTTGAACAGCTCGTGGCCGAGTACTGGCAGGTGTTGTCGGCGTTGCGGAGCGGGGTCGTGCATTGGTTCAGATAGAAGCCGTAGGCCGACCCCGGAACGCCGGCGAACAAGGCCGCGATGGCGTCCGACATGCCCTCGCCGTAGGCGCCCTGGCCGCTACCGCCCATGGCCACGATGTGGTGTCCGTATTCATGGTGGGAAATGCTGGCGAACGAGGTGTTGGTGTACGACGTGCTGCCCAGGCAGAAGTTCAGGGACCCTCCGTCGTAGAACGCGTTGCCGGGGCAGAGATAGCTCTGGGCGCTGCTCAGGTTCACGTTGATCGGGAAGTTGGTCTGCGTGGAAATCGTCGGATAGCTGGGCAGGTATTCAAGCAGGAACGCGCGAATCTCGTTGGCGTTGGCGTAGCCGTTGGCTTGCGCCAACACGGTTGCATCGGTATTGGCTGCGTTGTGCAGGAAGTCCGCTGTCGCGGGTGCCACAACGGAACTGACCAGCAGCTCGAGCGCGCCCGCCCTGTTGACCACGTCGAAATACTGCCCGCCCATCAGCGAGGTCACGTTGAGGCTGCCGCTCGCGCTGGTGGCAAGCGAATAGGCGCCGACGGCGTCCGTGAAGGCCGCCTCGCTGGCTTGCCCGTCGACTTCGGCGTAGGGGAAGGGCAGCGGTAGCTCGGCCGCACACTCCATCGCCATATCACCCTGGGTCACGTTGCCGGTGACCGTGCCGGTGATGTCGGCGTAAACGATGAGGCTCTCCGCGTTCAGGATGTCGCCCGTATTCGCATCAGCAACCACATGCCACTTGCCGCTGGGGGCGGTCACGGCCGTGTATTGAATGGCCAAGCGGGGTGCGACCTCGGCGTCCTCGGTTCCCGCATAGACGATCAATTCGGGCTCGGATACCGACGTGATTTCCGTGGCCGCCGGGAGCGGCCGGCCCGCGAAGTCCGTGGTCCGTTCGATGGCTCGCAAGGTCTTGTCGCGATCTGGCTGCCGGGCCTGCAAGCCGGCCTTGGGCTCGAAGCCCGAGAGATCGCGCAGCGAGGATGCGGCCCACACCACCGCGTTCGTGCCATCGTTGCTGACCAGGGTGCGCAGTCCCGCGCGATAGACCGGCAGTCCGCCCCTGCTCTGCCTGTAGCGATAGAGCCAAAACCTGGGTTGGCCTGTCTCTTCGTCGTACATGAGACCGATGCCCTCGGGCTGACCGGCGGCCCCGCTGCGTCCCGGCCGAACGTCCTGGCTGGCCAGATCGCCAGGATCGATGGCCATGGCCGCGCTGTAGCTCTGCCGGAAGCGCTCGGCCGCCTCGGACGGCGTTCTGCCCGTGACCAGGGGCTTGCCGAAGACCCGCGTTACACCGGCCCCAGGCCGACTGCTCCGGGCGCCAGGAAACGCCGAATGAACCGCCTGCAGTCGCTGTGCTGAAAGCTGTGCGACTTGCGTGTCGGTTGCCGGCTCACTGGTCGCTGGCCCACAACCAGCGATCGTCAGAGCCAGCAGCGAAGTCCGCAGACCAACGCCTCGAACCCTCTTCAACCCTTCGTCCATGAATACCCTCCGCACTGTCAGTTGTCGTTTCGAACTGGGCGAGGAACGCCCACACGGGAGACCGGATGACAACATGGCCGCCCCTGCGCCCAGCCGCCGGACTGCAAAGGTGATGCCCGGCTGGACGCAAGCGCGGCTACCCGCAAATACGCCTGATAGGACCGTCGAGCCCTGTCAGAAGTTCCCCATTGAACCACAGAAAGTGATCGCGGTCGCGCGGCGTCGTTGCATCGATCGGGCGCGCCTCGTGTGGCAAGCCATTCACAGCGAGGCCGCGGAGCACGAATACCCGCGCGCGACTCAGCCGAGGCCAACGGACATCATGAAGGTCGCTCTGTCAGGCAACACCGGCGGGAGCCGGCGGCAGCGCGCATGGGCCTGTCGAGGCCGCACCTACAAGTCGCACCATCCGGTGGGCGCCTCTTGTCCGAACGAATACGGTCGCGCTTGCTTGACCACCAACTGCCGGTTCGGGCCGATGAATTTGAACTCGATGTCCATGGCGAACCAAGAATTCTTGCTATCGGGATCGACCAAGGGACGAAAATGGTCATGGATTTGCGCCAGGCTGCAGGCCACCCGATAGGATTCTTCGTCGGAGAGCACGGGTTCTCCGCCATTCAGGCTGCTTATGGATTGGCGCTCGATGTTCGGCGTGCGCGTGATGGCATAGGTGAACTCATCGCTGGTCACACCGGGTGCTGGGTTGGTGACCAGCGCCTCCCCGACTTGGGCGTCGATGGTGAACTTGTCGCCGCGCGAGGGCTCGAGGATGTCGCGGCTGATGGCCACTCCGTTGGCCCGCTCTGACGAGAAGGCTTCATGGACTAGCACGGCCATGGCCACCGCACCTTGGTCGATGCTGTAGTACTCGCGTTCGTCGTAGGCGCGCAGTTGCCACAGACTGGCCCACACCCTTCGGATGCCGTCGGCCAGGTCTTTGTCCGACGGCTCGGCGTCCACCGATCCCGAGGTGTAAAGGCCGGCCCCGTTGAACTGCGGCAGGTCCTCGGTGTTGCTGCTGCTGCGCAGGCGCACCTGCTGGCCGGGCCAGTTTCTGCTCATGCGCTCGCGCACGAGACGCAGCAGCTCGGGATCGACGGCCGCCTTGAGGACATCCGATTGCACCAGGTCCAGTCCCTGTTGGCGCACCGTCGGGTCGGCGTTGAAACTCGGATCCGAACGCAAGCTCGCCAAGCGACTGGCGGCGCCGCTCTTGCTGAAGTGCTCGATTGAATACGCGAAGGGGATGGCGAAGGCGTCGGTCGGGATACGGCTCTCGGTCTCTCCGCCCGGCGGCGAGCAGAGTGTGACCTTGCCCAACTCGGCCAACTGCGCGGCCTTGCTCCCAATGCTGGGAATGTCGGCGATCGAGCTGTCGGCGAGGGCGACCAGGCCGCGCACGCTGGTGTCCAGGCGGGGGACGGTAAGCGTCGCCGTCGGCTTGTGGCTCTCCCAGAACGCCAAGGCTTCGGTGGGATCGGCCTGCTCGACCAGGAAGTCGGAGCCACGGACCTCGAGCCGCACGAGCTTGCCCATCAGGGGTTTCAGGCGCGCATCGTCCCGCGCGTTCTTCAGGCCCATGTTGGGGGTGCCGCGCCCGCGCGAGAGCACGTTGACGTGAGCGAGCGGTGTTTGGAAGGACTCGGTGATGAGGCCGGCGAGCAACGGAATGGAAAATGGCACTTGGTTGGTTACCAGAATGTCGTGAGGGCCCAGGCCCGCGGTGCCGATGACGTCGGCCTCGACGAAGCGCAGGGTTCCGTACCCGACGGTTGGCACCAAGGGTTGAAAGGTCAGGTTACGGAAGGGGGCGTTGGTGTCGACGATGGGCACTTGTCCCTCGATCTGCCGCATCTTCTCGACCTGCCTGGAATCCTGGGGGCGCAGCGACCATTGCGTGGGATCGGGCACGTGGCGCATGGCCGCGTAGAAACCGTAGACCATCTGCGCGGGGCTGATCTCGTCGCCGGGGGTGTACTCCAGGGTGTGGAGGTTCGAGCCGGCGTGCTCGACCAGCGTGGCCAGCAGGTAGCGCCGTCCCTCGACGCGGAAGTATTCGGTCTCGCTGAATTGGTACCAGCCGACATCGAACTCGGCCTGTTGCACGGGGTCGCAGCGATCCAGGTGGGGCAGTCCTTGGATGGCCTCGCGAACGAAGCAGTAGTGTATGTCCCAATCCGCGGAGTTGAGCAGCGACACGACGTCGCCCGAGAGCAGGTCGATGACGATCTCCACCGCTGACTCGCCCACGTCGCCCCGGCCAGCCGCCAGCGCCGCGAAGTCTCCGGGCGTGGAGAGGGCGCGCAGATGAGTGCCGACTGGCCGGCTGGGCAGCGGCTGGCAATCGGTGTTGGGTAGTCCCGGGGTGCGGACGGCGCAGAAGCGAAAGGCGCCGTCCGGGTCGGGGAAGCGGGTCAGCGAGGAATTGTCTGGGAAGAAGGAGAAGTCCTGGCGGTCTAGGTTGCTGCCGTCGGCGGACCAGATGGATACGACGCCCTCGAAGGCGGGGCTGGTCGCAATGGCGGCGAGATCACCGTCGGCGATAGGCACGGCCACGCGCTGGCCGCTCTCCAGGCTCGCCACCGGCCAGGCAAGGACGATTCCCTCCGTGGCCAGCGGCCAGGGAATGCCGACGGTGTGGGGCGCGACCGTCAGGCGGTACTCTGAGAGGTTCAGTGCGGTGGCCGAGGTGTTGAGAACCTCGATGAAACCAGCGGGGCGCAAGGCCAGCTCGGTCAAGGCCAAGGGCGTGGCGCGCGCCGGCCAGGGAGCCGGCCAGGTGTACGGCGCGAAGCTCGTCTCCTCGGGTAGCTCGGGCGTGGGCGGGGGACCACAGCGCGGGCCGTTCTCGCGGCTCGGCGTCGCCCAACCGCAGTCGCTGAAGGGGCCGACGCCGTCGGGAATGCGCACATAGGCGTGATGGGCAGCCAGGGCCGGTACGGTCACGCGGTCGGCGACATCTCCCTCGCGCAGCAACGTCAGGGCCTCACCGTCGCCGTCGATCTTGAGGCCCAGGTGGCGGGCTCCCTGCTCTGGCTGGCTATCGGCCCAGAGCAGAACAATCTCATTCGGCGCCAGCGTGAGGCTGGGCAGGGCGACCGCATGCGACGAATCCGAGAGCTGATAGCGGCCCAGATCGACGGCCGCGGTGCCGGTGTTGATCAGCTCGAGGTAATCGTCGGTCTCACCCGCCTCATCGACCCAAACACCCTCGTTGCGGCTGACCACCTCGTTGATGCGCACCTCAGGCCCGTCCGCTTGACGCGGAGGAGTGTGGCCCGTCGAACAGGCAGCGTCGCCGATCAGCAGCAGAACCAACCCGAGCGCCAGCCAAGTTCCCGAACGCCTGCCACAAGGACCTGAGGATTCTCCAAGCACCTCCGCATTATGCCCCTTCTGAGATCCCGGATCGCGCGGAGCGGATCGAAAGGGCTGCTAGAGAGTGGGCGAGCGCACCGGGAGCCTCGAAAAGGCATCATTTCTTGAAGAAACGGCTCATCAGGCCGCTGGGCTTGGGGGCGTCGGGCTTGCCTGGCGGGGTGGCTTTGCGGCGGCGCATTTCCAGGAGGCGCAGCTCGCGACCGGCGTCGATGAAGTCTTTGTCCTGGGTGACGGCTTCGCGGAAGGCTTGCTCGGCGCGGGCCGGCTCGTTGAGGAATTTCCACAGCTGGCCCAACCAGTAGTGGCCGCGCGCGAAGCGAGGCTGTTGCTCGACGACCTCCTGGATGGCGAGCTGCACGTCGCGCACCACGGCTTCTTTGCGGGCCCGCGGGTCATCGAAGCGCGCCCAGGCCAGGTAGGCCTTGTACTGCGGCTCGTTGGGGTTGCCCTTGATGGCGGCGGTGAAACACTCGATGGCCCGCGCGTACTCGCCTTTCTTGAGGAAGACCTCGCCCTTGAGGAACGTGGTCTCCGCATCGAGCAGGCTGGGGACGTTCTCGGTCGGCGCGCGGCCGGTGCGCAGGGTGGTGACGTATTCGGCCCGCCGCGCCGGATCCTGCAACACCATGGCGGCCTCGCTCATGCGCGCCAGGATCTGTTCGGCGTGCGGCACCACATCGGGCAGCCCCGCGCCTGCCAGACGATCGGGATGGAACAGGCGCGCGCCGCGCACGAAGGCGCTGCTCACGTCGGCGGCCGAGGCGGTCTCGGGGATCTTGAGCAGCTCGAAGTGGGACATGCTGTCCAGCTTGGCGTGCAGATCCTCGATGGCGGCCCGCGTGGGCATCTCGCCGCGCGGGGCGGGCGGCGACGTTGCGGCTCGCGAGGCGGTCCCCGGGTTGGGCTCGCCGGCTGCGGGGCCGCCAAACAGCGACTCCCGCCGTTTCGGGGCCGTCTGCCGCCATTCGAGCAGCTCCGCATAAAGGAAGGCCAACGTCAGCGCGCGCGTCTCGATGGGGCGCGCGGCCAGTCCATTGAGCGTGTCCAGGCTCTGCCAGGTTTTGCGCAAGGCGAGCACGGCGGGATCGCCGGGGACCACGCCCATGGCCTCGAAGGCGGGGTCGGGCAAGTCGACCAGCTTGAATTCCACACCCGCGAGGCGCGCGAGCTCGTGATCCAAGCGCGCCAAATCGTAGGAGGCGCGAATGGCGGGGTAGAAGAGCAAGCGCGGATCGACGCGCATCAGGGCCAGCTCCGGCCCCTCACCGAAACCGTGCGGCTGCACATCGATGGCGAAGGCGCCGTCGCGCACGGAGAAGAGGCGCATCAGCTTGCGCCGCAATTGCAGCTTGAGCGCGTCGGCCAGGGTGACCTGGTCGAGCGCGCCCATGCCCTGCAGGACATCGCCCAGGCGCTTGCCCGGCGCCACCTGCTCACCCGCGCGCGCCACGACGTCGGCCGGCACCACCTTTAGCTCGATGAGCACCCGATCCAGGCGGTCCGTGTCCACCGGCCGCTCCACGTGTACGGGCGTGCCCTCGCGCAGGAAGACGCGATTCTCGTCGCCCGAGCGCTCCACGATGGTCAGGCGACCGGTGAGCTGCTTGCGCAGGGCCTGTTGCAGCAGACCGGGCACGGGCCAATCCGCCAGCGTTCCCTGGACGGCGGGGTGAGCTTGGGCACTGACGGTCATGTGATCCCTTGTCAGAGTAGCACCGCGCTCTGACTCTCACCTCGTCTGGGTGTAAGCTTTTCGCGCTTGTCCATCGTGGTTTTCGTCAATCCGGGCTCACGCGCCAACCGGCGCGACCCCGGCTGCGCGGCCCGCTTCGCCTCCATTCTCGGCGAGACCGGCCGCGTGGTGGCCCCCACCGGGCTGGAGGCCCTGTCCCAGGAAGCCCGGCGCGTGGCCGCCAGCGCGCCCTCGCTCATCGGCATTCATGGCGGCGACGGAACCCTACACTGGACGGTCGGCGAATTGATTCGCGCCTACGCCGGTCAGCGGCTGCCGCCTGTGGCCATCTTGGCCGGCGGGACCATGAATG
Source organism: Pseudomonadota bacterium (assembly GCA_023438785.1). Classification (GTDB taxonomy): domain Bacteria; phylum Myxococcota_A; class Polyangia; order Fen-1088; family Fen-1088; genus Fen-1137. The sequence continues at coordinate 8,543 of JAEXQJ010000354.1, forward strand.
TGGTGGCGTCGTCGCTGGGCATCCGCGTGCGCGCCGAGCGGCTGTTGGAGGAGTTGGCGGCCACGCGGCGGGCCGGACAGCGCCCGGAGACGCTGCACCGTCGCTGCCTGAAGGTCGTGTGTACGCCGGCCGGTGCGGCCAACACGCCCGCCGCGTGCGAGGTCAATTACGGCTTCGTCTTCGGCACGGGGCTCATCAGCAATTTCCTGGAGGAGTACTACGCCAAGCACGGCTATGGCGCCATGCGTGCGGCGTGGATCCTAGGGCGCACCGTGCTGTCCGCGGTGACCACCAAACGCCTGGCGGAGCGCGTTTTTCGCCAGTTCCGCGGCGAGGTCCTGGTGGATGACAACCGGTTGCCCTGGCCCGCCCTGGTGGGCGTGGGCGCGGCGACCGTCACCGAGGTGGGCTTGGGCTTCAAGCTCAACCACCGCGCCGACGACGATCCGGATCGGTTCGGGGTGCTGGCCATCCGCTGCCCGCCGCTGTCCCTCATGCTGGACTTGGCGGCGGTGCGCATGGGAGAGGGCATTTCGCCCAAACGCGCCTGGAGCGCCGTGGCGTCGCGCATGCTCATCCAGCCCGAGACCGCGGGGTGCGCCTACACCATCGACGGCGACCTGTACCGAACCGACGGGCCCATCAGCGTCGAGGTGGGGCCGGCCCTGGACTTCGTCCGTCCGCGCGGCTGTTGAAATGCGGGGCGGCCGAGCGATACCATGAGCCTTCCATGAGCACGTCTTTCCCGATGGACGGCATGCGCGTTCGCTTCTCGGGCGAGACGAACGTGGGCATGAAGCGCGACCACAACGAGGATGCCTTTTACCTGCCCACCAACGAGCGGTTGGCCATCGTGGCCGACGGCATGGGGGGCCACGCCTCGGGCGAGGTGGCCAGCAAGATGGCGGTCGAGACCATCGTCGACTACTTCCAGGAGACGCAGGACGAGCAGGAGCTGACCTGGCCGTTTAAGATCGACCGCGGCAACCGTCAGGCCATGAACCGCCTGGTCACGGGCATCAAGACCGCCAACCTGCGCATCCACGAGGAGGCCCAGCGCAACCCGCATTGTCACGGCATGGGGACCACGGTGGTGGCGACACTGTTCCTCGACCGCACCCTGCTCGTGGGTCACGTGGGCGACAGCCGGCTGTACCGTCTGCGCGACGGCCACCTGGAGCAGATGACCGAGGACCACTCGCTGCTCAACGACTACATCAAGATGAAGCACCTCTCGCCCACGGAGATCTCCTCCTTCCCGCACAAGAATGTGATCGTGCGGGCCCTGGGCATGAAGCCAGCCGTCGAGGTCGACATCATCCAGGACCACCCGCGCATCGACGACCTGTATCTGCTCTGCTCCGATGGTCTGTCGGGCATGGTCAGCGACGACGACATGCAGGCCCTGGCCCGAGACGAAGGCGATCTCGACAAGGTATGCGAGCGCCTCATCGCCACCGCCAACGCGAACGGCGGTCAGGACAACATCACGGTCGTCTGCGCGCGGCTGGAGCCCCTCTAGTCAATTAGCTTCCACGCGGGCACGAAAGCCGTGGCCTTGAGCACGGGATCCTCGATCGACAGGATGTAATCGACGCGCCGGTTGCGCGGCTCGTCCTTGTTGTCGGGCGTGGCGATGAGCGGGGCGTGCTCGCCGAAACCCTCGAAGGCGATGGGCAGGCTGAGGCCGCCCTTGCGGAACCAGCCGGCGATGGCTTGGGCGCGCTTGCGCGACAGAGTCAGGTTATAGGCGGTGCTGCCCACGGTGTCCGTGTGCCCGGCCACGTACAGCTTGATGGCGCCCAGATCCTTGTGTTTGGCCAGAGCGTCGACGATTCGGGTCAAGCTGGCCTGCAGCTTGGGGACCTCGGCGGGCGCGATCGTCGCCGCGGCGGTAGCGAAGTTGACCTCCTCGTGCGGGATGTACACGGACCAGGGGAACAGAGCGAAGCTTCGGAAGGCGCCGCTGGTGTCACTGACCTTCACGTCCACCCGGCCCACCTCGCTGCCCTTGGGCAATGCCGGCCAGGTCACGACCAGCCAGGTGGCGGGATCGTGAGCGCGAAATTCCTGCTCGTGTTCGAACAGGGTTTCGCCGGCGCCATCCACGAAGCGCAGCTCGACGTTTCCGTCCGGAACCGAAACGCGCAAAGGCAGGCGCCCCGCGGCCAGGTTCACCTGCGACCGCTCGATCTGCACATCCAGAAGCG
>JAEXQJ010000095.1 GCA_023438785.1 Pseudomonadota bacterium
GGCATAAGGAGGGCGATCAGGGCGAAGGCCTTATGGCTCATGGTTCTTCCTATTGGCGCGGTCGTGAGGTTAGGTCCGGACTACTCAGTGAACCTCATCGCCGCTTCGTGGGCCCGAGTTGAGGCTCTGGCGCGCCAGTGACCCGGCAGGACTAGTGCGCCTCGCCCCAGTTGCCACCGTCGTGGACGTCGACCACCAACGGCACGCTCAGCGGGTGGACTGACTCCATCTCCTGTTTGACCCAGGCGCAGAACGGCTGCACGGTCTCGGCCTTGACCTCGAAGACCAGCTCGTCATGGACGGTGAGCAGCAGGCGCGCCTCGGGGAACTGGTCCAGGCCCGCGTCGACGCGGATCATGGCCAGCTTGAGCAGATCGGCGGCGGTGCCCTGGATGGGCGTGTTGCGCGCGATGCGCTCCGCATAGGCGCGGTCCTGGGCCCGGCTGGCGTTGATCTCGGGCAGCCGACGCGTGCGGCCCAGCAGCGTGCTCACCGAGCCGGTGCGGCGGGCCTCGGCGATGGCGCTGTCCATGTACTCGCGCACGCGGGCGTAACGGGCGAAGTAGCTGCTGATGTACGCGCGGGCGTCGGCGCGTGGGATGCGCAGCGACTGGGCTAGGCCAAAGTCGGTTTGCCCGAAGACCAGACCGAAATTGATGGCCTTGGCGATGCGACGCTGCTCGGGGGTGACCGCGTCGAGGGCCACGCCGAAGACCTCGGCGGCCGTGCGGCGATGGATGTCCTGGCCCGTGCGGAAGGCCTCGACGAAGGCCGCATCGCCCGAGAAGTGCGCCAGCACGCGCAGCTCAATCTGCGAGTAGTCGGCCGAGACGATGCGAAAGCCCGGATCCGCGATGAAGGCGTTGCGGATGCGTCGGCCCAACTCGGTGCGAATGGGGATGTTCTGCAGGTTGGGGTCGCTGGAAGAAAGCCGCCCGGTCGCCGCCACCGCCTGGTTGAACGTGGTGTGCAGCCGCCCGGTGCGCTGGTTGACCAGGGCGGGCAAGGCATCGATGTAGGTGCCCTTCAACTTGGTCAACACGCGGTACTCGACGATCTTGGCCGGCACGGGGTGCAGGGTCGCCAGCTCCTCGAGCACGTCGGCGTCCGTGGAAGCGCCCGTCTTGGTCTTGCGGATCACGGGCAGCGAGAGCCGACCAAAGAGCACCTCGGCCAGTTGCTTGGGCGAGCCGATGTTGAAGGGCACGCCGGCCATTTCATGAATCTCGCGCTCCAGCGCGCCAATGGCGCTGGCGGCCTCGTTGCCCAGTTGGCGTAGGTAATCGCAATCCAGGCGGAACCCCCAGCCCTCGGTGCGGGCCAACACGCGCGCGAGCGGCAACTCCACCTCGCGGTACAGCTTGTCCAGGCCCGCGCCGGTCAGGCGAGGCGCCTGCAGGGCTCCCAGCCGAAGGGCGGCCGCGGCCTCGGCGGCCAGGTGGCGTCCGGCTTCCTCGACCGGGATCTCGCCCGCGGCCCGGGTGCTGCGGCCGCTGCCCAGCCAGGACGCGCGGGCCTGCACGTCGACCAACCCGTCGCCGCCCGCCAGGGTGGCCAGGTCGTACTGCGTGCGCGAGGCGTCCAGCAGATAGGCGCCCAGCATGCTGTCCGTGGCCACGCCGGCCAAGGTCAGGCCGCGCGCCCGCAGCAGCACATCCAGCGCCTTGGCGTCGTGCAGGTGCTTGTGCAACTCGGGCGCGGCCAACAGGGGGGCCAGCGCCGCCAGGGCGTCAGACTCGCGCAGCGTGGGCGCGGCGCCCAGGAGCCGGCTCCCCACGGGCAGGTAGGCCCGCTTGCCCGAGGGCAAGGCGAAGCCCAAGCCGACCAGGCCCGCGCCCGCGCGGCTGTCGCCCTCGGTGAGAACAGCCAAGCCGCAGGCCCCTGCCTCTCGCCAAGCCCCGCACAGGGCCTGCAGGCCGGCCGCGTCCAGGATGAGGGTCACCTCCACGGGCGGCGGCGTGCTCAGCCCGGGCAAGCCCATCTGCTCCCCGCCCGGCTGGGCAGCGGACGTGGGGGCGACAGAGGGGCCCGGCTCATCGGGGGTGGCCTCCACCAGGGCTAAAAGCCGGCTCAACTCCAGCTCCCGGAACAGCTCGCGCAGGCGGCTCCTGTCCGGCTCGGCCCGCCTCAAAGCCTCCAACGGGCGGCCCAAATCGACGTCCTCGCGCAACTGGACGAGTTGGCGCGACAGCTCGATGTCCTTGCGGGCGGCCACGATGGCCTCACCCTTCTTGCCCTTGATTTCGGCCGCGTGCTCCAGGACGCCGTCCAGCGAGCCAAAGCGGTTGATGAGCTCCGCCGCGGTCTTGGGTCCCACGCCCGCCACGCCGGGGACGTTGTCGATGCTGTCACCCATGAGGGCCAACACGTCGCCCACCCGCTCCGGGGGCACGCCGAACTTCTCCTGCACCTCGGCGGGGCCCAGCATGCGGTTCTTCATGGTGTCGAGCAGCCGGATGTGCGTCGAGCACAGTTGCATGAGGTCCTTGTCCGACGAGCACAGCACCACCTGCATGCCGGCCGCGCTGGCCTGGCGGGCCAGGGTGGCGATGACGTCGTCCGCCTCGACCCCGGGCACCGACAGCACGGGCAGGCCGAAGGCGGCAACCACCTTGTGGGTCAACTCCAGCTGCACCGCCAACTCGGGGGGCATGGGCGGGCGATGCGCCTTGTACGCGGGAAAAAGCTCCTCGCGGAAGGTCCGCCCCGGAGCGTCGTAGACCACGCACATGTGGCTGGGGCGCTGCTCGCGCTCGATCCGCAGCAGCATCTGACACAGGCCGTGAATGGCGCCCGTGGGGACCCCCTTGCTGGTGGTCAGCGGCGGAAGGGCGTGGAACGCCCGGAACAGGAAGTTCAGCGCGTCCACCACGTACAGAGAGCCATCCATGGTCAAGCCCGAAAACTACCCCAAGGACCTCACAAAACCGAGCCGATCGACGGATTTTCGCGAGGCTTTTCGGGTTAGTCTCGGGGACCAGTGCAGCACCCTGCCCGTCGCCGCATCCTCCGAATCGCGGGGTTCACCCTGGCTGGCCTCTTCGGGCTGGTCGGGGTGGTCCTGGCGTCCGCCATTCTGCTTTTGCAGGGACCGCGCATGGGCGCGTTCGTGGGCAAGATCCTGCCCGAAATGCGCGGCCGCATGGTGTTCGGCTCCGTGTACTGGAAGCCGCGCCTGCTGCTGGATCTGGTCCGCAAGCAACCCACCCCGCTGGTGGTGGATGGCCTGAAGATCATCGACCCCGAGGGCGCGGTGGTCCTGGACGTGCCGCACGTGACCGTCCAGGTCGAGCTGCATCAGCTCATCAACGGCGCCGGCCTCTTCCTACACGACCTGCAGGTCAGCCCCGATTCGTATTGGCGCTTCGGGCGCATGGCCAAACAGCCGGGCATCGGCTTCCTGGCCTCGCTCGATCCCAAGACGCCGACGCCCCCCAAGCCACGCCCGCCGGGGGCACCGCCCGAGAAGGGGTTCGCGGTCCACATCTTCGACGCCCATTTGCACGGCCTGCGCGTGGTCTTCGATTTCCCGCACGTGTGGGGCTTCGACCTCAAGGATCTGCGCGGCCCCGCCAATCTGGCCATCGACGACGGGCTGTGTCTGTGGGACGCCCAGAATCTGGAGGTCCACGGGGGCGGCTACCTCACGGTTCTGGATCAGGTGCTGCCCTTCGACAGCGTGTCGGTGAAGCGGGTCGCCACCCTGCGCGAGTCCAGCGACGACATCTTCCTGGACCTCGCGGCGGGTCGCACCGGGCGCACCGTGCTCAAGGGCAAGGGCTTCTTCAACGGCATCTACGGCGCCGACTCGGTCTCCGGGATTCACCTGGCGGCCGAGTTCCTCGACGCGCCCGACGCCCTCAACGCCGTGCTCAAGCGCATGAACCTCCCCGGCCTCACGCTGGCCGGCCAGCATGCCCGCGTGGCGGCCGAGTTGATGGGCCCCTACGACAGCATCGCCATCAAGACCGACATCACGGGGCTCGACGTCCAGTACGACCAGTACACGGCCAAGGACCTCACCCTGCACACCGACCTGGCCTTCGATCCCAAGTCCAAGGCGCCCGCGCCCAACACGGAGCTACACGAGCTATCCTTCTCGCCTCCCGACGGCGGGCGCTTCGTCCTGCAGACCTCGCTCAAGGACGCGCAGCTCGCGGCCCAGCTCCGCTTCGAGCGCTTCACCACGGACAGCTATGTGCCGGCCCCATTGCGCAAGCTGGCCGCGGGCAAGCTGCACGGCAGACTGGCGGCGCGGGCCAAGTTCAGCCCGGCCATGGACGAGGTCCAGAGCTTCTCCCTGGACAAGCTGGACCTGAGCTTCGAGCGCACGGGCAAGGCGCCCCTGCCCCGCTCGCTGCGCCTGAGTGGACGAGCCGACGGCTCGCCGGCCAGCCTGGGCACCTCGGGTCTGCGCATCGAGGTCCCCGGGGGTGACGTGGAAGTGCGCGCCAAGGTGAACCTGGCCAAGCGCCTCGTGGGGCTGGGGCTCAAGCTGACGGCCACCAATCTGCCGACCCTCCTCGCGACTCTGAAGGCGCCGCCCGTGGCCCAGAGTGCGGCGCTGTCGCTGGACGTGGATGGCAGCCTCGACGCGCCCCAGGCCGCCGGTCGCCTGCAGGTCAAGGACCTGGGCGGCGTGAACGGCATTCCGGCCGTGGCCCACCTGAACAGCCAATTCAGCCTCAAGCAAGGCACGGCGCACCTGGACGCGCAGCTCGGTCCCGTGGCGGGCGGCGCCATCGAGGCCAGCGGCCAGAGCCAGATCTTCGACAAGACCCTGGCCCGCATGCTCAAGTCGCCGACCCTGGATTTCCGCCTGCAGGGCCGCCAGATCGCCCTGGAGTCACTGGTGGCGGGGGGGATCGCCTCGGGCCGAGTGGCCTTCGACGTGACCGCCTCCGGGACGGTGGCCAAGCCCCGCCTGCGCGTGCAGGTGCCGGCGGGCGTGACCGTGCAGGTGCTGGGGCAGTCTTGGGAGATCGGCGGCATCGACATCGAGGCCGACAAGCAAGGCCTGCTGGTGCGCATGCTCAGCGTGAAGGGTGCGGCCGGCGGCGACATCGCCATCGAGGGCCGCGTGCGCCTGGACGCCAAGGCCATGCCCATCGACTGGCGAATTCGCATCAGCGACATGCCGCTGGCGTCCATCCTCGCCGCCGCCAAGGCCGACGTGCCCGTGTCGGGAAGCCTGGCGGTGGACCTGCACGTCTCGGGCACCACGCAGGCGCCCCTGGTCGACGGCACCATTTCGCTGGCCCAGGTCAAGGCCATGGGCATCACCCTGGGCGACGGTCTGCTCACCTTGGCGGCGGTGGACCACGGCCTCACTGTCAAAGGCGAGCTCTTCAAGCGCTTTCAGATCGACGGCCTCGCCACCTACGGCCCTGGCGGCCCGCGCGCCAAGGCCAGCCTGAGCTTCGACCACGTGGTCCTGGAGGACCTGGTCACCGACCTGCGGGTGGTGGCGGGCCACGGCGTGATCTCGGGGCGGGTGGGCGTGGAATGGCAGCCGGACCGCCCCTTGCGCGTGGAGGCCCTGCTCAGCGAGCTGGCCGCCTCGATCATGCGCGAGGCCAAGTCCCCGGAGGGCCAGGTGGTCCGCCACCCCGTGGGCGTGCGCACCGCGGGCGATCTGCACGTGCTGGTCTCGGGTGATCACATCGTGCTCGACCGAGTTGAGCTGGTCACCCCGGGCGGCCAGTTCAGCGTGGAGGGTGAGCTCGACGACCAGAAGCTCCGCGCGGCGCTGGCCGGGCGACTCGACTTGGAGCTCCTGCAGCCGCTCTTGGCCGGCAAGCTCGATAAGCTGGCCGGGGTCATCGCGCTGCAGGTCCAGATCGACGGCACCACCAAGCGCCCCGTGGTCAACGGCAAGTTGGAGATCGCGCAACCGGTGGTGCTGCGGCCTGCGCAGGTCGGCTCCGGCGCGGACGAGGACGTCACCGTGGAGTCGCCCGAGATCTCGGTTCCGTCGGGGACGGTGCTCTTGGCCTCGGATGGGGTCGAGGTCCAGGACCTGGCGATCACCGTGCAAGGCTCGGCCCTCAAGCTTGCCGGACGCGTGGGCTTGAGCCCCGAATTCGTGCCCACCACGCTGAACCTGCAAGCCAACGGCGAGGTGAACGCGGCCCTGCTCAAACAGGTGGCCAGCGACGCGGTCTCCGATGTGTCGGGCCGGGCCCGCATCGCGGCGCACGTGGCCGGCACCCTGGAAAAGCCGGAGCTGGCGGCGCGCGTGGATCTGGGCGAGATCCGCATGCGCGTGCGCGGCATGAACGGTCGCGTCGAGGTGGAGGGGGGCACCGTGGAGCTGACCAGCCAGGAGCTGCTCCTCGAAAACATCAAGCTGCGCGTGAACGACGACGGGCACGTGCGCATCGGGGCAGACGGCGAGCCCGGGCGCGTGCGCATCGTCAGCCTGCAGCCCTTCCAGGTGGGCGAGATAGGCATTCCGCTGGCCGGTGAACGCCTCGGCTACCGCACCTCCGCCATCGAGATCGACGACCTGGCATTCACCATGGCGGTGCGCGGAGATCTGCGCACGGGATTGGGCTTGTCCGGGGACGTGCGGCTGAACTCCGGACGCTACCTGCAGGACTTTAAAGTGGCGGACCTGGCCCTCTCCCCCAGCCGCATCAACGAGTCAGATTCGCGCTCGGCCTGGGACGGGCAACCCCTCCTGGAAGACCTCCGGCTGAACCTACGCGTGCGCACGGTGGGCGATCTGTTCATCGTGCAGAACAACCTGGCCCCCGAGATCCACCTCGACATGGATCTGGCCATCGGCGGCACGCCGCCCTTCCCCACCGTCGAGGGCCGTGTGCGCGCCACCGATGGCCGCTTCCACATCCTCGGTCTGCGCGGAGAATTCGAGCTGGTCCAAGGCGTGAGCAACATCGTCTTCGTTCCCACCAAGACCCTGGGCAAGGACACGCCTGAGCTGGATCTGCGGGCACAGAACCTCATCACGGACGCCTCGGGCCGCGAGCACACGGTGGTCATGAGCATCAGCGGGCCCGTCAATCAGGCAGCCATCGACCTGAGCACCACCGACGGCCTGGACCGCAACCAGACGCTCATGCTCCTGCTCTCGGGACGCACCACGGCCAACGTGGGAGGTGGAGGTCCCGTCTTCGGCATCGATCGCCAGACCGGCTTCGACATGGCCGGCCAGATCTCGCGCGACGCGGTCGAAAACATCATCGAGCCGTACATCGACGACACCTTGCAGTTGCTCACCGGTCGCGTCTTGAACCTGCGCCCGTCGGTCGGTTCGGACGGCGTCCAGATGCGGGTCGTGGCACAGACCAGCCGCGAGTTCGATCTGCAGCTCTCCTACCTGCGCGGCTTCCAGTCCCAGCAGCGCTACAGCGGACAGTTCCGGCTCTGGCTTCGCGACTACATCACGGCACGCGTGGTCGGAGACCAGTTCAGCTACTACCCGTCGCAGGGCATTCTGGAAGAGAAGAAGACGCTGCGCCTGGAGCTGACCGTCGACTGGCCCATCCGGCTTTGGTTCTTGAATCCATGAGGAAGTGGATCGTTCTCGCCGTCTTCACCGCCGCCTGGGGCGTTTGCGCCGGCGTGCGCGCACAAGACGAGGTGGTCGCGCCCCCGGTCGAGGTGGCCCGCGTGGGAGTGGTCGCCGTGGAGGGCAGCGCCGATGCGCCGGGCCGCGTGGAGGCGCTGGTGGCCCTGGTCGCGCCGGCCGGCTCCCCCTTCGTGGAGCCCGGTCCCGCGGATGAGGTCGGAACGCCCATCGCCACGGTGCCGCGGATTCGCGCCACGCTGAAGGCCATCGGTTACGATGCCGCCGTGGACACCCGCCGCGAGGGCGGCAGCGTGCAGCTCTCCATTCACCTGCGGCCCGCGGATCGTCTGCGCCAGATCTTCGTATTCGGCAATCACTCCTGGCTGTGGGGTCCGCGCGAGGAAGAAATCATCACCCAGCTCAGCTTGCGCCCCGGCCAGGCCATGCCGGCGGCCGGCGCCGATCGCGAGGGCTTCCTGCGGGGCGAAGTCTCTCGGGTGCGCGATTACCTCCACGCGCAGGGATACCTGGATGCGGAGGTGCGCATCGAGTTGCGCAGCAGCAACACGGTGCCCGCCCAGGTGAACATGGTCGTGCGCATCGACTTGGGGCCCGCCTACCCCCTCGGCCCGGTCTCGGTGACCGGCAACAGCGCCATGGAAAGCGAGAAGATCACGGACCACTTCCGTCACAAGTGGATGTGGCTGCTCCCTCAGCCGTTCCGGCGTAGCACCCTGCGCCTGGATCTGACCAGTCTGACCGAGGCCTATCGCAAGCAGGGCTATCCCGGCGCGCGCATCATCGACGATTACGCGCCCGAAACCAGCGTCGATCGCGAGGCCAAGAACGTCCGCCTGGGCCTGAAGATCAGAGAGCGCCGCCGCGTCGAGGTGGAGTTCTCCGGAAACCGCAGCCATTCGGCGACCACCCTACTGGGCGAGCTGACCCTGTTCTCGCGCGGGGCCTACGACGACGTGGAGGCCAAAGCCAGCGCGGAGGCCCTGGAGAGGTACTACCGCGAGCGCGGCCACATGCTGGTCAACGTGACCTGGCGCCGCGAGCGCATTTCACGCGACGCGGACCGGCTGGTCTTCATCATCGACGAGGGGCCCGTGCTCAAGGTGCGCGGCGTGTCCTTCGTGGGCAACCACGTCCTTTCCGAGGACACCCTGCGCGACCAAATCCGGACCACCGAGTTCCCGTTTTTGGGGGCACTGGGCCTGGGCTCGGGCGGTTACGCCAGCCTGCGCCAGTTGGAGCTCGACGTGCAGAGCCTGGCCGACCACTACGAGGCCGTGGGCTATCCGGGCACCAAGGTGCGCGCCGAGATCGCGCCCTCGACCTTGCAGTGGCAGCCCTTGCCCAAGCAAATCTCCGCCGCCGACGAAGGGGCGTGGCGCAACTCCAACTCCATCTACGTCCGCTTCCTCATCGAGGAGGCGCCCCTGCTGTGGGTGGCCGAGATCAGCTTCCAGAACCAAGATCCGCAAACGCCCCTGCCGCGCGACGAGTTGTTCTTCCGCGAATCGCTGCGCACGGTTCTCGGCGCGGCCTATGAACCGGCTGTGGTTCGTCGCGACGAGCAGCGCCTCATGCGCCTCCTGGGCGACGAGGGCTATCGCCAGGCCAAGGTCGAGGCCGACGTGCAGCGCGATGAGCAGCGCGTCCGCATCGTGTGGAAGATCGCCCTCGGGCCGCAGGTTCGGGTGGGTCCCGTCTTCCTGCGCGGCAACTTCCTGACTCTCGACGACACCATCATGACCTGGGCCGAGCTGCGTCCGGGCGACGTGCTCACCACGCGCGCCGTGGAGCGGGCGCAGCGCAACCTGGCCATGATCCAGCTCTTCAACAACCCCAACCCCATCACCTTCCCCAGCGTGGATGCGGAACAGGCCGTGGTGCCCATGGTGGTGGAGGTGGAGGAGCGCCACGATCACTACGGCGTGGTGCGACTGGGCGGAGGCGTCTCCACGGACCAGAAGTCGCCCGGCTCCAGTTGGCCGGTGGGCGTCTACGCCGCGCTGGGGTACGAGCACCGCAACCTGTTTGGGCATGGCTGGACCCTGACCTCGCAGGCCTCCTTGGGCCCCAACCTGAAGAGCCTCACCTCCGACTTCCTGGACCCCCGCTTCTTCGGCTCGCTCTTCCGGCTGGCCATCAGCGGCAGCTACCTGCAGACCGCCACCGTGCGGCTGGGTGACATCCGTTCGGGGAGCGGCAGCATCGGTTTCTCGCGCGAGATGTATTCCGGCGTGGACGCCAACGTCCGCTACAACCTGCGCAACACCCTGCGCACCGAGTACCTGTCACGTATCAGCGGCGCCCTGGACGACGAGAAATCGGTGCGCATCGGCACCATGGTCGGCAGCGTCAGCGCGGGCGTGGACTGGGCCCGCCTGGACAACGCGCTGGTGCCGACCCGTGGGTTCAAGTTCGGGGCGGGCGTGGAGGTGGCCCTGCCCAGCTTGTCCTTCGACCGCGGCCAGGACACCTTCGTCAAGCTGAGCGGGCGCTCCCTCATCGTGGTGCCCCTGCTGCGCTGGCTCACCCTGCGAGACAGCATCCGCTACGATCAGGGCTTCCCGGTGGGGGCCTCGTTGCTGCCCAAGGTGGAGCGATACTTCGCCGGCGGCGATACCACCATCCGCGGCTACGAGCTCGATCGGGCGCTCACCGAGGTCGTGTTGCAGCCCAGCGGGCCCGGGTACTACGACGCCGACTACCGTCCCGTGGGCGGCAACCTGCGCGTCCTGCACAACATCGATCTGCAATTCCCCATCGCCGCACCTTGGTACGGGGCCGTGTTCCTGGACAGCGGCCTGGTGGCGTTTTCCATGCAGGGTCTGTCGGCCACCGATTTCCGTCACGGCCTGGGCGTCTCTCCCTTTGTCTTCAAGCTGCCCGTGGGCGACTTGAGCCTCTCCTTCGCCATCCCGCTCAATCGGCGCCCGGGTGACGCCAATTGGCGCTTCCACCTCAACGTGGGCCTCATGTTCTGATCACGCGCTGTCCTGGCGCGCGTGTACAATCGCGGCTGCTTTCCCCGGGCACAGGTGGGCAGCCAGAGGCCGCTATCCAGGCCGTCATCGGGGAGGTCGAGCGCCCCCGCGCGACCGAGGCCCACGCCAACGACCAAACAGAGGAGGTTCCAGATGAGGCGGTATGCAACGATGGTCTGCGCGTTCGCGATTTCTCTCCTGTCGGCTACGGCGGCGCTCGCAAGCCCGCCCGTCACGGTGTTGCACCAATTCGATCCGCTGCAGGGACAGATGCCGGAATCGATCACGGCAGACGACGACGGCAATCTCTACATGTCCGTGAGCGGCACCCTGCGCAAGTACACGACCGATCACCAGCTCATCACGGTGGCCACCCTCCCCATCCCGCCCGATGCGGCCACCCTGGGGGTCAAAGTCGGCCCCGAGGGCTACGTCTACGTGGTGAGCGCCAACTTCGCGCCCTCCTCGGCCGCGGCCTTCGTGTGGCGGGTTTCGCCCGCCGGCGAGGTCAGCCTCTTTGCCACCCTACCCCCTGAAGGCATCCCGAACGATCTGGTCTTCGATCCCGAGGGCAACATGTACGTCACCGATTCTGGCCTGGGGCAGATCTGGAAGATCGATCCGGCCGGCCATCCCCAGGTCTGGTTCGCGCATCCCCTGCTGCTCGGCAACCCGGCCAACCCGGTGGGCGTCATCCACGCGTTGGGCGCGAATGGCATTGCCTTCGACCGCTTTGGCCGCCACCTGTACGTCAGCAACACGGATTACGGCCGCATCGTGCGCATCGGGTTCCATCGCGGCCGGGCGCGCGGCATCGAGGTCGTGGCTACCAGCGATCTGCTCCTGGGCGCAGACGGCATCGCCTTCGATGTCCTCGGCATCCTCTACGTCGCCGTCAACGGCAGCGACAGCATCGTGACCGTGGGCCACAACGGCGCGGTCTCCGTGCTGGTCCAGGGCGCTCCCCTGGACGCGCCTTCCAGCCTGGTCTTCGGAGCCCGCTGCTCTGACCGCCACACGCTGTACGTCACCAACTTCGCCATCCAGCGCGCGCTCGGCTTCAAGCCCGGGGCGCCCCAGCCCTCGCTGGTCTCTCTGCGCGTCCCCTTCCCGGGCCTGGATCTCGTTCTACCCTGAGAACTGGGCGACGCCGGGCTGCTTGGAACGCCCCGCTGTTC
>JAEXQJ010000202.1 GCA_023438785.1 Pseudomonadota bacterium
CCCGCAAGAGAGGAGACACCACCCCGACGACAACTACGACAACCACCGACCAGACGACAACTACCCCGGAGGCTGATGGGGCGATGTAATTGACGTTGCCGAGTCAATGTAGTTGACGTTCAACAAGCTGTTCCGCCCAGAGCCGATTTCGGCCTGCAGAGCAGCCTTTCCAGAGGATCCGTTCTCCAACCTAGCGAGGACCCTGTTCGATTTGCAGACCTGCTTCGAGTGGGGCAGGACCGAGGCAGGGTACTGGGACGATGCGGAGCAGTTCCTCTCGTACATCGACGACGCGTTTGAGGGACAGGATCCCATCAAGCGAACCGTTCTGCAGGATCTACTCCTGCACGCAACCCGGCCGAAGCCGTCGGGCGGTGTCGAGCACCTTTCGGAAACGGGGAAAACGCGGCTGCTTCAAGACATGCACATCCATGCCCGGCGCGCCCTCGCAGCGCAATGCTCTCGCTTTCTCCTCTTTCGCAAACCCGAGAAAGAGGAGGTCTGGCTTCCGTTTCGGAAGTGGGCGACCTCGCTAGATGCAAAAACCGATGTGATTCTGACGTTCAACTACGATTGCGTTCTGGAGACGCTCGACCCGAGTGCCAAGCACTTGCAGATCCTGATGCCCACGGAAGCACGAGATGGTGCCCGCGTGCCAGTGTACAAGCTGCACGGCAGTGCCGATTGGGTCCTAGTGAACGGAGGCGAACTCCAGCGGGTGGAGTCGCCAATGCACGCGCTCACACATCAGCCGCAGATTATCGCGATCGCTGCGCCGGGCCGAGGCAAGGCAGAATTCGTGAGCACGCATTTCGAGAATCTGTGGAATCGAGCCGAGGGGGAGCTGCGAACGGCCGGCGGCGTTATCGTCGTGGGATACGGCTTTCCGAAGACGGACTCGGGCGCGACGCTGCGGGTTCTCGACGCCATAAGGGAGGCCGAAGTTATCGACTGGGTGCGGGAACTGCACGTCATACTTGGCCCCGACATGGGCAGCTCCGCTTCAATCCGAGTACTAGCGCTGCTCCAGGCCTGCACGGGCGGCCGCGACCTGATCATGACCCCCGCTTCTTCCCCAGTCACTGGCGTACACGGGCATGACAGAGCGCTGCGGATCAAGCAGCACCCGCTCTGGAGCCAAGATTTCCTCGGCGACTGGGTATCTCGCGTCCGCCCCGTCCCGGAGGTAACCACCAAGTAGATGTGCGCTACCCCGTAAAGCCCCCGCTGGGGCTGAATTCGATCCCCGGGACAGGGATTGAACCCGGGGCCCGTCTTCACCATGCGCAACGGTGATTCGCCGGGGGTTCGGCTCCTGGCGCGCGCAGACTGCGGCTCAGCACCAACAAGTGATCCGCGGCATCACAGCCCATTCGCGATCGTTGACTTCCTCGAACCCCGTGCGTACGCTGGCTCGCGGGCAGTCTGAGATCACCGCCGATCTCGCGGGGGAATTCTCCCCTCACGACTGCCTTCAAGGCAAGGCATGGGGCATTACATGCCCACCTCCGGCGGGGGAATCGCTATGTGAGGTATGCCATGCCAAACGATTTGGGATCCGTGTCTTCTGCTTGTCCGCGCTTCTTCCGGGGCCTTTGCCGACAGGCGCGACGCTCACGCCGGGGCTACCGGGACGCTGGCCACGAACTCGCCAGACACGCTCGCGACCTGGTGACCGGCGACGTGAACGAGAACACGCTGGCGAGGTTGGATGCGGCCGTCGCGCTCCCCTGGAATGAGCGCGGGGCGGCCGTGGTCGGCTGGATGAAGGAGGCCTTGCCCCGCTGTCTCGATCTGGTTCCAAGTGTTCGGCGTCGAGGGCAGTTCCGCTTGGGAGTGGAAGACGCTATCGAAGAGGGGCTGATGTAGGGCCCTCAGCATGGGGCGGGGGATCGTCAGGTTTCGGAACATGTTCCGAGGCCCCCCAGAAGCGCCCGAGGGCGCGCCTGCCGGTCTTCACCGCCCCCTGTGGGACCACCCCCGCCGCCATCGCGCGCCAGCGCGCAAGCCGGTGCGTTCTGTGGAGCCCGTGGCCTTAGCCGTCGACGACAGCCGGACCGTGAGCCAGGCGAATGTGTCGGCCCTTGGACCGGATGTTGGCGCCGGAACTCACCTCCACGTCGTCCAAGACGGCGGCGAACTCCACCGCGTAGATTTCGGAAGCGAAAGGCACGATTGCCGCCGTCTTGAGCATGTCCAGCGTCAGATCCTGCCCGACGCGCAGCGAGTTCACGCGGTTCGTGATGGAGTCGGCGATAACCGGGGCCGCAGCCTCGACGCAGAAACCGGCGGCGTACTTCGTGATATGGCACGTCAGTTCGAGCTGGGCAGCGTCCCCGCTTCGCACCTGAACGAGAGATCCGGCCGCGCGCCAGCCCTCCAAGTTCTTCCTGACCTCGTATTCAAGCGCAGAGGTGCTCTCGCCGCTCTGGTCGGCGACCATAACGGTCACGATCCCGCTGTTGATGTCCTCGACGACGCGGGCGGATGTGGCGCCGGTGTTCTCCAGCGCGCCGCGCTCCAGGTCCCGAAGGCTTCCACGGGACGAGCCCTTCCAAGAGTCCACGGCCCTGACCAAATACAGCCCATCGGACTCCTCGTCCCGCCCGCCCGCGAAGCCATCCGTCGACGCCGAGATGTTCGGGTCGCCGAGATCAGTCAGGATTGCCATCGAGACGGGGCCAGCGCACGCGCCGTCGCGCCCAGGAATGGCAGCAGCAGCCGCTCCGGTCACGACGAATGGGCCCGTGTCGTACGGAAGACCCGTCGTCAGCGTGTAGACCTTGCGCCGACCGTCTCGATCCATCGGCGTGGCCACCTGAGTTCCGGCCGGGATCACGCCCGCCGTGCCCGCGGTTTCGCGCCGAAAAGTGATGTTGCCGGTGGCCGCCACGGCCTTGATTCGTTCAAGTCGCAAGCGGTCCATGATGACCTCGTCGAGATCGGGACCGTGTGCCCCTCCGAAGAACAGACGTCGGATCCCGCCTTCGAGTTCCGCCACCACGTGGTCGAACATGGCGGCTCCAGCGTGGACCATGGCCTCCGAGACGTCGCCGTCGTTGAAACTCAGCGAGGGACGGACGTCCTGCGCTTCAGCAATTGCAATCTCAACCAGATCGGCAAACGTAGGTGCGGGTTGGCTCATGAACCATGATCGCACGTCCAAGCGCACGACCCGCCAAACAGGGCGCCACACTGGACGCCCAAAAGGGCGGGGACCGGGGGGGGGGTGCTCGAAACCGCAGGTACAATGGGAGGAGTCGGGCACCACACGGCCTCATGAACCGCGTGGGGGCCGCTGCCGCACCTTCAGCGGCCCAGCCCGGCGAGTCTTCGCCGAGGGTGCAAAGCAAGGTGCGACGTGAGACCAGTAGCCTGTCAGGCGAAGCCAGCTCACGCTGGTGCGACGAAAGCGACCGAGGTGGCATCGGAGGTCAGGCTTGCCTCCAAGGCCCCGCAGAAGCGAGCGCCGAGACTTCCCGCGGGAGCGAGCGCCAAGCGAGCGGCGAAAGACGACAGGTCAGACGCTCTGGCCGTTCTCGCAAAAGCCGGAGTGCCCGCAGACGATCCCCGAATCGCGGAGTTCGGATGGAGCTACTTGACCACAGCGGATGACCTGGAGGACATGCGGGCAGCCGAAGCGCGAGTCCATCGGGAATTCCGCGCGGTCGCGCGTGCTATTGAGGGCGTTGACGTCGCAACCCGCTATGGTCGCCGACTCAAGCAGGGTCTTCGCGCGCTTTGCGACCTGTACACAGACGAGCAAGAGCCAACCATTGGCGAATTAGAGGGACTCCTGCGCGAGTTGAGCAACCTACGTATCAAAGACGAATGGAAGCCGCGCGAGCGTGCCCAGTCCGCCGCCCGAAGTGGCCGTCCCGCTGATCGGTCCATCGAGATCGCCACCTACAACGCGCACCTCATGCATGGTTGGACGTGGCGGGTTTGCGCCGCTGCCTTGTTCATCTTCAGCGAGGACTTCAACCAGACAGCCAGCGCGAACGTGCGAGCTACTCGGCATCTCGCGCGGATCCGTCGACAAATTGCGCGGCGGCCTGCCGCTCCGCCGTGGCTCGCTCGCTCTCGCCGTGCAGGCACTCGCGCCCATTGACCCGACGGTGCGGCCGTGAGCCCCGAAAAAAAGTGGGCCCAACTTGGCGGGTCGATCTCCAGGACGTGCGAAGATCAGGCATGAAGCAAACGACAACGGAATTGGGCGCACGGCTAGACGAGGCTGAGATCGCCGCCATTCGTCGCGTCGTCGACCGCATCGGCAGCATCAACAGGGCTTCCCGCGCCCTAGGACTGTCTCGGCCTGCCTTGGAGCGTGCGGCCGGTGGGCTGCCGATACGGGCCGGAACGGCGATGCTGGTGCGGCACGCTCTAGCAGCCGTGTCCTCCTCGCTGACCCGCTCGGGGGCGCAGTCGTGATTTCCGCCAATCTACCCACGGCGGATGACTTCGATCGCGTAGTCGCGGCGCTGGGAAAGATCGAGCGCAGGCTGGCGGCCATCGAAGCTGCGCAGCCGCCGCAGATGGTCCCGCTCTCAGAGTACGCGCAGAGCACCGGTCACGATCCGCGCACCTATCTCGCCGCGCACAAGCGTGGAGAAATCGCCATGCGGCGGATCGGGCGCCGGTGGATGGTGGACCTGGCCAGCTTGAGGCCCGCGTCCGAGATCGAGATCGCGCACCTGGCGGCCGAGGCGCGCGGGCAGTGAGCAGTTGGTCGACGATGGTATCGCACGCCCTGGCCCTCGTGGGGCGCGGCTGGCACGTGTTCCCATGCGCGCCTCGGTCCAAGGTTCCGGCGACGGCGCACGGATTCCACGACGCCACAACGGATGCCGATGTGGTCAAGCGCCTGTGGGCCGGCATGCCCGAGGCAAACGTGGGTGTGGCTGGCGCGGCATCAGGTTTGCTCATAGTTGACGTGGATCCCCGCCACGGTGGCCACGAGACGATCGCCGAACTCATGCGCGAACTCGGCGACTTGCCCGTGACGGTGGAGGCTGCAACGGGTGGCCCCGATGGTGGGCGGCACCTCTATTTCCGTGCGCCTGCCGATCCTGCGCACGTCGCGGGCTCGCTCGGTCCTGGTATCGACATCCGGTATCACGGCTATGTGGTGGCGCCTCCGTCTCGCCACCCGAGCGGCGGCACGTACCGATGGACGAATGACCCCGATGCCGTCGAGGTGGCCGAACTGCCGCCTGCATGGATCGCGCGTTTGACCCGTACCGAGCGACCACGACTAGTGGTCACACCGATCCGCAACGTCGACGGCAGCGCCTACGGGCGGGCGGCCGTGGATCGAGAACTCTCGGACGTCCGCGGCACCGCCGAGGGCGACCGCAATCGTCGAACCAACCTGGCTTCTTTTTCCCTCGGCCAGCTCTACGCAGGCGGCGAGATCCCCGATGTGCGCGCGGAACTGGTGACCGCGGCGGTAGATGCAGGGCTCCCTGTCGGTGAGGCCCAGGCCACTGTCGAGAGCGGATGGCGTGCCGGCTCTGCGCAGCCTCGCACGGCACCCATCACGTCGATCCGCTCGTGCGCTGCTACAGCGGTCGCACCGGATTCTGTTATCGCGCCCGTTGGTGATCTCTCGGAGCCAGTCACCGATACGACGCTGGCCCGTCGGCTCGCATCACTGGTGCGTGGTCGCGCGCTCTACGTGGCGGACATGGGCGTGTGGTACCGGTTCGACGGTACACGATGGCTCCCCGACGCGGGCGGCGTCTGGATGCTGGAGCAATCGGCGGAGGTTTCCCGCCAGCTCGCGCGAGAGGCAGCCGAGTGTCGCGATCCGAAGCTGTATGCAGGCCTCCTCGACGGCGCTACGAAGGCCCAGTCGCGCCAGAAGCGCGACAACATGATCGCACTGGCCAAGGCCGAGCCCGGCATGGCCATTACCGCGGATCGATTCGACGCTGACCCGTGGCTGCTGAATGCGCCCAATGGGACCATCGACCTGCGCACTGGCTTGCGCCGCCCACATGACCCGGCTGATCTCATCACGCAGATCGCGGGCGCGCCCTACGATCCTAATGCGACAAGTCCACGATGGGAGCGTTTCTTGGTCGAGGTTCTGCCCGACGCTGAGACGATCGAGTACGTGCAGCGCTGGGCCGGCTACGTACTCACCTCTGTCCAGGCTGCCCACGTTGTGCCGTATTTCATGGGCCGCGGGGCCAACGGAAAATCCGTCATGCTGGAGACGCTGCGCGCGGTGTGGGGCGACTACGCGGTCATCGGCGACACGTCGATCCTGGTCGAGCGGCACGGCGACGCCCATCCGTGCGGAATAGCCGCGCTGGAGCGCCGCCGGCTGGTGATCTTTGGCGAGACGCCCGCGGGTAAGCCATTCGCTGAGGCGACGCTCAAGTCATTGTCGGGCGGCGACATGCAGACCGCGCGTGGCATGCGCGAGAACCCACGGCAGATACGTGCCACCTGGCATCTCTCCCTGGCAGGTAATAGTCGGCTCGTGGTGCGGGGTCAGGACGAGGGAGTGTGGCGCCGACTCCGTGAGATCCCGTTTGACCGGGTGATACCGGAGTCTCAACGGGATCCCAATCTGACCCGCACGCTGCGCGAAGAGATGCCCGGCATCCTGGCGTGGGCTGTTCGGGGTTGTCAGGCATGGCAAAGGGATGGACTCGGGACGAGTGCCCGTATCCAGGCTGCGACGGCGGCGTACCGCGAGGATAGCGACCGGCTGGCCCCGTTCGTCGATGAGATGTGCGTGGTCGAGACGGGCGCGGTCACCACGCGAGCCGACTTGTATCGCGCCTACCAAGAGTGGTGCGAGCGGTATCACTCTCGCTCGATAGGCGAGCGCGAATTCTGCGAGCTGGTTAGGGGACGCGGGATCGATGACGTCAGACTCCGCGCCGCGGGAAAACGCCCCCGAGCCTGGTCAGGGATCCGTCTGGCTGGATCCAGCGGATCCGGTTTCACCCCTCGATCTGGGGTTGATCTCTTTAGAGATGTAGATCGCGAGTTAACCCCCAAAACAGGGGTGGATGTGGATCCGTCTGGATCCAGTGCCGAGGGGGACGCGGTATGACCGCCCTCGCCCTCCTCGCCGCCGCCCGCGCCCGTGGCGTCGATCTCACCCCGGCCGGGGACCGCATCAGGCTGGACGGCCCCGCCGCCGCTCGCGATGAATTGCGCCCCCTGGTAGTGGCGTGCAAACCCGAGCTGCTGAGCCTGCTGCGCGAAGCTCGCAGCGCCGAGGTTGGCCAGGCCTTCGCCGATGCCTTCGTTCGGCTGTCTGCCCGCTACGACGGCGACTTGGTCGGGAGACTGTGGCCGGCTGTTTGCGAGGGCTGCCCCACCCTGGCCCGGCAGATCGACTCGGCCGAACGCGCCCTGGACGCAGAAGCACTGGCGTTTGTGAACGGCGACGCACCGACGCCTGACCAGTTCGGCGCCTGCCAGGCCTGGTTCGAGCGCCTGTGGTCCGAGGCCATCAAGGCTGTTACCGAGGAGGACAAGCCATGAGCTGCGAACGTGAAGCGTGCTCGGCTTGCGGCAGTTCCACGTACCGCGAAGCGCACTTCACCCGCGGCGTGACCATCTGCGCGGCGTGCTGGGCGCTCATCCGCACGAAGGCCAAGACCCCAGCCGACGCCCAAACACCTCAGCAGCGCGAAGTCAGTGCGCCACAGGGCCATCCCAGCAGCACGCGTGAGGTGCGCACGTGAACGTCGACGACGTCGAATCCGCGCTCATCGATTTGTGCATCGCCTGCGAGACAGAGTCCGAGTCCCAACCCCAACGAAAGAAGACGCCCCGTGCCAAAAGTGACTAGTCCCCTCCTGCAGAAAATCGGCTGCCCGTCTGCCGAAGCGCTCGCCTCCCCGTTCGCCGCGAAGATGCGAACCGCGTACCGGGAAACTGGTCGACTGCCGGCGCCGAGTAGCCTGTGGGACCAGCAAGTGTTCGAGCACATAAGGGCCGAGGTCGACGGTGAGGCCCAGCCGTCGTTCACCGGCAAAGAGTGTGCGAGCGCCCTGTTTGACGACGGGGCGACCTCCGAGATCGTTCGCGGTCACGCGAAGGATGAGAAGCGCCCCGCTGGGCCCGTGGACATCGCTGCGATCTGCGCCGCGTCGGACGACGTCGTCGTCGCGGCCTCGCTCTGGGGGCGCCGATGAGCGCCAACCCCACGGACGGGAGCCCGTGAGCCTGCGGATCGTGGCCGGATCTGACCGATCCGGCGGCATCGATGATGAAGCCGGGGATCGCCTGACCCCCCGGGAAACGCTGTTCGTCGACGAGGTGGCGAGCGGCAAGACGCTTGGCGATGCGGCCACGGCCCTGGGGATGTCCGCCCGGTCTGCGCGGCGATGGCGAACCAAGCCGCACATCGCTGCGGCCATCCGGGCCCGAGTGGCTGAAAACGTAGGCTCTGCCCGCGCCATCCTGGCCGCTGGCGCGACCCGGGCTGCAGCCGCTCTGGTGAACATGTCCGACGGCACGGTGCCAGCCGAGGCAGCCAAAGTCTCTGCGGCTCGCGCGGTTGTCGAGGCCGCCACGCAAGCCGTCGAGGCAGACGTCATCGAGGCCCGCCTAGTCGAACTTGAAACCCGCCTGCAAGAGCGCGCCGGGCAATCGTGGAGGAATGAATCATGAGTCTTCGCCATCTTTCCCGCCGGCTGGCCAAGCTGCAGGGCAGCCTGGGCACGCCACTGCCGGCGGACCTGGAAGCGCTGCGGGCCACCCTCAAGGAGGCCGTAGCCGCGCTGGGCGGCGACACCAGGGACCTTGCCGAGCGGCTGCGGCGCCAGAGAGAGATGCAGATTTTGAAGCTCGTGAGATGCTGGCAATCCGACGGGCACGACAGGCCCGAGGCGTCGCCACTGGAAGAGGCGCTCGACGCTCTAGCCGGCGTCCTTGCCCGTGTGGAGGATCGCGGCCCAGCTCCGGCTTGGATGCCTGCGGAGCTTCTCGCCGTAGCTCGGAGCAAGAACGACGCCAAGCGGCAGATCTTGTCCATGAGCAGCGAGGAACGAGAGAAGGCCATCCGCGATCTGCTGACCAAGGCCGGCGTGGCGTTCGTCGCCTCGGGGACGCCATGACGATCCGCAACCTGGCGCAACGGATCGCGCGCTTGAATGCCGAGCTTCCGCCCGCGCCTGTCCCGCAAGAGGTCACAATCATCTCGGTTGACGACGGCCGGCAAGTGGAGCGCACCACCTGTGTCCCCGCGGGACGCGATCCACGTGATGGCGGCGGCATTCGTGAGCGCGCCGTCGAGTGGGACGAGGCAACCGGCGAGGCCACACGCTGGGAGCTGGTCGAAGGCGGAGAACACCATGGGTAGCCTGAAGTCCCTTTCCCAGCGTCTCACACGTCTGGAGGGCGAGAGGCCTCCCGCTGATCCGCGAGATCTGCAGAACCTGCTCGTCGCCGTGTCGAAGCTGGCCGTCGAGGTGGAAAAAGCGATGGGCGGCGAAGTCCTGGCGACTGCCCGTCAGACCGCCGTGCTTGCCCAACTCGCCAAACGAGTCTCACAACCCGGTTGGCGCGCGAGCCTCGGGGAAGTCGCCCACGCTCAAGAGCTGATGAAACAGGCGCGGTCTGGCGAAAGACTGTCTGACCTTCCCGGCGAGCCGCCGGCGCTGACCGCGTTTGGCGCCTGCATCGAGGCCCTCGCGCGCGTCGAGGCTCACGGCTGCCCGCCGGCGTGGTGCCCGGAAGATCTCATCCTGGCGCTTCACGAGGCGGCAGCACTGCGGAACCGCCTGCGGAAGATGACAGCCGAGGCGATGGTGCGGATGGGTCGCGACCTGATTGTGGCTGCCCGGTACGACGCGTGAGCATGGAGGCCGAGCAACCCGATCCCGTGGCCGCGTTTGTCGCCAAGACGACCACGGCCCGGATGGCCATCGTCCTGGCCGAGTGCTTCCCGCCGACGTCACCTGGCCACGTGCGCGGCTACGCAGGCCGATGCTCTACAGGTGCCCTCTCCGTCGGAGAACGCAGCAAACAACGCGCGGCGCCGTTGCCATTCTCAAGGCCAGATGGGGTGGAATCGGGTGCACCCTGACTCGGCTGCGCAGTTTTACTTGATTTGAAACTAACAGTTTGGTTTCCTACGAATATGGAACTCGCGGAGAACTCGCACCGAATGAAGAAATCGGCGAAGCTCCCCGGCGCTTTGGGGCGACCACGAACAAGACCACCCGGCGAATCAACGATCCTCTCGTTCAAGGTTTCGGACGAGCTAGTGGCCGCGCTTGATGTCGAAGCCAGGGCCATGAATGCCGAGCAACCTGCCGGACGCGCCAGCATCACCCGTGGTGAGCTTGTCCGCATTCTGCTTCACGAAGGGCTGGCCGCCCACGCCAAGGCCCGCGCCGAACGCGCCAAGCCCCGCGACTAGTCCGCACCGCGCGCGATAGCCGCGCCTCAAGTCCCGCAACGAACGCCAGGCCAGGCCGGGCCACGCCCGAGGTGCGCCCGGTGAACGGCCCAGCCATGCCCAACGAAGGGAGATCGTCATGAAAAGGACACCTGCCCGCACCGCCACGCCCGCGGAACTCGCCGACGAGGATGCGCGCCACCGTCGCGCCGTGGAGGCCGAACGCCGCCGACGTGAAGTGGCCGCGCTCCCGCCCGACCTGCGCCGCACCGTCGAGACGCCAGCCTTGACCGACGCGCAACTCATGGACGAATGGCAGGCCGCGAATGCCGAGGGGGTGCGGTCATGAAAGCGACCAACCACCCCAAGCGATACGCCCTCTGGCTCACGTGCGGGAGCGCACCGCCGGTGCAAATACCCGGCAAGCTAGTCATGGGTCACGCGCGGAACATCGCCGAACGGTTCGCAGCAGGCGGGCTTTCGACGGAGATTCGTGACGGCAGGCGAGTGGTCAAGCGCACGAAGGCGGTGGTGCTGTGATGGCGCTGGAAACGGCGGTTTCCGCCCTGTCACCCGAGGTCC
>JAEXQJ010000207.1 GCA_023438785.1 Pseudomonadota bacterium
GGGGGCGCGGGGGTCAATCCGGCCGGCATCTCGGGCGTGCGCCGTTCGAAGAAGTGGCGCGACAGGATCGACGCCGTACCCAGAATCACGGCCACCACGGCCAGGGCCGCCACCGTGACCCCTAGCCCCGATCTGCGCTCGCCCTGGCTCATACGAGTGGGCTTGCCCCCGCGTCGATGGGGAAGGTGATCCAGAAGGTTGTGCCCTTGCCGGGCTCGCTGTTGACCCGGATGGTGGCGCCGTGATCGTCGATGATCTTGTGGACCACCGAAAGGCCGATGCCCGTATCCGTGTGGTTGGCCTTGGTGGTGAAGAACGGATCGAAGATGCGCGGTAGGTGCTCGGGCTTGATGCCGCGGCCGGTGTCGCTGACCCGCAGGCGCAACAGCTTCGCTTCAGGCACCGTGGTCTCCAGGGTCAGGGTGCCGCCGTCGTCCATGGCGCCCGCCGCGTTCTGAATGAGCTGCATGAGAGCGGCTTGTAGCTGCAGGGCGCTGCCGCGCACGGGCGGGCTGGGGCTGGCCACGTGCTTGATGAGCTGCACGCCCTTGTCGGACAGGGTCTGCGGCCCGCACAGCTCGATGGCGTCTTCCACCACCCGCGACAGGTCCAGGGCACGGAAATCCTCGCCCGACTGTTTTTGCGAGAAGCGCAGCAGGTTGGCCACGATGCCTTGAATGCGGGCCGCCTGCTCCTCGATGTCCTTGACCAGCGGCCGGCTGGGGTGATCCTCGGGCAGGTCAGCGAGCAGCAACTGGGCCAGTCCCAATACGCCGGTGAGGGGATTGTTGATTTCGTGGGCCACACCCGCGCCCAGCGAGCCGATGGCCGCCAGCGAGCGCGAGCGCAGCAGCAGATCCTGGGCGTCGCGCAGCTCCTTGGTCTTCTCGTCGACCCTTTTCTCCAGCGTTTCGTTCCACCCCATGATCTGCTGGGTCTGCAGCAGGATCTCCGCGCGGGCCGCGTCCAGAGATGTAGCCATGGCGTTGAAGGCCTTGGCCACGTCGCCCAACTCGTCGTTCGAGGAGACGTCCAATTCCGTGTCCAGCTTGCCTTGGGCGATCCGGCGCGCGCCCTGCACCAGGCTGTTCACGCGCGCCGACAATGAGCGCGCCAGGGCCGCTCCCACCACCGCGGCCACGATGGCCGCCACGCCCACCCAGTAGATGGTGGTCCAACTCAGGCGGCGCGCCGGCTTGAGGGCCGAATCCACCCAGCGTTCCACCACCACCCCCATGCCGAACGCCGCCGCCGGCACGTAGGCCCCGATCACGGGATGCCCGTGGCTGATGTATTCGGCCACGAACCAGGTCGGCGGCAGAGCGCCCTGCGGAGCGGTGGGCAGCTGTTTGGGCTCGAGGGCCGCCGGGCCCACCGTGTGCGCCGAGATGACAACCCGACTCTGCTGGTCGAGGAGCAGGATGTCCCGATCGACGGACGACAGCGAGGCCAGGTGGTCGGCGAACCGGCGCAGCGACACGGCCGCCGCGATGATGCGCGGCTCGCCGTCGGGCGCTCCCTCGTAGCGCACGGCCAGCACCACGTGAGGCGTGCCCGGGTGCCCGGCCAGGAAGATGGAACCCACCGCCTTGCCGTCGCGCAGAACCGCTTCCGTGGGAATCATCTGCGGCAAACGGGTGGCGTCCTCCGCCGAGACCAACTCGTGCCGGCCGAAGGAGTCGTTGCGCGGGGCCACCGACTGAAACGCCGGGGGGACCACCGGACGCCCCTGCCCATCGACCATGACCACCACGCTGAAGTCGTCGCTCTGGTGATAAACGAGGTGCAGGAATTTGCGCAGCGCCTCTTGGCCGGGCAGGTGACCCTCCACGCGCGTGAGGTCGAGGATGCGCGTCTCCACCGACATGGTGGCGTGCAGGTTGCCGAGCTGGCCGCTCACGTACTCGGAGATTTGGCGCGCCAGCAGCACCTCGTGGCCCTCGATGGCCTCGCGCAGGGCGGCCTGGCTGACTCGAATCGACGAATAGCCCGCGATGGCCAGAGGGACGGCGGCCACGCCGATGGAGAGGAGGGCGAGCTTGGGCAGCAGCTTCATAAGGGGGTCGCTCTCCAGGTGAACCCGTTGGCGAGGCTCGTCCAGCCCACGTCGGAGTCAAGCGCCCAGACCGTGGTCCGGCCCGTCGGGCCCGCGGGGAAAAGGGCGCGGATGAGCGTGTCGCTCATGGTCTGTGATTCCACCCGCACGGCATGGGACAGCGTGGGGCCGAGGAAGATGTGCGTTTGGTTGGTGAAGTTGGTGCCCGAGATCTCCACCGAGGTGTCCTGGTCGGCCAACCCCCAGTCGGTCGAGAGCTTGTGCAGGGTCGGCGGAGCAACGTATTCGAATTGGGCCACCGGGCTGACCACGCCGGGGCCCGTGCGTACCTCCACCGTGGCGAAACCGGGAGCATGAGGAGGCATGCGTCCGCTGATGAGAGCGGCGTCGATGCGGACGCCCCCGTTGGCGATCAGCGGGACTCCGTCCACCAGGACCTGGGCACCGGCGGCGAATCCCGAGCCGCCGATCACCACGTCGGTGCCGCCCGCCGTGCCACCTCGGTCGGGCGTGATCTGCGCAATCCTGGGGAGTGGCTGCACGGACAACCTCTGCTGGGCGACGGTCGGGACCGTCTCGGTCGAATCGGCGTTCGCCGTGAAGGTCAGCACGATCTCGGCCCCCTCGGGCAACCCTGCCGGCGGGTTTGCATCCACTTCGAGATCGAACGAACAGAGAACCTCGTGGGGATTGTCACCACGAGGACAGGCGCCAACCAACACCTTGTCAGGGCCTTGGTAGACCCACTCCACGGCCCCCACGCGGCCGGGGGCTTGCTTGCAGGCGCGTGCGCTGACCGAGAGGATCGTGCCCGGTGCCACGTAGGTGCCCGCGAGGGGCGAATCGATGCTGAGCGTGACGCCAGCCGTGTCCGCGCCGAGAGCCGTGAACCCGCCCGCGTAGACCGCGGTGTTTCCGCGCGGGTCGGTGATCTCCACGTCGCAGGGCCCGGCGGCGAGCTGCCTCGCTTGGTCCTCGGTCAGCGTGGCCGAGAGTCGGTCCGTCGCCACCCAGGTGACCTCGGTCAACGCGGCCATCCCGAGGCCTCGCTGGCGCAGGCGCGCCGTGAACCCATCCGCCTTGGCCACCCGTCGCCCGGAATTGGGATCCAGCAAAAAGCTGGGAATGAGGTTCGCGCCGCGCAACTGCAGGCGCGTGCCTCGATCGGTGTAGGCGCGATTGGGCTCGATCCCGGTCAGCCGCGGCTCGGGCTGGTACCCCTCACAGGCAATCAGCAGAATCGTGCATAGGGCAGGGCCCGCGCGGTGGCCAGGTATCACGGCGGCTATCTTACTCCGGGCCGTCGTTCTGGCGTGCCTTCCGCACCTTGCCGGTGGGGCATCCGCCCTGCGGCGCACGGGTTGACCGCACGAGGTGGGCCTGGGAGATTGGGCTGCACATGGCAGCGTCACAAGACATCCGCAACATGGTGAGCCACCGCGTGACCCTTACCTACGAGGGTGGAACGAAGATCGTGGGATACCTGGCATCCTGCGCACCCGCCCAGGGGCCCGTCCGCTATGCGGTGTTGTCGCGCGCCGAGATCCTGGATTCGGACGACAAGGTGTTGGCCCGCTTCGCCGAGCTGCCCGTGGTGCCCGCCCCTCTGGCCGGCATGGTCGTGACCGAGGGCCCGCTTTAGCCCAAGCCGCGCTGGACCGCTCCGCTGGGCGGCGCGGGCGTGTATAACCAGTCCATGGCGATGAATCGTGAACTGGTCGACATCCTGGCGTGCCCGAAGTGCAAGGGCCGCATCGAGCTGCGCGCCGACGAGAGCGCCTTCGTGTGCCAAGCCTGCCGCCTGGTCTACCTGGTGCAGGACGAGATACCGAACTTCATCGTCGACGAGGCGCAGCCTCTCACGGATTAGTTTGCATGCGGCCGTTTGGGCCCGACGAGGCCCTTCGCCAGCTTTTTTGCCTGGTGCACGGTTCGCCCCTAGCATAAGGGCGATGCTGTTTGAGCGCCGACGTGCGAACCGGGATCGCAGGCAGGGTGGCCGCGTGGCCGCCGTCTTCGCCGTGCGCAACACGGTGGGCTCCCACCTCCAGCTTGGTCAGGCCGAAGACGTGGGGCCCTCCGGCATGACGTTGCGTCGCCCGCGCAATCTGCCGGTGCAGCCCGAGACGCCGCTGTCCCTGACGTTCGATCTGCCGGGCGTGGGTCGCATCGATGCGGCGGGCTTGGTCGTTTCCGATCGGCGCTATGGTCCCTTCCGGCGCACGGGCGTGCGCTTCATTCGCATCGATCCCGCGCACGCCGCGCTCCTGTCCGACTTCTGCACGCGCCGGAGCTGAGCGCCAAGCAGGTCCGACGTCTCCTCAGATGTCTTCGATGAGGATCTCGCGGCGGCGGGGTTGACGCCGGTCGGGGTTGGCGATGAGGTGGGCCACGCTCCACGCGGAGACGAACTCGCCCTCGCGCCCCAGGCCGGGCAGGTTTTCGGAGCCGGCCAGGAACAGATTGGACAGCCCCGTGGCGCTGGGCGCGCCGCCCACGCCCAGCATGCGCGGCAGATCGCAGCTCAGGGCCGCGGTCATGGGAACGGGGGCCACGGGCGCGGGTTCCTGTTGCGAGCCGCTGACCGGCAGACCCATCTCGGGCGGCAGGCCGTCGTGGGGCGAGGCCATCACCCACAGGTGGCGCTCAAAGAACGGCATGAGGCGCGACAGTTCCTCGCGCACCCGGGCGCGAACCACGGCCAGGTAGCCCACGCTGGCCCCCGCGGTGGCGGGCACGAGGCAGTCGACCCACACGGGCACCTGCTGCGGCTCGCGGGCCAGGGGGGGACCCACGATGATGCACAGGGCGTTGTCTTCGAGCATGGGCTTGGCCGGATCGCGCACGGCAAGCACCCTCGGGCCCATGCCCTCGGGGATGGCCTCCGGGCGCACCAGCAGGCACAACGTGTAGCGGAAACACGCCGGACGGATGCCCGCCGCGATGTCGCGCAGTCGGCGCGGGGCCTCCGTGCCGGACAACGCGAGAAGCGACGCCGCCGAGGAGGCCCAAATGAGTCGTCCGAACCCGATGGTCTCGTTGCGTGGGCGTACCCGCAGGCCCGTGAGGCGTCCGCGTCGCCAGACCAACTCCGTGGGCGTCACCTTCTCGCGCACCTCGCCCGAGAAGCTCTCGATCTTGGTGCGAAACAGGGCCCGCAAATCGGCCGCCGAGCCCAGATGAAAAAGGCCCCGTCGTCCCACGTCGTAGGCGCGCGCCTGGATCATGCCGCCCAGGTCACCGGGCGAGAAGCCGCTCGACAGCGAGCCGAGGGCCGCTAGACCCGCGCGCATGGGGTGATAGGCGGGCAGGGGAGCCAGCCAGTCGTCGTCCGCGGAGGGAAGCTGTCCCTGAATGCGCGCCACATCTCGACGTTCCCAGAAGCCTTGGGGCGGCAGGGTGATGTCAGAGCCCAGGAGGGGATCGAGAATGGAGCTCGTGTTGCGAAGGCGCGCCAGCGTTTGCTCGACGGTGTCGTGGTCCGCGGGGAATTCGCGGCGCAGCTCCGCCGCCACCCGCTCCGGGTCGGGGCCGAACTCGACCCGACCGTGCGGAAAGACGAGCTGCAGCGAGGGCTGCAGGGCTGGCGCCCGGCGTCGAATGACTTGGGTGAGGCCCAGCTCTCGGATGACGCGCGCCACGGACTCAGAGTCCGGCGGAGGAAGCAACCCGGGCTCGCGCGCCAGGAGGTAGGGACCCGCGGCGAGGGTAGGGGGAATGCGGTCGTGACCGCAGAGCAGCACCCGCATGCCCCGCCGGCAGAGCAGGGCCGCAGCCACCAGCCCGGCCAAGTCCGGACCGCACACGACAACGTCGAAGTAATTGGTGTCCACGCGCGAGGAGGGGCAGTCTACCGTCGACGGGGCCCAGCCGACAGGGCGGAAAGCAGCCACATCCCAGGTTGACAGATCAGGGGCGGTGGGCCGAAATTGGGCCCCGCTGCTGCGGCAGCGCAACATGGCCTGGTACAAACGCAAGAAGCAAGAAGCTCAGACGCCGTCCGAGAAGCGCAGCATTCCGGCGGGCGTGTTCACGAAGTGCCCGAGCTGTCGAGATCCGCTGCTCACGGCCGACCTGCTGAAGAACCAGTACGTGTGCCCGGCTTGCTCGTACCACTTCGCCATGCCCACGCGCGCACGCGTGACGCTCATCATGGACAGGGAAGACATGGTCGAGCACGACACGGGCATCGAGAGCATCGATCCGCTCGGTTTCAAGGACTCCAAGCGCTACGCGGACCGTCTGAAGGCCACGCGCAAGTCATCCGGCGAGGTAGAGGCCCTCATCTCGGTGGCTGGCCGCATCGACGGCATCGAGGTCGAGGCGGGCTTCTTCGTCTTCGAGTTCATGGGCGGTTCCATGGGGTCCGTGGTGGGCGAGAAGATCACGCGCGTCTTCGAACGGGCACTCGAGCGCCGCGTGCCTGCCCTCATGTTTTCCGCCTCCGGCGGCGCGCGTATGCAGGAGGGCATCCTGTCTCTCATGCAAATGGCCAAGACCAGCGCGGCCGTGTCGCGTCTGCGTGAGGCGGGCGTGCCGCTGGTCTCCGTTCTGCTTCATCCCACCACGGGCGGCGTCGCCGCCAGCTTCGCCATGCTGGGCGATCTGCACATCGCCGAACCCAAGGCGCTGGTGGGCTTCGCCGGACCGCGGGTCATTCAGAACACCATCCGCCAGAGCCTGCCCCCCGGCTTCCAGCGCTCCGAGTTCTTGCTCAACCACGGCTTCGTGGATGTCATTGCACCCCGCCAGGAGCTGAAGGCGACCATCGCCAAGTCGCTGCGCTGGCTCGGCACATCCACGCGGCCTGCCAGCAACTGATCGGAGGAGGCTGGTCCCATGTCGGCCGTCGGTTCCGATCCGGGGGCGGATTACCGGCGCTTTCTCGATCGGCTGCGATCGGTTCGCGCGCTGGGCGTGTCGTTTGGTCTGGAGCGCATGCACACGGCCCTGGCCCAGCTCGGCTCGCCGCACAAGCGATGGTGCGCGGTGCAGATCGCGGGAACCAATGGTAAGGGCTCCACGGCCGCCATGGCCGAGTCCATCCTGCGCGCCGCCGGGCTGCGCACGGGCCTGTTCACCTCACCGCACCTGTCTCGCTTCACCGAGCGCATCCGCATCGACGGCCGTGAGGTGGACGGCGATCATCTGGCCGCGCTGGATCGAGAGGTGGCCGCCACCGGCGTCCCGTTGACCTACTTCGAGATCTCGGCCGCGCTGGCCTTTCTCGCGTTCGCCGAGGCCGGGGTCGAGGTGGCCGTGCTAGAGACCGGGCTCGGAGGGCGCCTGGATGCGGCCAGCGCGGCGGAGCCGGTGGCCTGCGCCATCACCAGCATCTCCTTCGACCACCAGGACCTGCTGGGGCACAGCCTGCGCGAGATCGCCCACGAGAAGGCCTGCATCGCCCGCGCCGGCGTGCCGCTCTTCACGGGGCCGCTGCCCGGTGAGGCGGAGACCGAAGTGGCGCGGGTGGTCGCCGAGCGCGGCGCTGTCTTGCGTCGCTATGGCAGCGACTTTGTCGCGCCCCATGTGCCCCTCGCCCTGGCCGGGCCACACCAGGCCTCCAATGCGGCCATCGCCGTGGCCCTGTCGGAAGGGGTGGCGAACCACCTCGGTCGTCCCCTTTCGCCCGATGTGGTGGCGCGTGGCTTGGGGCAGGCGCGCTGGCCCGGGCGGCTGGAGCGGCTCTTCCCCGATCTCTTGCTGGATTGTGCACACAACGAGGAGGGCGCGCGCGCCTTGGCCGCGACCCTGCCCGAGGCCAGCCGTCGCGCGCTCGTGATCTCCGTGGTGCGCGGCAAGGATGCGGACGCCATCTTGGCGGCTCTGGCGCCGCTCTTCGATTTCGTCGTGGTCACGCGTTCGGCCAACGAGCGCGCCTTGGCTCCCGAGGACCTGGGGGCGCGCGTCGCCTGTACGCGCGGCGGCGCCCGCAACGTCGCATGCGAAGCCGATCCCGAACGGGCCCTGGCCGTGGCACGCCAATTCGTGTCCCAAGCTCCCGACGGCCTGGCCGTGGTCGCCGGTTCGATCTTCCTGGTCGGCGTCTTGCGCGCGCATCTGCTGGGCGAGCCCAGCGACCCCGTGAGCGGCAGCGATCCCTTGCCC
>JAEXQJ010000261.1 GCA_023438785.1 Pseudomonadota bacterium
CGGCACCGGCGGCGCAGCAGGCAGCGGGGGCGCGACGGGCGGCACCGCATCGGGCGGCGCAGGCGGCACCGCATCGGGCGGCACAGGCGGCGGAGGCAGTGGTTCGTGCACGACGCCCCCCGACCCCAGCCCGCTCGTCGGCTGGGCGGCGCAGTCGGGCAACGGAGTCTCCACGACGACGGGCGGCGGCAATGCGGCGCCTACGACGGTGACCAAGCTGGCCGATCTGCAGAACGCGGTGAAGGGGACCACGGCGGCGGTGATCTACGTCAAGGGCGTGATGGCGGCGGGCGATCTGGCCATCGGTTCGAACAAGACCATCGTCGGACTCTGTGGCGCTGAGATTCACGGCCATATGGAGTTGAGCGGATCGACCAATGTCATCATCCGCAACATCAAGATCGCGGGCTACGCCGTGGGCAACTGTTCCCTCGACCCCGACTACGATTCAGGCACCGGGTGCTCGTCGGGCCAGGACGCCATTTCCGTGCAGAAGAACGCCCATCACATCTGGTTCGACCACTGCGACATCTCCGACGGCACGGATGGCAATCTCGACATCACCAACGGGTCCAATTACGTCACCGTCTCGTGGACCAAGTTCCACTACACGCCCCGCACGGACAACAGCGGCGACGACTCGACCGGCGCGGCCGGGCATCGCTACTCGAACCTGGTGGGCGGCACCGACAAGCCCTCGACCTACGACGACGCCAACGCCCTCAACGTGACCTGGCACCACAACTGGTGGGCTGAAAACGTCGTCGAGCGGCAGCCTCGCGTGCGATTCGGCAAGAACCACATCTTCAACAACCTGTACAGCGCGGCTGGCAACAACTACTGCGTTCGGGCGGGCATCCAGGCCCAGGTGCTCATCGAAAATAACGTGTTTTCCGGGGTGAAGAACCCGCACGTCTTTAACAGCACGTCCGATGAGACGACGGCCAACATTACGTCCAAGGGGAATACCTACACCAACACCAGCGGCACGCAGGCGACTGGCGGCGGCGGCACGCCCTTCACGTCGCCCCCCTATCAGTACACGCTCGACGCCACCGCGAGCCTGGCGGCCGCCATCCAGGCCGGAGCAGGCCCCAAGTAACAGCCGTGACCCCTCGCACGACATGGACCGCACATCCATGTCGTGCGCTTCGTGTGGCGGGGGCGGCTCGGCCACCGCGCGCCACAACGGTTGCGCCTCTACTTGAGCTGGCTGTCCTTGCTGCCGCGTCGGTTGTAGGGGCTGTGGTCGACAAAGCGGCCGTCCGCCTCTGCCTGACACGCGACACAGCGACGCACTCCGGGGAGCGCCTTGCGGCGGCCAGCCGGAATCTCCTCGCCGCAATCCTCACAATGCGTAAGGCTCTCGCCCTTGCGCAAACCGTCCCTGGCGCGGGCCACCGCGTCCTCGACGCTCGCATCGATTTGGTCCTGCACGGCTCCGTCACGAGCCCAGCCAACCGCCATGTCTCGTTTCTCCCCGGCGATCCGTCCTCGCCGCGGCCCTCAGTCTGAACCGGCCGAGAGCGATCCGCCAGCTTCAGGGCCTCAGCGCGCCTGGCGCCTTGCCCTCCGTCAAAGACCCGAGAAGCACGATTTCGAGGAGGCCGGTCGCCCGACGGACGGTGATCAGACGCGCAAGGCGAGTGGACCCGTAATCGTCGTTCTTGGCTCGGGACCCTTCGTCCAGGAGCCATCCCGAATGCCCGCACCTGGCCCGCGACGGCTCTCCGCAGTGGACCCAACGCATTGTCGGTCACCGGAGGACTTGAGGCCGCTTGCCCCGTGTTCCGAGGGAAGAAGGTTCGGCGCGCCAAGAGACCGACGGGAACCTCACTCGGCCACCGGCGGCCATTCGCGGGCGAGGCGTCCACGTGGAAAGCTGCCGCCGGCGAGGACAGCCTCCCTAGGCTGGCGAAGGGCTCTTCATCCTCTCGATCGCCCGTTGCACTGCCGCCGCCAGCGAATCACAGCGGACGATGTTTGGGTATCTCGGCAGGGCCGCCCATATGTAGTTGCGGCCTGTCGCTCCGGGCTCGACATGTAGGAAGGTTCCTAGCCCGCGGCCGGCGAGCAGACCCAGCTCGAAGCGGGCCGCCAGAGACGCCGGGGGGCTGGGGCCTCCGGCGAGGTGGAAGACGACGCAGCCGGCCGCGAGGAGAGCCTCGTGTTCCTCGGCCACGAGTTGATCGATCGTTGCCTGATGCTCGTCGCCGTTTTCGTGGCTGATGTCATTCCAGCGTGGATCCGTCGGGTCGTGCCATGGCACGCCTGCCGCCTCAAGCAGGATGGTGGCTTCGCGACGCCACTTGGCGCCGTGGCTTCCGTAGAGGCCGACATAGGTACCGGCGGGGTGGGCTGGGCGGGTCACGAAGTGCTCCGAGCGCCGACGTCCCTCGCCTCCTTCAGGAGGAGCCAGTTGATGCGCGCCAGAGGCATGGCAAGAAAGTTGACGTACAACCGTATGGCGCGCGCCCTGTATTGGGCGCAAATCGCGCAGTAACCCAGGCCGTAGGCGAATGCCGCCACTGCGCTGCAGGTCGCCACCCACCACCCCGGACGGCGAAGTAGCACGACATGGCCAAGGCAGACGAGAATGAGCGAAACGAAGAAGATCCCGATTGCCTTTGTCCGGTCGACGTACGCACGTGTCGAAGTTGTATCAATGCCACCCAATATCTCGTAAAGGATGAAATCCGTCTTTTGCTGCTTGGGCAGCGGGTCCAAATGCATTTCGGTGAGCCGCTCCACGACTTGCTTCCGGAGCCTCTTGAGGGCTTCGATATCCGTGATTGAGCCGCCTGGGTCGACCTGAGTCACTCCCGCGTTGTCCTGCCCGCTGACCCCGAAAAGCCTCTGACAGACACTCCGGAGGAACGTGGCGCCCGTGTGCTCGAAGTCTCTCCGTAGCCGGTCATCGAAGAGGACCTGTTGGAGGGCCGAAAGGGCGTAGCTGGTTCCAATGATGAGCAGGATGGCGAGAGTGATCAGGGCTCCCGAGCTCATCGCGCCTGCGACGCCCCAAATGTATGCGACGCCCCTGAAGAGGTGGTTGAGCGATTCCCCTGGCCCAGACGGATACAGGGATTCGCAGAAGATCTCGAAGGCTAGAGCGACCGCGAGGAGTGTGAGTGACGGGGCAATGCTCCTTCGGATCAGGTCTTCAAATGTCACAAGAGCCTTGTCGAGCATGAGTCGCAGAGCTTCGCCGCCCCCCCCGGGCGGAAGATGATCAGAAAGCGTGCCAGGGCCGTCCGACGCGTCGATGCCGCCATCTGGATGAGGCCAGCGCGGCGTTGTCACCGGGCGGAAACGCGCGTCCAGGGTCCGTGTCCCCTGGGCCACACATGAGGTCTGCCTCCTCCTCGAGGCTGACCTGGTCCCCATGGTGGCGGCGCTGCCGCGGGCTGAAGCAGGGACACGTCATACGGCATACTCTGCGCCGCGCGGGCGCCGCAAATAGGTTGCGAGCCCCTGCGCAACCCGCTGCCGAGTCTCTTGGGTCCACGGAACCGTGAAGCGTGCATCCATCCCGGTCTGGCGGACGCGCGCGAGCCAATCGTGTGCAACGGTTTCGGAGTAGCCAGCGGCAATTGCCGCCTCAAAGAGCAGGGTGAATTCCCGCAAGAGATACGTGTCGAAGGTGATTGGGTCGTCCGAGCCCACGGCGATGGGCACGGGAGCTGGGGCGTCGGGCAACTGTTCGGGCGGGTAGAGGCGGAGGATCGGGTGATTGCGCAGGTCCAGCAGATCTCCGATGAGGAGATTGCTGGACGGGTTAACCTCCACGACCACCCGCCGGAGGTTGACCGCCCGGCGCATCGCGTTTTGAACCGCGTATAGGGCCGCGATTTCGGCGTTGTCGAGTCGCACGTCGATTGGGCCTTGACCGCGTCGGAAGACCGCCGGCTCCAGTCGATACTTGTTCAGCAGGTCCACCACCTGACGGGCGAAGCGTACCTGTCCCCAGTTGAGGCGAAGGGTGCTGCGAGAGAATGAGTCTAGGCTGCCGTCGCTTTCAGCGGGTGCCGCGGGTGGGACGAAGAGGTGGTGCAAGACATGATGGAGCTCTGCCATGTGCTCCGGCGCGGCGGAGCTGTCGAATACCGTTTCGGATAGCGCCCGGATTCCATTCTCGACTTGTGCGGGGCGCCCTGGCGGCGCCGTTGCACGGAATTCGGCCGGAATTCGGTAGCCGCTGTACAACCGCCATTCGAAGACCAAATCCCAAAGCCGCTCCTCCGTGGGCATCATCGTCGTGCCCACGGATTCTGCCCAGAGGCGCGGCTCCAATCCAAGCGCCGTGCCGTGGCCCAGGCGTCCCCCCTGTCGATCGAGGAGGTACATGATCACTTCGAAGATCCGCCGCAGCCCCTCCATCAGGTGGCGAAAGTCCTCTCCCGTGTGCGCCGTCGTGCGCAGGGGTGGCGCGTCGCGGCCGCCGCGGGTGGCAGAGGCCAGGGCCGCCTGCCGCTGGACCAAGCGGTACAGGGGCACCAGAACCCAAGTTGGGATCGCCAACTCGTCCGAGGCCACATCCACACCACGAACGAGCCAAAGGGCCTCGGGGACACTTCGAAACAGCTCTCTAATGGCGCATGCAGAAGTGGCCTGGTCCGCGAAGAAATCGCCGTACCGGCCTCCACTGGGATGAAACCGCCACGGCGCCGTCCGATGGCAGCATGACTGCGTGCTGGAGGCCGGGGCTGGCCGGCGTATGGAAGACGGTGGCGGCGGCTCGCCGTGCGACCCCGTGGCAAAGGCCGGGGGACGTCCACTCTGCCATCTCCTCCCCCGGTCCCGCTCTTTTGCGAAATGCAGGACCACACCGAGCTCTGGCTCTGGCCTAGACCGGGTCCGTTCGAGAACGTGGCGCCACGAGCTCATCAGTTGCAGAAGCTGGTCAGCCAGCTCGGTGGGGCATTGGGCTGGAGAGAAGCGGACCTCAAGAGCGCGGATGGGCTGCTGGCGCCCTGCAACCCCAAAGGCGACCTCGGTGCGGACCGGCAGGAGCGGTCTTCTTAGCCCGCCCAGGCGCGCATTGAAGCGGACGAACCATTGCAGGCCCGCGGTCATGGGTCGCTGGACGATAGTTCGGAAGTAGAGGCAGCGGAGCCGCAGCGCTTGCCAGAACACGCGCGCGAAGGCCGCGTCCACTGTCCCCTGCTGTTCGCCCTCTTCCAGATACTCGAGTCCGTGGCGCATGAGCCAGCGTTCACCGCCGTTGCGCGTGCTCAGCCCGAGTCGCGCCGCGATGGGGTCGCAGCGCCGCCAGACCTCCTCGACATCGCGAAGCGGCGCCGAATTGAACCCCATCGCGGGATGGAGATCGCCATAGAGGTCGCGCATGGCGTACAGCGGAGGGAGCCGGCCGTCGGCTCCCCGAGCCAGGGCCTGCAGGGTGCGAGTCAGCGTGAGCCGCCTCTGGCCCACCCATGGCCGACGCCAGCGGGGCCCATCGGGTCCAGCGCGCGGACTGTCAACGATGGCACGGAGGAACTGGGCCATGGAATCGGTCTCTTGCCCCGATTGCCTGCGGATGAGAAA
>JAEXQJ010000302.1 GCA_023438785.1 Pseudomonadota bacterium
GGGTGCAGGCGGCGGTTCGGCGGGTGCAGGCGGTGGTTCGGCGGGTGCAGGCGGTGGGGGCGGCGCGGGTGCAGCCCCGGTCAAGATCTGGCTCGCGGGTGACTCCACCGTCGCCAATGGCTCGACCCCCTGCCCCGTCGGCTGGGGCGCCAAGTTCCAGGCCCTGTTCGATAGCAAGGCCACCGTGGTCAACAGCGCGGCCGGCGGCCGAAGTGTGCGCACCTGGCTCTACAATGTGACCACGACCAAGGACAGCACCGGCGAATGCGTGTTGACCAAAGACGCCAGTGGCAATCCCACGTTGCAGGCGCGCTGGCAGGCCATGCTCGACGGCATGAAGGCGGGCGATTATCTCTTCATTCAGTTCGGCATCAACGACGCCTCATCGACCTGCGACCGGCACGTGGGCCTCGCGGCCTTCAAAGAGTCGTACGGCATGATGGCCAAGGCGGCCAAGGATCGCGGCGCCCAGCCCGTCTTCGTCACGCCAGCCAGCTCCATCGCTTGCTCGGGCTCCACGGCCGTGGGCTCGCGGGGTTCGTACGTGACCGCGACCAAGGAGGCCGGTACTCAGTACGGCGTGCCGGTCATCGACCTTCATCAGATGACTGTGGATCTCTACAACTCTCTCAAGTTCTGCCCGGTTCCCGGGGGCGACGTGAGCGCCAGCACGACCGGGCCAGTGGGCGACTTCTTCTGCGACGATCACACACACTTCTCCGCCGCCGGGGCACCGCAGATCGCCAAGCTCATGGCCACCGGCATCCGCAAGGCGGGCCTGGGTCTCTCCAGCTACTTGCTCCCCTAAGCCTCCGGCGGCGCCGACAGACTTCCCACAGCACTCCCGAGGAGGACGAAATGGTTTCATGTCTGCCTGTCTTCCGAGCTGCTCACTCTTCTACGATGCGAAGGCGCATGTCCTTCGAGTCGCGCTGGGTTCTGCTGGCCGCGATTCTGGCCGTGGGATGCTCGTCAGGCGAAACCGCTCGACAGGGAAACGAAGCGGGGGCGAGCGCAGCCAAGGACAGCGGGGCCCCGCCCCAGGCTGACGCGCGCGACAGAGACGCCGGCCCGGGCCGGGATGGGGCAGCGGGGCCGCTCGACTCGCACACGGCCGACGCCAAGAACCCGCGGGACGCGTTGCTTGACCTCAGTCCGCCTGACGCGGCCATGGGCAAGGACACGGCCAGCGATGTACCCGGGGCCCCGGCAGACCGGCCCAGTGAGGATGCGAATGCGCCCGATCGGACCAACGCGGACACCAGCAGAGATCAGGCAGACAAGCCCGACGCCAATCTGGCGGCGCTGACGGTGTACATCGCGGGGGACTCCACGGTCTCCAACTACGACACCAATCACCGCCCCCAGGCAGGCTGGGGGCAGATGCTGCCCGAGCTGTTCACCAGCAAGGTCACGGTGGTGAACAAAGCCATCGGGGGCCGCACGGCCCGGCGCTTCGTCAGCGAGGGGCGCCTGGAGGAGATCCTCAAGGTCATCAAGCCAGGCGACTATCTGCTGGTGCAGTTCGGCACCAACGACAGTAATAAGACCGCGACCTATTCGGACGGCATGCCGTACTACGCGGCGCCCGCTGATTTCAAAACGTACATGGCCCAGTACGTGACCGGCGCCCGCGCCAAGCAGGCCATCCCGGTCATGGTCACCCCGCCGCCGCGCCGCTCCTGCGACATGGCCAACGACAGCAAGCCTTTTGGCAACGGCACCGGTGCTTACGCCACGGCCATGATCGAGCTGGGCGCCTCCATGGATGCGCCGGTCGTCGACCTCAACGGCAAGACGCTTAACTATCTCAACGGCATCGGCTGCGCCGCCTCAGCGCAGGTGTTCCTCGTCGTGGCCGCGGGCCAATACACGGGCGCCTATGCCAACGGCGCCTCGGACGGGACCCACTTTCAGGAATTCGGCGCACGCAAGCTGGCGGGCTTTGTGGCCGCCGGAGTGAAGGAGCTGGACCTGGGGCTGGCGGCGTATCTGAAGTAACGGACCGCCTTGTGGCTCACGGATATCGAATGCGCGTGGGCAATTCGCCTCTGCTCAGGGGAGCGACGGGGTTGAGGCGCATGTAGCTGTTGCTGTGATCCGCGGTGACGATGAGGAGCGTGTTGTCCCAGGTCACGTCATCGCCGTCGCGGTCCACGAAGGTCACGGCGGCGGTGACGGCCTCGTTCAGGTCGTAGATACCGCTCAGCATGTTCTCGTAGTTGTGAGTGTGATTGGCCCAGTCGATGTCCCCCTGCTCGAAGAGGGCGAAGAATCCCCGCTCGTTGTTGTCGGCCAGCACATCCAGGCCCGCCGTCACCAGCTCCTTGAGCATGGGATTCTCGCTGCTGCCAGGGATGAAGCCGGGATTGGGCCCGGCCACCGGGCGGTGGAACTCGAAATTCCCATTCAGCCCGCCAAACACGGCCAGCAGGTGCTTGCCCGCGCCCTTGGCCGAGAGGGCCGCCGCATCGAGCACGGCCTTGCCGCTCTGGCCCGCGGTGCGTTCGGCGACGACCCATCCACTGGCGCTGTCCCTGGCCCAGGCCAGATCGGCCCGGGTCACGAAAAGCTCGCGGTCACACTCCACGACGCCGCCACATACGAAATCGGGATGACCACCGCCCATCACCACGTGCGGTTGCGTGGTGTGCAGGATCTGGGCAGCGATATCGCGATAATTGCCCCGCCACACCTGGTGGGCAACGAAGGCCGCGGGGGTGGCATGGCTGAAAGGCACGGTGCTCGCCACGCCAATCTTCAGGCCCGCCGCCTTGGCCTTCTCGGCGAGGGTGGGGATGCCTTCTCCCGGTCGATCGCCCGGCAGCCACGCGATGTTGCCATCGTCGGTCTTGATCCCCGTGGCCAAGGCCGTGGCGGCCGCCGCCGAATCCGTGGCCGGCAGGGCAGCGGTCGTGAGGTCGCCACCGTACAGGGGCAACGGCGTCAGGAAGTAGCGGTCTTGCGCGCTGTCGCTCCACGGCGCCAGCGAGGGCAAGACGCCTCCCAAGCGATGGTCGTAACCGACGAGCGGATCGAAGCGGCGGGCGTCGTAACGGGGCAGGCCGGCCGCGAACGCGTGGCGATCGTAGGTCGTCACGTCCCACGTGGTGACATGGTTGCGGTACTCGAGTTGCTGAAAGGACAATCCATCGTCGGTGCCGAACAGGAAGCGGCTCCCCGCCACCTCGTGGCTGATGTTCATGCCGTCGCCGATGATCAGGATCACGTGGCCGGGCCGCACGCTCGCGGCGGTGTCGAGCCCCAGAAAACGCAACATGACCTGATGCACGTGCGTGTTGTCGATGAGGCGCGTGCCCGCGTTCATCGCGCCTTCGTAAGCCCCAAGCAGCGCCATGGCGCTGGCAGGCCCGCGGGCGTAGATGCTCACCAACTCGCTGGTATGCCCGTTGGCCCCGTAAACGACCTGGGGCTCGCCGGCGTCGATCGCCTGTGCGACCGCGTCGGGCGCACCCCGCTCCACGCCGCAGCTACTCCCGTTACAGGACAGCGCGGCCAGCAGGCCAACCAAGACGCCGTTTCTAAGGCAAGGTGAC
The DNA here is from genome assembly GCA_023438785.1 of Pseudomonadota bacterium. Taxonomy (GTDB): domain Bacteria; phylum Myxococcota_A; class Polyangia; order Fen-1088; family Fen-1088; genus Fen-1137. Next base: position 3,558 of record JAEXQJ010000302.1, read on the forward strand.
AACGGCGCGATTGTGCCCGCCGGCCCTCTCGGACGCCAGCCGCACCGTCTTGCGCAAAGCGCAGCTCGCATCGGCCGCAGAGATACGTCTTCGGCCCCACTGCCCGCCGACGGTGGCACCGAACCGACACGACCATGAAGCGGCGCGAGGAGATGTCCGTGAACCTCCGTGGCGCCCTGGAAGCCTGCGCGCGCGCCGGCATCGACATGTTCCGGTTCCCTGAATTGCGCAAGACGTTCTGCCCGACCAAGGAGGAGTACTTCCAGCTCGACCCGGTCCGCAATGTCCTCCGCCCGCGTCCGAACGTCTTCACTGGCTTCGATCAGGCCCTCGACTACGGCCGCATCGTGGGCCTGGAAATGCCGAAGCAGACCTATTTCGACGCCGCGGTTTTCATCCAAGTCGCCCTGAAGTCCCAGTGGCAGGACTCGGTCCTGCGCCGAGAAGCCATCGGCTCGGACGGGACACACCTCCAGCCGCCACGGTTCGGCGAGCGCGTCGGCTACTGCCCGACCTTCCTGATGGCCGACGAGGCCCAGCAGAACGCCACGCCCAAGGACGCCGAGTTCAAGGCGGTCTGTAGATCGAAACGGGCATCCATGTGGGAGCTGACCCAGAGCCATGGGTCCATCAGGGGCGCTTTCGGCCCATCCAACGCCGCCCACGCCAGCACCTATTTCCAGAACTCCATGACCCACATCTACCTGCGCCAGTCGGACGTCGACTCCATCAAGCTCATCCAGGAGGAGTGCGGCAAGAAGCTCGTGCAGAAGACCAGCCTCGCCGTCACGGAGGGCGGCGCCGCGTCCGAGCTGTCCTACGTCGAAGGCGAGCTCGTGCACGGCTCGATCGGCCTCAGCTCGACCAAGACGGTCGCCACCGAGGAGAAGCCCTTCGTCGAGATCGACGAGCTGAAGCAGCTCCCGAACAACGTGGCCATCGTCCTGCCCAGCAACGGCGACCGGACCCTGCCCGCGACCGTCACCTATCTCCGCCCCCTCTGGATGCTGAAGAAGTACCCGCAGCTCCCGGTAACGACGCCCTGGCTGGATTGGCCCCAGCACCTCCGGGGCACGTACGACCTGGACACGATTCCGCAGGAGCTGCACTGGGCCGGCTGGGGGCTTCCGCAGCCGCTGGCCGAGGACGCGATCGTGCCGCTAGAAGCGCGGCTCGGCCGACTCATTCAGCCGGTTCAGCAGAACAGCCCAGCCCTGGCTGCAACCTCAGCGCCGAGTCCGACTCCGAGCGCAACCATCGCTCCGCTCGAGCCGGCCCGGCCGGCGCCACTGGATCCCGCCAATCCGGAGCCGACTCCGCCCAGGGGGGCGCCCGCTGGCGACTGCCCAAGCGAGCCCGATGACTTCCACGGCTCGACTGACGACGGGGCCTCCCAGGGGCGGCGTGACGGCGATCCATTCGCCGGCATCCCGGAAGACATGTAAGCCAGATGGCCAGGGACCAAGCATCACGGCAATCCAGCAGAGCCCGCGACCCAACCTAAAGTCGCAGCTCCGGCGACTGGATAGGGGCACCTTTCCGATCACTGCGCCCAGGTTGCCGGCTCGCACGCTTCGCCGAGTCGGCCTCGATCTCCTTCACGGTGTCGGCTACGCGGCCCAAGAAACTGCGTCCATCAGACTTCATGAGTTCAAACGGCCCACCGCCCATCATGACCCCGTCATACACAATCTCGACGGAGATCCCGCCTTCAATACTATCGGCGTTGCCCCGAGCTCGAATCGTCACCTCCTCCCGAGGATCCGACTTCACGAAGCGGAGAACCAGCGCGCGGTCCCTGCTCGTGATGTTCACCAAATCGAAGTACCTGACCGCTCCGCCCAACGAACCGATCCAAAGACACCCGCTCGTAGGGCTTTCGATCTCCAGGCGTGCCACGGCGTGCTCGCCGAGCAACCCGTCCCAGACACCTACGACGGTCTTCAGCGTGACATCCGGTTTGGGATCTCTGTGGGCAGAGGCGATGCCGGCGAGCCCCGCCGCGGCGAGTGCCGCCGCGGCGAGTAGCGCGAGCAAAGCTCCTCTCGATACGCGCCTCTTCATCATCGCGCGACCGACATCAGTGGGGGATACTCGGGACCGCCGGACATCAACGGGCCGAGCCTTTGGATCTGTTGCTGGGAGCTCATGTTCTGAGCCGTCCCGGGGGTATAAGAGCCAACTCTCCCCTCCGTGGAGCCCAAGTAGCCGGGGCCATTGACCAAGTCGTTCCCGGCCATGTCGGTGTCGGAGAAGAAGTTGTTGGTCATCCTGCGCTTGGGCGCGCCGTGCGTGTGATAGTCAGCCAAGCCGGGATTGGGGAGCATCCCACAGACAGTATAAGGGCTGTCGGGCAGGTCGTCGAATGAGACTCCCGACTCGTCGCTTCCTGGCGCCCCCCAACGCGGCTCCGTGTAGGTGAAGCTCCCGTCCGGCTTCTGATACACCCAGCCAGCGGCCTCCGCGTCGGCAGTATACGACTGCAGAAAGACGTCCCCGAGCGCAGCCATCGCCGCATCGTTCATCGTCAGATACGAATCCCCTGGGGCCAGTCCGGTAACGTCCACGACGTTCACAGGTTCACCAACGGCGTACTCGTAATTGTTCCCTCGGCCAGCAAAAGGTCTCGGCTCCCGCGTGGTCCAACGTCCGGTCTCCGCGTCGTAGTCCCTCGCTCCGAATCTCACGAGCCCCGTATCCTCGTCGAAGACCCCTGCGGCGAATCCAAACGGCGTGAGCCGGGAAGCCGTGCCGGCGGTGACCTGTCCCCATTCGTCGTGCTCCATCCGTTGCGCGATCGCTCCCGTGCTCGTGTCGACAACGAGGCGCGGACTGCCCAGATGGTCAGCCAGCACCCGGTAGCTCGTGCTCCCCTTGATGACTCCCCCGGCAGCGAAGCGGGAGACCACCGCGCCGCTGCCATCCAGCTCCGCTACCGGCGCCAGCTTCCCGTGGTAGAGCCACCGCCTCACGATGTGACCGTTCAGCTTCTTCGCGATCCGGCGACCGCGCGGGTCGATTACGTACTCGATCACTCTCCCATCCAGCAGTTCGACTTTGCGCAGGTTGCCAGCTCCGTCATAGCTGAACCGGGTGACGGCGCCGCTTGTCGTGTCCGTCTTCGTCAGCAACTCCCCGTTGGCCGTGTAGGCGTAGGCCCACTTGCCGTAGGTCAGCAGCCGATCCTGGTCGTCGTAGGTCGCGGTCTCGGTGCCGGCGGGCGTGGTCTTGCTCAGGCGGTTCCCGTTGGAGTCGTAGAGATAGGTCGCGCTCGGCGCGCCGTCCTTCACCACCTGCCACAAGCGCCCGGCCGAGTCGTAGCTGTAGCCCCACGCGACGGTCGTGCCTTGGATGGTCTCGGTCTTCGTCTCGATCCTGCCGAGGCTGTCGCGCACGTACACGACCGAGTACAGGCTCGTCGACCCAAACTTTGCCTCGTAGGTCGCGACCTGACCGAAGGAGTCATAGGTCCGGTGGTCGGTCACACCGCCGAGGGTTGAGTCGGTGATGAGGCCATTCGTGGAGTCACGCGTAATGGTCAACCCGCCGGCGCGGATCAGCAGCCCGTCGCTGTCGTACCCGAAGGCAACGCTGTTGGCACCGTTCACGCTCTCGCTCGCCAATCGGAAGGCGCTGTCGTACGTCCGACTCACGGTTCCATTCACGGTCCCGGCCCACGTCGTCGAGGTGAGCAGATTCCCGTCGTACCCGTAGCTGACGGTCTCCAGCTCACTGGTCCTCACTGTCTCAAGCCTACCCGTCGTCGCGTTGTGAATCCTGGTGACCACGACCGGGCCACCACTCCCATTGGGGCCCTTCGGGTAGGTTACGGTGCTCAACCTTCCCGCGGAATCGTAACTGAAGCTGATCGTGGACCCATCCGGGCGATGGATGGCCGTGAGTTGCCTGTCGAGGTTATGCTCGTAAGTGGTCGCCCCCGTTCCTGCCACAGGCGGTGGTGTGTAACTGGCCATCAAGTCCACCGACGTGAAACCGAAGGTGTGTGCCGGGTGACTCGGTGGAAGTACAGTGGTCACATTCCCGTTCGCGTCGTAGGCGAGGTTCACCGCGTTGCCGTCGGAGAACTTTTGCACGGTCACACGATTTGCATTGTCGTAGCTATATCCCTGCTCCCGGCTCAGCGGGTCGGTGAGGGTCTTCAGACGATCCAACTCGTCGTAGCCGAATGTCGTCACACGGGCATTCCCAGCAGGCGCGACCGTTACCGTGCTCAATCTCCCGCGCGCGTCGTACGCGTAGACTGTCGGCGCAAGATTCCCCAACTGCGTCTGAACCACCCGGCCCTTCTCATCCAGAGTCGTCACTGTCCTGCGCCCCAAGGGCGACACGGTGGTCAGCGTGCGCGCGGCGGCGCTGTACGTGGTTGTGAAGGCCTTCCCATCGAATGTCGTCGTATCGACTTGGGAAAGGACCTTCCCGTCCTGGCCAACGCTCACCGCCCGCGTCTTCTCTACGGTCATCTGGTTGCCTGACGGCAGCCGCACGGTACTTGAGGCGACAATAGGCGCCTGCATGCCGACCACCGGGTCAGGCCCAAGAGTCACCGACCCAGTCGTCCCGTCGTCTGACGTCCAGGTCGTCTTCCCTGCAGGGTCATGGGAAATCGTGCTTTCGTCACCGACAAGATGAGAGAGCTTTCGCACGGAGGAACCATCCGTAGAGATCTTCCCGGTGTACAGAGTCTCGCGTCCCTCCGCCGTGCGCTTGGTGACCGCGTAGTCGCTCGGGTAGCCGCTCCGGGCGAGGGTTGTGAACCCGCCAGCCGGGTCGGTGTCCTTCGTCAGGCGACCGGCAGCGTCATACTCGAACACATGCAGATTGCCGCGCGGGTCGCGAAGGCTCTCCATCAGGCCCCCAGCGCTGTAGGTGAACACGTGCGAGTTGCCGCCCGGATCCGTGATGGAGCTCAGGTAGTTGTTCGAATCCAGCGTGAGGGTTGTGCGTTGGCCGTTAGGCGCCACGATGGCAACCGGCTGGCCAGAGGCGTCTCGCTCGATCGCGGTACGGAGGCCAGCACGGTCCGTGACTGCGGTGAGGTGTCCGTTCCCGTTGTACTCGAATTGGTGGAGGACCACACCGGTGAGCGCATCTTCGGTACGCAGGTGGCGCCCCGTTGCACTGAAGAAGTAACGTTCACGCCCGTCCTTGCTGGCTAGGATCGCCTCTCCGGCCTCGTAGCCCGGCAGGGGCGCCGATACGCGCCAGATGTGCTTCGCATAGATCAGGGTCGGCTTCTCCACGAACAAGACGGAGCCGTCCGGAGCGAGTGAGAAGGCAGAAACCGTCAGCGCACTGCGGGCGCTCGAGCCGTTCACGATCGAACCCACCTGGTAAGCCCCGACGAGGGTCGTGATGATGCCGTCGGCGCCAACTCGTCGAATCGTGGTGGCGTTGCCGAGGTACATGACGCCGTCACTCCCGACCCGCAGGGATGTCACCCAGATCTTCGCCTCCAGCGCCGAGCCACCGTCACCCGTGTATCCGCTCACGCCTGTGCCGGCGACCGTCGTCAGGACGCCGTCTGGACCAATGCGGCGAACCCGCGCACCCTCGCATACGTACAGACTTCCGTCCGGTCCAGCAGCGATGTCGTAGATCGTCAGGCTCGCCTGAATAGCGGGCGTACCGTCTGGGCTGGACCCGCGAGCGGATGTTCCTGCTACCTGCCTCACATCTCCACCGGGTGTGCGTTTCAGGATCTTGAAGCCTGGATCCACCTCAAGAGACACGGCACCGCCCGGAACAGCATATACCGAGCCGTCGGGGGCCGGCGCGACAGCCCAGATCTGCTCGGTTCCGCTCATCGTGAAGCTCTGGGCCGTCCGGAGCGCCGCGCGATCGTAGGGCGGGAACATTCGCATAACGGAGCCCTTGTCGCGGCTATTCCGGGCAAGGAAGTAGATGGCTCCGTCGTAGCCAGCCGTCAGGTAGTCGACGTACCTCGAATCGTACTCGTAGCGCGTGAGGTTCCCAGCCTTGTCGATGCGGCCCATCTGGTTGACGTCGGAGAAGAGTACGTCCCCGGTGGGGGCTACAACGAGCGCTGGACGGTCGCTCCAGGGGAACTCGACTGGAACGCTCAGCGCCGTTCCCGAGTCGAAGGTCCCGGCTGTGACACTCTCGCCGTTCCCCGCGATTGCCGTCACGACCTGCTTCATGTTGTCCGCACTCTGGATGCTCCCGTTGCCGAGGAAGAGGACCCGCGCCTGCGGATCGTACGCGTGGTGGACATTCAATCGCCACCCACCGAGTTCACCGACGGGATTCCTCAGGCTGCCGAGTACGGCGGTCGGCGCTCGGCGAGCGCCGGCCGTGTTCGTCACATCCGCGAGGAACGTAATCGTGGCTGCACTCCGGCTGCGTACCGTGTCGGGGATCTCCGACCATTCGCCAAAGATTTCGTCCAGGTCCGCTTCAGAGCGATACGTGATCGGGAACACGAACCCGACCGTGAGTCGGGCAGGTTGGGCACCTTCGTTATGCCGCCCATACGCATCCATCCCGTTCCAGAAGAGCTCAACAGAGGGCTTCGAGGAGGGGAACGTCGTGCGGTCGAAGTGCTGCTCTATTTCCTGGCCCGCGATGGTCGCCTTCACAACCACCTCTTTCAGCCCCCAGAGAAGACTGCCTGTGAGTGGCTGCATCGGCAAAACCACGCCACTGCCCCGATTGTCGCCCTCCGTCGCTCTGGAACGGTACTCCAACGCGAACGGCGTTCCGGCGATGGGTATCTCCTGCCCGAGCGCCTGACTCTCACACTCGATGATCGATCCGGCGCTCGTGTTGGGGCACTCGGTACACTCCTCCCGCTCCGGCGAATCCACGCGCGGGTAGGGGTCAACGTCGTGCATGGGATAGCCGAAGGGCAGGTTCACGTCTTCAGGCGAGAAGTGCGAGAGGGGCACCCGCCACAACGACTGCCCCGCGCTGTAGGAACCGGCGACAGCAACCAACTCCTGATCCGTGATTCCGAGCGCCGCGAGCGCTTGCGCACTTGCAGGCTGTCCCGAACCGTCGACGGCGAGAGTGGCTTTCCCGCCCACAACCTCCAGAACCTGGATCACCCGCCCACTCGGACCTGCGTGCCACGCGAAGAGACTGGAAGACCAGTTCGCGAGGCGATCGTATGTGCCGACGGGGGCGGAGGCACCGACCGGTAGGTCCAGGAAGTTGTTCACGTAGAGGTAAATGGATTGCGAGAACTGCACCGTGAGTGCCCCAGCAGCGATAGCTTCATCGGCCGACAGCTCCACCGCGTAGGTGTAGCCGCTGTTTGCGGGAAGCGGCGCTGGCATGGCCGCGGGGCCGTCCGCTCCGACGGTGTACTCCGTCGCTCGAACGCTCAGGCGGTTCAGCGGCAAGCTGAACTGCGGCCCAACCATCGTTGCGGTCACACCGGGCGGGAAGAAGATGGCGGCCTGCCGGGTGCCGTCCTCGTCCGTCACGACGGTCCCCTTCGCAATCTGGAAACCGCCGGCTGGGAGATCGACTGTGGTCACCGCCGGGTCGAGCGGGATCATCACCACTTCTGGGGCCACGCCGTATTCCTGCCACGGTGTGGCCACGTCGCGATCGCTGCGCAGAAAGCCCGCGCGTTCGTAGACGAGATGCAGTTGACCGCCGCCGTTCACGGCCATGTCGAACCAGCCATCCTCCCGCGTTCGCGTCTGGCCGAATTCCGGGTGACCGGCGACGGTGATCTTCACGCCACCAATCGGCGTTCCGTCACGTGACTTGACATGTCCTCGTACCACTGCGGCACGCACAGGCTCGATCGTTCCTGCTGCCATCCCGGTCTGGACGGCGTCGGGCCCGGTGTACAAGAAAGCCGTACTCGATCCGACGGTCGTCGGGACAGTCGGATCGATCGGCGTGACTTGCGCCTGAAAGCATGAGGTCGTCACGACACCAATGCACTGCCCAGCCTCGCAAAAGTCCGAGGCCGTGCAGGACGAGCCATCATCGCAGAGGGTCCCGTCTGCCTTGGACGGGATAACGCATCCCTTGGCCGTATCGCAGGTCCCGTCGAGCTGACAGCCGTTACTGGCCGAGCAGTCGAGAGGATTCGTCCCGACGCACTGGCCAGTCTCGCAGACGTCGGTCTCCGTACAGGCATTCCGGTCGTCACAGGGGCTCCCATCCGGCACCGGGGTCGACTCGCAGAAGCCATTCGCTGGATTGCATGCCGTCGTCTCACACACGGAGGCCGGGTTGCCGCAGACGACACCGTAGCAACGGTCGAGCTTGCAGGCGTTGGAACAGGCGTCGTCGTCCACCAGATTCCCGTCGTCGCATTCCTCGCCTGGGTCCACGCGCATGTTGCCGCAGATCTCCCCCAGGCATTGAGCGGAGCACCCATCGCCGTCCACCAGGTTGCCGTCGTCGCACTCCTCTCCAGCCTCGAGTGTCCCATCGCCGCAGCTCTCTCGGCGGCAGTCGGGCGAGCAGCCGTCTCCCGCCACGTGGTTCCCGTCATCACACTGCTCGCCTGGGTCGGTCGTGCCGTTGCCGCAGAGTTCAATCTGGCAGCTCGCAGAGCATCCGTCGTCGTTGCTCCTGTTTCCGTCATCGCATTGCTCGCCCCAGTCTCGACGCGCGTCGCCGCAGATACCCTTGCAGCTGCTTGCGCCAATCTTCGTGGGAACGGACAGAGACGCCGAACCTCCGTCACCGAGCTGGCCCGACGAGTTCGAGCCCCAGCACCAGGCGCTGTCATCCTGCTTGAAAGCACAGGTGTGGGCAGCGCCTGCGCTAATGGACTTCCAGTCGGAACCGGACACCGGCCAAGGCGAGGTCCGTGAGCCCCACGTGCCATCCCCGAGCTGGCCGTTATAGTTGTAACCCCAGCAGCGAAGTGTGTTGTCGCTCTTCAGCGCGCAACTGTGCAAGCCGCCCGCCGCGACCGCAGCCCAGCCCGTACCCGACACCTGCACCGGAAGGTATGACTGCGCGGAGCCTCCGACCCCTAGCTGGCCCGACGAGTTGCTGCCCCAACAGTACAGGACTCCACTCGTCTTGATGGCACACGTGTGCGCGTATCCGGAGGCGACACTGCCCCAGTCGGTTCCGCCGACTTCCGTCGGGACGAGTTTCGAGCTCGGGTAGGTGTAACCGATGCCCAGCTGGCCGTAATAGTTGTCTCCCCAGCAGAACAGGCGCCCGTCGCTCTTGATGGCGCAGGTGTGAAAGGATCCTACGCTCACGGATGCCCATTCAGCGGTCGCCACGGGATTCGGTGTGGTCTTCCCGACGGTGGTGTCATCACCGAGTTGGCCGAAGCTGTTCCCGCCCCAGCAGTACAGGCTGCCGTCGGTCTTGATGCCACAGGTGTGATAGCTGTCCGAGCTTGGTACGCTCACGCGTGCCCAATCGGTGCCACTCACCGGCGTGGGGGACAATCTCTGGGTCGTCGAGGTATCCCCAACCTGCCCGTAGTCGTTCCTGCCCCAGCACCACAGGCCTCCTTCCGTAGAAAGCGCGCAGGAGTGCCCGCTGCTCACTGCCACGGCGGACCACACCGTTCCCTGTACCCGAGTCGGCGCCGCTCGCGACACGGTGCTTCCGTCGCCCAACTGCCCGAGGCTGTTGCTGCCCCAACAGAAAAGGCTTCCATCGCTCCAAGTGGCGCAAGTCGACGAGCCACCGGCTTCCAGCGTGCCAATGAGGTTGCAGCCGGACGGTCCGCCTGCGCACGTTCCTGCGACGCACACGTCGTTCTGAGTGGAGGCATTCCCATCATCGCATTCCGTGTTATCGGGCTTCGTGAGCTGGAGGCATTGCCCGGTCGCGGCGCTGCACGTTCCCGCCTCATGGCACTGGTCTGCCGGAGCGCAGGTCACCGGGTTCCCTCCAACGCAAGTGCCCCCCTCGCAGACGTCGGTACGAGTGCAGGCGCTCCCATCCGTGCAGGCCGTGCCGTCCGCCTTGGCCGGATTCGAGCAGGTACCGGTTTCCGAATCGCAGGTTCCCGCATGATGACACGAATCAGCCGGTACACAGACGACCGGATTCCCGCCGACGCAGATGCCGGTCCCGCAGGTGTCCGTACGGGTGCAGGCGTCCCCGTCATCGCAGGTCGCCCCATCGGGCTTCGCAGGGTTCGAGCAGAGTCCGGTCGCTGGGTTGCACTCCCCGTCCAGATGGCATTGGTCGGAAGCCGTACAGACAACCGAATCCGAGCCGACGCATGCTCCCGCCAGGCACGTATCCGTGCGCGTGCAGGCGTCCCGGTCGTTGCAGAGAGTGCCATCAGCCCTCACGGGCTGGCTGCAGATGCCGGTCTGCGGATCGCAAGTCCCCGCCTCGTGGCATTCATCGGCTGCGGTGCACTCGACTGGCGAGGCCCCAGTACAGGCTCCCGCCTGGCAGGTGTCCATCCGAGTGCACCCGTTCCCATCGTCGCAGTCGTCGCCGTCGGGCTTGTTCGGATTCGAGCAGACTCCGGTTGCAGGATCGCACGTGCCTGCCGCGTGACATTGGTCTTGGGCGACGCAGGTGACGGGATTTGTGCCGGTGCACGCACCCGACTGGCAGGTGTCAGTCCTCGTGCAGGCGTCACCGTCATCGCAGGCCACGCCGTTCGGCAGGGCGGGGTTCGAGCACACACCCGTCGCTGGGTCGCATGTCCCCGTCGTGTGGCATTGATCGCTGGCGACGCAGGTCACCGGATTCGCGCCGACGCACACGCCAGACTGACAGCTGTCGGTCTGGGTGCACGCGGTCCCGTCGCTGCACGCTGCCCCATCGGGCTTGGCAGGGTTCGAGCACATGCCCGTGGCCGGATCGCAGACGCCCGCGTCGTGGCACTGGTCGGAAGACAAGCAGAGCACGGGCGCCTGGCCCGTGCAGG
>JAEXQJ010000369.1 GCA_023438785.1 Pseudomonadota bacterium
CCGCCGCTGCCCGAGGCGCCGCCGCTGCCCGAGGCGCCGCCGCTGCCCGAGGCGCCGCCCGCACCGCCGGTGCCCGGGTCGATGGTCGGACAAACGACCGTGGTGGTCTCGTTTCCACCCGCCGTGCCGGACAGCTTCCAGTAGATGCCGTATCTGTCCTTGTAGCGCGAGAAGTGAGGAACGAACACGAGCTTACTGTCGGAGTCGGTGTCCTTGAGCGTGAACTCGAGCTTGCCCGGGGTCTGAACCAGGTTCTTCTGGATATTGGCGAGCCACGCATTGATGGTGGTTCCGCTGTTGATGGCGATGGTTTCCTGCAGACCCGTCGGCTTGGTTGCCTTGAGGACCTGCACCCCGTGCGCGGTCGTGGTCATGCTGGCGGTTCCCAGCCCCGCGCTCAGGACGAGCGGCCCGTACGTGAAGGCCACCGCGTTCTGGTTGTCCTGCAGCCTCGAGACCTGCACGAGGAGCGGGAACGTGAGCTCGACCTTGTCATTGGCCTGCCACACCCGGTTGACGGTGAGGAACCCGCCGGATTCGACCGGGGTGAACGCCTGCCCGTTGACCGTCATTCCGACCTGACAGGTCGAAGTCCAGGCGGGCTTCCTGAACTTCAGGCTAACCGCGTCGGTCGGGGCAGCGGTGATGGTGACGCTCACCTTGTTTGACAGCGGGAGGTCCGTGGTCTGGGTGAGGGCCAAGCCGCGTTCCTTCCAGTTCAAGGTCGAGCTCACGTAGTAGGTGAGCCAAAGATCCTTGCCGTCGTGGAAATACACGCTGTCGTTGAGCCTGGCGAAGTTCTCCATACCCGTGCCGGTGCAGCACCAGAAGTGGTTCGTCTCCGAGCCGAACACCTTGAAATACCCCGTCCCCATCGCCTTGAAGTAGGTCGTCATTCCCGTCTCGGGGTTGATCGATGAAAGGATCTCGTTGACGTGGACGCGCTCGTAGTAGTCCGCGTACTTCACGTCACCGGTGACCAGGAACAGGTCCCGGCCCAGCTTGGACATGTTGTAGGCGTTGCAGGTCTCGTTGTTCACGTTATCGCGGTACTGGTCCAGCTTGCCGGCCGCGTGGAAGTGCTCGTCCTGGCTGTTGCCGCCCGTGATGTAGGTGTGGTTTTTGAGCACGATGCCCAAGAACTGGTCGGCAGCGGTGAAGTAGGACTCCTCGGCCGTTCCCAAGGTGCGATAGCGATTCAGCGCCCCGATGAACTTGGGAATCGTCGTGTTGGCGTGTTTGCCGCTCAGGGTGTCGGTACCCGCGGCCGTGGTGGTGAAGAGGTTGGTCTCGTCGAAGATGTGCGCGGCCGTCAGGTGATTGGCCTTGTTCGTCAGCTTGTACAGATCGTACAGGGCATCGTTCATGCCGCCGTACTCCATGCCGAGCACCCGCGATCGCGTGCTCGAGCTCCAACCCGAGGCGCGGGTGGCGATCCAGTCGCCCAGCTTGCTGGCCACGGCCAGAGCGTCCGCATTGTCCTCGTACTTGGCGACGTCGACCAAGCCCGCGAGGATCTTGTGCATCGTGTACCACGGTACCCAGGAGCTGACGTTCTGCCCCTCAGGGGCGCCGAACTGGTCTACCGGCGTCGCGAACAGAAAGCCGTCGGACTTCTGATACGTCTTGAGCATCGAGATGACGTGATCGAGCTTGGTCTTGAGCTGCGCGTTCAGTGCCTCGTCGTTGCCCTTGGTTTGCGCATAGGCACGCGCCATCGCGGACAGCCAGTGGCCCATGGTGTGTCCGCGAATGAGGGAGTTCTCCCAACCGCCGTAGAGGTTCGTTGGGTTCGTTCCCGCCGCCATCGCCTTGAAACCGTTGAGGAGCCGGTCGGCGTCGAGCGTCTTGTTGAAATAGGCGACCTCCTTGTCGAACAGGCCCTTCTGGTACGTGTCCGTGATCTGGACCTGGTCCAGAGGGAACTCCTGCAGCTTCTCAACGGCGCTCGCGGCTGAGGCCGTCCCGGGCGCAAGGAACGAACCTAGGGCGAGGGGAAGCGCGAGAAGCGGAGTGAATCTGCGAACGCGTCGAGTCATGACCTTGCCTTTCCGTGGTGAGCGACAGCTCCTTGGCGACCGTCGTCGACGCCAGGTAGACACTGGCAGCCGACATCACCCTATTGTCTGGTCCCGGGTGGATTGGCACTCGATGGCGAAAGATTCGGCCGGGCGCTGCGGCCCGAGCGGTTTCGCCCTGGCACGCCACGCCGAGACTCGGCGGCAGCGTTCCGGCCCCTGTGTTTCGGGCCTCTGAATTTCGCAAGGCGCCTTTCCTAACCGGGCTTGCCGCCTCGTCTCTCCCGGCACAGGCTTGTGTTCCCCCGCGGAGGCCAGTACGCTCCAACGCGTTTCGGCGTCTCAGGGCGCGGGCCCGCCGGGCTCTTTAGGAATTGAGCAAGTGATCCTCCTCCGCAGCACGCGAACACGAGTCCCTCCATCCCCTCCGCGTCTTCTCGCGTCGACCTAGACCATGCTGGGCAAAGGCGATAACCGGGCGATTCGTGAGGTCAATCGTTCCATCATCTTGGATTTGGTGCGGCGGGGCGGGCGCATCTCGCGTACGGAGCTGGCCCAGAAATCCAAGCTGACCAAGCCCACCGTTTCCACCATCGTCGACGAATTCATCGGCAGCGGGATGGTGCGCGAGGTGGGATTGGGCGAGACCCAGGCGGGCGGCGGCCGGCCGGCTCGTCTGCTCGAATTCAACGACGACTCGGCCGCTTACGTGGGCGTGCACTTCGGCGTGCGCGCCACGGTGGTGGCGGTGGCTAATGCCCGCGGCACGATTCGCCAGGTGCGCGCCAAGCCCTCGCTGCGCCAGGATCCCGAACGGACCGTCAAACTGGCTCGCACCCTGGTGGCCGAGGCCCTGCAGGCGGCCAAGATTCCGCGCACACGCCTGCTGGCGGCGGCGGCCACCGTGCCCGGCTTGGTGGACCATGACTCGGGCATCTGCGTGCTGGCGCCCAACCTCGGCTGGAGGAACTTTCCCCTGCGCGAGGCTTTGCAAGATGAGCTGCGTGTCCCGGTCGTCGTGAACAACATCACCCAGGCCTCGGCGCTGGCCGAGGGACGGGTTGGTGCGGCGCGTGGCATGAGCTCCTACGTGTGGGTTTACGTGGGCAGCGGCATCGGCACGGGCATCGTGATCGATGGCCAGATCTTCCACGGCCTGCGGGGCTTCACTGGCGAGTTGGGCCACTGCCAGGTGCTCGACGATGGCCCCGTGTGCGGCTGTGGTCGCCACGGCTGTCTGGAGACCGTGGCCTCGACCATGGCTCTGGTTCGCGCCGCCGAAGACGTGGCGGGCGGCCCACAGGCCAGCCTGCTTTCTCAACACAAGGGCAACATGAACATGGCTGTAATTGTCGCGGCCGCGGGCCAGGGTGACCAGGTGGCCAGGCGCATTCTCGATCAGGCCAGCGAATACCTGGGGCGCGGCCTCTCCTACCTGCTAAACATTCTCAATCCAGAGATGATTGTCTTGGGCGGACCCATCTCCGAGGCCGGCGAGCCGTTTCTGTGCGAGGTGCGCGCCTCGGTCGCTCGCCATTCCTTGGTGCCGCACGGGGTGTCCGTGGTCGCGTCGACGCTGGGCGATCGCGCGGAGCTCACCGGCTCGGTGCTGTTGGCCATGGAGACCAGCCAGCCCTCCTACCGCATCGTGCCTGGTCCGCACCATGCTCGCGCGGCGGTGCGTCCATGAGCATCGTCAAGCTGAGCGCGCCGGCCGTGTTGGGTGAAGTCTACGAGCTCGCCACGGCTCGCTTGCGTGTGCAGATTGCGTCTCGCGGCGGCTGCGTGCTGGGGCTGTGGGCGGCGGATCGCGATGGGCACTTCGACGATGTGGTCTTGGGCCACGGCGATGCGCAGGACTACCTGGAGAACTCCGTCTACTTCGGGGCGCTCATCGGGCGCTACGGAAACCGCATCGCGCGCGGCGAGCTGCCCCTGGCGGGCCAGGTCTATGCCCTGCCGGTGAACAACGGCGCCAACCATCTGCACGGCGGGCCGCGTGGCTTTCACACCGTGCTGTGGACCGTGAAGGAGGCGCGGCACAGCGACGAGCCGGCCCTGGTCCTGGCCTACGAGAGTGCGGATGGCGAAGCCGGATATCCGGGCAAGCTGTCCGTCGAGGTGACCTACACCGTGACCCGCGAGCCGGCTTTGCGCGTCGAGTACAGCGCGTGCACCGACCGCCGCACCGTGATCAACCTGACCCAGCACTCCTATTTCAACCTGGGCGCCGCGGATTCGGTCGACAGCCACGTGTTGCGCCTGGCGGCCTCGCGTTTCCTACCCGTGGACGCGGGCCTCATCCCCGGCGGCGAGTTGCGCGAGGTGGCGGCCACTCCGTTCGACTTCCGTTCACCCACGGCGGTGGGCGCGCGCCTGACCACGCCCGACGTGCAGCTCGATCGGGGCAAGGGCTACGACCACTGCTACGTGATCGACGGCTGGGACGGCTCGTTGCGCACGATGGCCGAGCTGAGCGAGCCCCGCTCAGGCCGGCGCCTCATCATGCGCACCACCGAGCCCGGCGTGCAGTTCTACTCGGGCAACTACCTGGGCGGCGTGCGCGGCAAGGGCCGCCGCCGCGACGTGCCGCGCGCCGGTCTGTGCCGGGAGGCCCCG
>JAEXQJ010000155.1 GCA_023438785.1 Pseudomonadota bacterium
GGGGGCAGCGGGGCATCCGGGACCGGCGGCGTCGCGAGCGGCGGAGGCGGCTCCCCGGTCGGAGGCTCCGGCGGCACAGGGGGGAAGGGAGGGACTGGCGGCGCCGGCGGTGGCGCCAGCCCGGGCGCCGTACCGAGCGCGGGGTGCGGCAAGACCTCGAGCATCAAGTTCGGCGCAGTCCCCAACGAGCCGCCGAACGGCTTCGGCGAGGGCGGCTACGTGACCATCCAGAGTGGCGGCCAGAATCGGGGCTTCGCGATGAGGCTCCCTGACAACTACGACAAGGAAAAGCCCTACTGGTTGATCTTCGGATTCCACTGGAATGGCGGCAACTCCAAAGAGGTCGATAGCGGAGGCTCGAATGGGTACAACATGTCCCACTTCGGGCTTCAGAAGCTGTCGAAAAACGGCGCGATTTTCGTCGCGCCCCAGGGATTGGGCAACGGTTGGGGGAATTCCGGTGGGCAGGACTTGAGGTTTGTCGACGATATGGTCAAGTTGATCGAAGACAATTACTGCGTCGACACAACACACATCTTCGCCAACGGCTTCAGCTACGGCGGCGGCATGAGCTACGCCATTGCGTGTGGTCGCGCCAAGGTCTTTCGCGGCGTTGCCATCTACGACGGGGCTGTGCTCAGCGGGTGCGATGGCGGGAACGATCCCATCGCCTACTGGCAGATGGCCGGCCTGACCGACCGTACCTGTACCATCGACATGGGAACGCCGATGCGTGATCGGTTCGTCAAGAACAACGGGTGTACCGCTCAGAACCCACCGCAGCCACCGCAACCGCCCCCCTACCTGAAGTCCGGCGGACACGTTTGCACCAACTACTCCGGATGCTCGAGCGGGCATCCCCTCCGCTGGTGCGTGCACCAATCAGGTCACGGCAACGCCGTCGTCGACGGCACCTCGGACCTGTGGAATTCATGCGCCACCGCTCCCAAGACCTGCTCGGATTCGTGTCCGTGCACCTGGGTGCCCGAGGACGTGTGGTCGTTCTTCACGTCTCTGTAGACCGAGTGTCAGGGCGGACCGCCCTCCCGAGCCTGCCCGCGCGACGCCAATCTGATGGGGAGGCGTGCTCTGCCAGTGGTATCGTGTAGCGACAGATACATTGGCGGTGCAGCGACGTGTTCTCGGCGCGAGGCTGGCACCGCACCTCCCCACGGAGCCTGGCGATGCGTATTTGGGCAACCTTTCTGACGGCCGCGATTCTCTTCACGGCTGCGTGCAATTCGAAGAGCGAGTCGAAGAGTCCGACCACGGGAGGGAGTGGCGGCCAGAGCCAAGGGGCCGCCGGGGGCCAAGGAGGAGCGGGCGGGATCGGCGGAGCCGGAGCGAGCGGAGGCAGTCTCGCCGGCAGAAATGGCCAAGGCGGACAGGCCGGCCGCTCCCCCGAGGGTGGTGTCCCGGTTGGATCGGGTGGCCGGTCTGGCCAGGGTGGCGCAACCACGGATCCACGGACCGACGCCGGGGTTGGCGGAGCGGCGGGCCTCGGTGGCCAGGGGGGTGGCGTGGAGCCATCGGCAGGCAACGATGGAGGAGCCAAGGACCTCGCCGCACCGGATGCGAACCTAGTTGGCAATCCCCGCCGAGTGCTCCTGTGTGACGAAGGCAATAGGCGCGTTCTTCTTGTCGACTTGGATGCCGGCAAGGCGCTTTGGAGCACTCAGCTCAACGATCCCAACAAGTATGGGGACGGCCTGCGCGATATCCAGCTCGTGGGGGGGGACCGGGTCGCCGCGTCCACAGCCAAGGGTTACGTGGAACTGGACATCAAGACCGGCGAGGTCAAGAAGGAAGTCAGCAAGTTCAGCGGCGTGGAGAGCCTGCGCCGGCTGCCTAATGGCAACACCATCCTCGGATCGAACTCGGATGGCGGGGTCACCTTGCAGGAATTGAACGGCCAAGATGCACCCGTGGCGGGTCACAAGGTGACTTTCACGAATTACTCGCAGCTACGCCTGTTTCGGCGGACGCCACAGAACACTTTCCTGATCGCTATCGGGGCCAAGCTGGCCGAGGTCACTTGGGCTAAGCAGACTGTCTGGGAGATGAACGTTCCGGGCGGAGACTGGGTCTTCCAAGGTTTGCGTTTACCCGACGGAACAATTGCCGTCACCTCCGGGTACGGCTCCGCGATCCTCGTCGTCGACCAGACCACGAAGAAGGTGCTGACCACGATTGGCGGAAAGAGCCAGCCCGACGCGGCCCGCCTGGCTCCGAATTTCTATGCTGGATTCCAGGTCTTGTCGAACGGTCACTTCGTGGTCACAAACTGGGAAGGCCATGGTGGCGGAAATGGCGGCAAAGGCATCCAGCTCCTGGAATACGACACAAAGGGAGCGCTGGTTTGGAGTTGGAAGCAGGATCCGCAGATGGTGTCCTCGCTCCATGGCGTCATCGTCCTGGACGGCCTTGACACCACCAAGCTCCACGACGACGTGAACGGCGTCCTCGCCCCCGTAACGGAGTAGGCGTTGCCCGGATAGGCCTGGGCAGGTCGTTGGGTGCCACGCCCCTCGGTTCCACGAGCGAGGGGCGAGGCAGCCGCCGTCTCCGCGCTCTGGAGCAGGACGGTTCGAGGCGGTCGCGAGGCAGCGAGCTTGCCGAACCCACTCCGGACGGCTTCGTCGGACCGTCACCACGGGCTGCTCTTAGCCAAGCGAGCCAACTAGGCTCCCGGTCCTACTCACAGCCTGGCTGCAGCCCAAGTACGGGACGCCGCCCCCGGTTGGCCCGCCGGGGGCGACGTGATCAGCAATCCGTTCTGCTTGCGATGACCTACTCGAGGCTTGGCGTGACGGCCTGGCCGCTCGCCTGCGCATCTCTCTTCAAGTCGTCGGAATACATATCGGAGTTGAGGTCGAGCCACATGGCGATCGTCCGGAGATCCGCGTCTGAGAGCTTCACGCCCTGGTGGCCCCCCTTGAGCAAGGGGTAGAGCCTAGAGATGCGCGCGCCGAACTTGCCCGGCGTGGTTATGACAGGCCCGAAGGCGTAGTCGAAGTTGTAGAAACTCAGGTAGGGCTTCAGGTTGACGTACGAGCTGTAGAAACGGTCGGGGTTGCTCGTGTAGTTGCCCTTGCTCAGGTCCCCCGGCTTCGCCGTCCCGTGGCAGCTCACGCAGTTCTTATCCCAGATGGGCTGTATCAGCCGCGCGTAGGACAGCGGATTACTCCCGTCAGCCTCGGGCTGCAGTGTCGAAGCCGCCCTCGCAAAGGCGATGGGCATCTGTCCGCGCGCCTTCGGGGCCCGGTAGCGTCTCTCGTGGCAACCCTGGCAGGTGATCCGAGTCGCACCGGGAACCGCATAGGCGGCGGACATCATGGACTGCACGACTAGGCCGTTGGCGTCAAGGGCCTGGAAGTACACCGGCTTGCCCGGCGGCAAATAGAAGTGCGCGCTGCCGTCTTTCTCCACTGGCACCGTGCCCAGCGAGCCACGCCCATTCTGGTCATTGTAGAGGACGGCACCATGCCCCAGCTTGGGCGCAATCGTGTTGGCCGTGGACTTGGGATAGAGCTGCACCACGCGGAGCGCCTTGATCTCCACGTCGGACGGCATGGGGAGCATGCTGTCGTAGACGTTGAGGACGTTGACCTCGGCCATATCGGTCGACTTTCCGGTCCGGCTCATGGGCACCACCGGAGGAGTCTCGCGCGGGGCGAGTGGGATGGGATCGAGGCAGGAGCGCGAGGGATCGTTGTAGAGCAGCTTCTTGCCGCCCTTGTTGTCGATGAGGTAGATACCGAACCTCTTTTGGGACAGGCCGTGCGCGTTGCTGTCCGGATCGTGCACGACGAGGAAGCGGGTCTCGTCGATGGGCCACGGCGTGGCGTATTTGTGGTCGGAGTCCGTTCCGACGGTGGATTCAGGAAACCCAGCGTCCTTCGTGATGACCGTGTACTGCGCCATCCCGTCGTCGTCCTCGATGTCCTGATCCATCATGACGATTGAGCCATAGGCTTGCTGGTGGTGGGCCACAGCAGTACCCACGAGCTTATTTGTCCCCGGGATCTCGCGGATGTTCATCACCGCGCGCGGGGTCACGTTTGACTTGATTCCATAGTTGCCGACCGTGGCCCGCGGATCGAGTCCATCAGGCGTGGTCACCCAGGGGTGGTGCACTTGATTGGATCCGCGATCTACATAGTCCCATCGTGTGTAGACCAGGAGTCCGTTGCGGTCCACGCTGGGCTGCCACTCGTTCGTCTCGTGGAAGCTGAGCGGCTCGATTCCCGTGCCATCAGCCTTCATCATGAAGAGCGTGTAGACGGGCACTGGTCGTGGATGGCAACGACCGTATCCTCCGCGACGATCTGAAACGAAGACGATGCGACCGTCGGGTAGCCACGTGGGGTCGAAGTCGTTGTTCTTGCCTTGGGTCAGCTGGGTCAACCCGGAGCCGTCAACGTTGACCTTGAAGATGTGGAAGACAGAGTTCTCGTTCCAGGTGCCAGACTGTCCGACGTCTGTGTAGGCGAAGAGGATCTGCTTACCGTCATAGCTGAGGTCGGGAGACAAGAAGGCTCCGCCTTCGAGTCGCTTGCCCTGGTGCGGGCCGTTGGCGCAGGTCGAGGCGGCGAGGACGTTTTTCTCCGTGGGGCGGCCAGAGAGGACGTTTTCCAGGATGAAGAGCCCGCCGCCCTTCTGTTGGTTGAAGCCATGGAACTGATCGCAGATATGGCCGCCTCTGCCGTTGTCGTTGGTCGGCAGGTAATCGCGCTTGATGAAGAGAATCTTGTCCAGAGCGGCGAGGCTCGGATCGGTGAGGTCGAGGCCGCCCTTCGTGGCGGTCGGGGTCACGCCCTTGATGGCGACCTTGGGAGGAGAAGCCGGATCCCCGGGCGGAAACACGTCCACCTTCTCCGGCACGGGCGGGTCCAGCTCGAGCATGTACTGGACGAGGTCGTCGATTTCTTGCGACGACAAGTTGGAGGTCTTGCCGTGCTTGTCGCCGACGTTCTTGGTCGTAACAACGTCCTTTAGCGTTGAAGCCGACCCGTCGTGCAGGTAGGGGGCGGTCCGCCACATATCCGCGATGGTCGTCGTGTAGAACTCAGGGCTGTCTGAGGGAAGGTCCGTCGCGCCCTTGGTTCCCACGTCATGCGGCTTTAGATCGGTGTAGTAGCGGCCGGAGTGGCAGGAATCACACTCGGCTTTCTTGTACACCGCCTCTCCGCGCTTCGCGGCTTCAGACTTCTTCGCCCCTGGCTTGCCGTAAGGCTCCGCGCGGAGGGCGTTTAGCCAGTACCCGACCGCCACCTCCGCGGCATGGTCTGGTTGCATGAATTGGATATTCTTGAACCCCGCCGTGATGGCCACGGAGGCGGTCGCGCGTTGCCCGTGGGACATGACCGGAGGCGTGTTCGGGGAATAGAGCATGGTGTGGGTGTTCTTGGGGTTCCCCGCCCCGTCATTCAACATGTCCCAGCTGAGGCCATCGGTGCGACCGTCGGGATGGCAGGTGGCACAGGACAGCCACCCCTGCAGGGTGTGGGATGCGTCGTGAAACTGGCGCTCCCCTTGGCGGTACCAGTCCTCGTCCGGTTGTGTGCCGATGTCGACGAACTTGCTAATCCGAACAGCAGCAGCATCGACAATGCCGACCTGGCCACCGAAGTAGATCGCCGTCGCGACCTGCTTGCCGTCTGGGGAGATGGCGACCCCGCGAGGCCCTTGCGCCGGGGCCAGCCGAACGATCTGCAGCACGCCAGCGCCATACAGAGCACCGAGATCATCAGCAAGGAGCGACCGCTTGGTGGGATCGGCGGCGATTTCGAACCACACATCGGAGAGCGGCTTGGTGTAGCCGTCCTTGAACCGGTTGTAGGTGGTCGGCGTCTTCCCGCCCGCGCGCACGAATTCGGATGGGATGGGACCCGCCAGGAGCTTGTGCAACGTCCCGAGATCCACCCGAAGAAGTTGGTGCACACCGGCCGCGGAAACCCAAAGCGTCTTGCCGTCGGAGCTCACATCCACGCCCCAGGGGTCGGCTGCACCCTCACTGATGCGGTCGAGCAGCGTAGTCGCGTAGACGCTCTTCTTGGACATATCAATGATCGAGAGGGCGTTGGTGTAGACCCAGCCCCTGAGGAGATGGGTGGTCGGGACATTCATGCGCCCCAGAGCGTGGACCACGTAGGCCCATTTGCCGTCGGGTGAGCAGCGTACCCCTCGAACGAGCGTGGAGCCCGGTGGGAGCTTGATCGAGGCCGTGACCTTTCCCTCGGCGACGTCGACCAGGGAGACCGAAGCAGCGGCGTCAGGCTTGGTAGCGTCTCCCGTGGCCAGCAGGTGCGACACAACCGCAGTGTTCCCCGTGACCGCGACGGCAAACGGATAGCGCTCCACGGACACCGTGGCCTGGGTCTTGCCGGTAGCGCTCTCAAGGATGCGCACCTGGGCCAGGGCGAAATCTGGAACCACCAGCTTCGAGCCGTCTGCGCTCAACGCCACGTCGGTTGGCTTTGGGCCCACGTCGAAACGCCTAAGGACGGACCCCGCCTCGGCGTCGACCTCGGCTACCGTGCCCGCGTCGTATTCCGCCACCAGGACGTATCCGGCCTTCGACCACGCCAGGCCCTTGGGTGCCCCCGCAAGCTCCACCGTGCGCAACGACGTGCCGGCCTTGCCATCGAGAAGGGCGAGTTCGCCCGCGCTCGCGTCGCTGACCGCCAGAAGTGCGCCATCGCTGGAGTAAGCAACCGCCCAAGGAGAATGGTAAGTGGGCGAATCTGACGGCGTGTCTCCGCCGCCGGAGCCCCCACCGCCGTTTTCACCTCCGTACTCGTTACCGCCCTGGTCAGAACCGGATTCGCCCCCCTGGCCAGAACCAGCCGAGCCACTCCGGCCGGCGCCGCTGGCCCCCCCACTTGTCCGTCCACCACTCCCC
>JAEXQJ010000280.1 GCA_023438785.1 Pseudomonadota bacterium
GGCGGTGGCGGCGCGGGCGGCGGCAACGCGGGCAGCGGCAGCGCGGGCGGCGGCAGCGCGGGGGGCGCGGGGAGCCATGGCGGAACCTCCGGCACCCAGGGCACGGCCCAGGAGGCGGTCGCCGCCATGAAGCTCGGCTGGAACCTGGGCAACGCCCTGGATTCCAACTCCGCGAGCAGTTCGGACACCCAGGCAGAGACGGCCTGGGGCAATCCCGTGATCACGGCCGACATCTTCAGACTGGTCGCGCGGTCTGGCTTCGGCGTGGTGCGCATTCCGGTCACCTGGGTTGGCCGATTTGGCGCAGCGCCCGACTACAAGATTCGCGACACCTTCATCGCGCGCGTGGAAACGGTCGTGAAGTATGCCCTCGACCAGGGTCTGTACGTCATCATCAACATCCACCACGATGGCGGCAACGCCGCCCCGGGCCGGTGGCTCACCCTGGTAGACGGCTCGGGCCAAGTGACCACCGCCAACAATCAAAAGGTGGACGCTCAGCTCCAGAAGATGTGGCAGCAGATCGCCGAGCGCTTCAAGGCCTTTGGCGACCACCTCATCTTCGAGGGCATGAACGAGGTCATGGTCGACTACGCCACTCCCAAGCAGGCCTATCTGGACCGAATCAACGCCCTCAATCAAATCTTCGTGGATACGGTGCGCGGCACGGGCGGCAACAACTCGGGGCGCTGCCTGGTCGTGCCGGGCTACAACACCAACGTCGACCACACGGTGGCCGGCTTCAAGACGCCGAAGGACACCACGTCCGGCAAGTTGATCCTGAGCGCCCACTTCTACGATCCCTGGGACTACGCCGGGCAGGGCAAGGACCACGCCTGGGGGGCGGGCAACCCGGGCATCAACACCTGGGGCCAGGAGGACCACGTCCGCACCCAAATCGCCAAGCTCAAGACCAATTACATCGACAAGGGTCTGCCTGTGATCTGGGGCGAATACGGGGCGGTCAACCAAACCGGCTACGAGAAGTACCGCCGCTACTACATGGAATACGTGACCAAGGCGGCCCACGACGCGGGCATCGTTCCCATCTACTGGGACAACAACTCGGGCAGCTCGGGCGCGGAGGCCTTCGGCCTGCTCAACCGCAGCAACAACACGGTCCGTTACCCGACCATCTTGGAGGCTATGATCCGCGCCGTGACCTCGGGCTACACCCTGGACCAGGTCGCCAAGCCGTAGCCCAGCACCCCGCTGCATCACCAGTCGAAAGCGGGCGGGGCTGCCCCTTGCCAAGTATGGGGCAAGACAGCAGGATGCGGCCCGATGTCACGGACCTCTGCAAAAGCCCTCTGCACCGCCGTGGTTTGCCTCACCCTCGCCGGGATCCCCGCTGCCGAGGCCGCCCGTCCCAGCGCGGCGGCGAAACGCGAAGCTGCTGAACGCGCCGCACGCAAGGCCTGCTTGGCGGGCGACTACACGACGGCCATGTCGATCCTCTCGGATCTCTTCGTCGAAATCCCGTTCATAACGTCGTGTGCCGCCAAGATGGGTTTCTGCATGTTCCTGGCCGGCACCATGGCGGGCGGGACCGTCGCCTGCCACTGAGGCATTCGCATCCTCGAACCGGCCGATGCGGTACTCTCGTGAGCCATGAGAACATGTGGCCTCGTGCTCGCGAGTCTGACGCTCCTGGGTTGTGCCTCGGGCGGCACGCGCGATTTCAGTCTGGCGGGCATCCCCGGTACGACGGTGTTTGCCTCGGACGCGGACTGGGCCGCCGCCACCTTCCAAGGTAAATACCGTCTTTTCAACAACCCGTGGAACAAGGGTGCGACCTCGGGCCCCTACCGCCAGAAGGTGTTCCTCAAGGAGCACGAGGGCAAACCCGTGTTCGGCTGGGTCTGGAAATGGCGCGACAGCACGAACGTGGTCACCTATCCCGAGGTCCTGGTGGGACACAGCCCCTGGCAAGGCCCGATCGCGCCCAATTCGGGCTTCCCCTTTCAGGTGGGCAGCAAGCGCCTGGTGGTCGACTACGACGTGACCATGAGCGCCTCGGGCTCGTACAACCTGGCCTTCGAGTTCTGGACCGTGTCCGGGCTGCCCGTGGTCAAAGAGCGCATCACCCACGAGGTCATGATCTGGGTCGCCAGCGATCGCATGAGCCCGGCGGGCAGCCGCGTGGACATGGCGACCATCAACGGCAAGGAGTTCGCCGTCTACCACAACCCTCACCACGGCGATGCCTCAGGCGGCAGCAGCAACCGCTGGGGGATCGTCTCGCTGGTGGCCATCGAGCCGCAGCTCAGCGGCCCGCTCGACCTGGGAGCGGTGATCGCCTACCTGCAGGGCAAAGGCCTGCTGTCGCCTCGCGAGTACGTGGTGGATCTGGAGTTGGGCAACGAGGTGGTTCGGGGCTCAGGCAGCACGGTCGTGCGCAACTACGACGTGCGCGTGGAGTGAGCATCACGGTAATCTCCTGCTGGCTTCGGCGGCGTCCGTGCCGAAGCAGCGAAGGCTTTGCCTCCCGTCGAAAGACCGCGTCTTTGCTTCACCTGCCCTCATCGCTTCTCGGTCGGATCTCCGGCGATTAGGCATGCAGCGCCCTCCCCTGACCCCAGCCGAGCCCCCGTCCCCCGCGACGAAGCCGTGGATTTGGTGTGTGGGGCTCGGCTTGGCCGTTGTCGCCCTGTACGCCCCGGTCTTGCGCGCGGGTTTCGTGAACTGGGACGACGATCGCTTCATCACAGGCAACCCGCTGTTCCAGGGTAGCGTGTGGGGCTACATCAGGGCCGCCTTCACTCGCGTGCAGTTCGAGGCCTATCACCCGCTTCACCTGCTGGCCTACCTGCCCGATCGCTTGCTGTGGCCAACCTGGGCGCCGGGTTTCCACGCCCTCAACGTGCTGCTCTTCGCGGTCGCGCTCGCCTGGGCGTTCCTGCTGGTGCGGCGGGTGACCGGGCCATGGCCCGCGCTCGCGGCAGGCCTGCTCCTGGCCGCCCATCCCCTGGCCGTGGAATCGGTGGCCTGGGTCACGGCGCGCAAGGAGGTGCTGGGCCTGCTCTTCGCGGTAGCCGCCCTCTACGTGGAGGACCACGAGCCCCGCGGTCGGCGCGCCGCTCTGGCTGGCCCGCTTCTCGGTCTGGCCGCTTGTCTGACCAAGACAGCCTGGGTCGTGCTGCCCGTGCTCGTGTTCGCCTGGCAACGCTACGCCCGCCAGCGCGCCTTGCGCCTGGCCCTGCGCCGCGCCCTGCCCTATGCGGTCATCGGCCTGGCCCTCGCGCTGCCCGTGCCCCTCATTTGGCAGACCAGCAAGATGATCCCGCCCGGTCGGCCGCTGTCCCTCCCCCTGGATGTGCTGGGCACCCTGGGCCTGTATGCAGGACGCGTGGCCTGGCCGCAGCATTTGTCGCCCATCTACCCCGCCGCGCCCGCCGGACAGATGACGGCGGGGCTGGTGCTCAGCACGGCGCTCCTGGCCATGGCGCTGTTGTGGCGCCGCATGCCGCTCGCGGCCCGTTTCGCCGGGCTGGGCTTCTTCGGTTGCCTGCTGCCGGTCTCGAACCTGATCCCGCTGTACTGGCGCTTCGCGGATCGCTACGTACTGCCGGCGCTGCTGGCGCTACTCTTTCCCGTGGCAGCCCTGCTCGCGACCCTGGCACGGCGGGCCCGCACGCCGGTGGCCATTCTGATCCTGGCCCTGCTCTCGGCCGAGTCGGTCACCACCGAGCGCCTCGTTGCGGTCTGGCACGATTCGCTCTCCCTCTGGCACCGGGCCACCCAGGCGCAGCCCAGCGCCGTCTTCGCGCACCTCAAGCTAGGCGAAACCACGCTCCACGAACGAAGGTGGGGCGAGGCCTCGGGGGCTTATCTGCGCGCGGCCCAGATGGAGCGAAGCAGTCTGCTCGGGCCCGCGGGTCTGTTCAAGACGGCGACCCTACGCGCCGAAGCAGAGGGCAGACTGCCCCAGGGCACGTCAGCCCGCTGGCAGGCCGCTTTGTCCCGGCCGGGCCTGAACGCCCCGGAGCTCTCCCACCTCATCGACGAAGTCATGGCCTCGGCATGCCGCACCTGTGGCCCCACCCTGCTGTGGTTGGGCCTGCGCCTGTTCCCCCAGTCGGATGCCAATCTCCTCGCGCGGGCGCGTGGCGCGGCCGAACGAGGCCAGGTCGCGGCGGCCTGGGTGCTACTCAGCGAAGTGCGCGACCGTTCCATCCTCGATCGCGCGGCCCTGCACGCCAGCACGCCCGCGTTCTGAGGCAGGCCCCACCTATTCGTCGCGCACCAACGGCAGCATCATCAAGCTCAGGCGATCCGGGCCTGCATCAGCGAGCCACACGAGAAGGTTGGAGTTGGCCGCCACGGCGGCGATGCGGCGGGGCTCAGCGAAGACACGGGTGCCCTTGGCCCCAGGCTGGCGCGGCAGATCGTACAGCCCTTCCATGTTGGGGCAGTAAATCCTCGCCCCCACGGCGATGGGCGAGCAGGTCAGCGCGTTGGTCAGGGCCTCCTCGCGCGACAGATCCGCCGACAGCCGGCGAATCTCGTTGGAATCCAGGTCGTAGTAGAAGACGTCGCCGTCGACCGCGAGCTTGGCCGGGGTTGGGCCGCTCTTCGCCGAGGCGTACCGGATCTCTCCGCTGCGAACGGAGACGCTGCCGATGCGCCAGGATGAAGACTCCTCTCGCCTGACGAAGTAGACCCGCCCCGCATCCATGGCCGCGGTCTCGATGCGCCCGTCATGGTGCAAGAGCGTGCGAACGCCGCGACCGTCGAGCGTCTGGATCACGAACTGATCTCGGGCCGGCATGTCGAGCCAGGCGAGATCGTCGCCGGCAGTCATGAAGAACTGCGGCTGGTGTGGCAGCGCGGCGATCCGGCGCGCCGTTCCGCCGATCTTGGGGATTTTCCAGATCGCGCCCTTCGACCAGTAAATGATGTCCGTGCGGTTCACCGCGGCACCGGCCCCGCCATCGATCGGGATCGACTGCGGACTCGCCCCGGGCACGATGCGGTAGGCAAGGCGCTCCGTGAACAGGTAGATGGCATCGGGCTCGACGGCCAGGCCCGCGATGTAGGGCGAGGATGCGTCGGCCATCAGCTGCACGGGCGCCGAACCTTCCCGAACGTGAGGCTCGCGGATCGGCGGTGCGGTGGCAGGCGAGTTGGCGGCCAGATGGGGGATGAGGGCCGGCTTCTTGTCGGAGCGGCGCTCGCCCTGGCGCGTGCAGCCCAGCGCGAGCGCCAGGCTGCCCAGACATATTATCCATGCCTTCGTGTGTGCTTGCCTCTTCATGAACTCGTGAATCTCTTCATGAACTCGTGTATCTCGCTCCGAAACCGAAAGGCGCGCCCAGGGGCCCGCGAACGCGAGCCCCTGGTGGGCAGGCCAACTATTCGCGACCGATGGCCTTGAGCAGGTACTCGAACGCGGGGCGCTTCTGGCCATCGCGGGTGATGAGCCCGCTGTCCGGCGCCAGGCTCCAGGTCGTTCCCACGACCCATCCCCAGAGGGTAATGCCCTTCACGTTGGCGTTGTCCCAGAACATCGGCCAATAGTCTTGATAGAGCTTGAGCTGTTCCGCGTCGTCCTTCGTGCTCATGTCCAACTCGGTGATGTAGACGCTGGGCACCGCGGCGATGAGCTTATCAAGCCTGGTCTTGACCCCGGCCGGAGTGACGTCGAGGGCGCCACTGTTGTTCTTGTGGTCGAGGTCGTGCGCCTGACACCCAATCGCATCAATGGGCGCGTTGGCCTGCTTGATGGCGTTCACGATGTCGATGAAGTGGCTGTTGTCCTGGTCCCATTCGATGTTGTTGTAATCGTTGAGGACGAGAATGGCGTTGGGACAGGCCTCGCGCGCCCACTTGAAGGCATTGGCGATCCAGGCCCAATTGCCGTTGGTGCCGCCACCGATGGCGTTGGCGTAGGCCGGCGTCGTGTGGGGCGGCGGCTCGTTGACCACATCGATGATCTTGGTGTTGGGGTAGCGCTTGCAGAACTGGGTCATCCAGTCCTTCACGTCGGCTTCGGTGATGCTGGAGGCGTAGGAGGGCTGCTGGGCCCCCCAGACGAAGGTGTGTTGCTTGAAGAGGATCTTGTTGGCCTCCGCATACTTGTACAAGGTGTCCAGAGAACCCCAGTTGTACTGGCCTTTCGCGTTCGACACGGAGCCCCACTTACCCTCGTTCTGAGGGCTGACCTGGTTCCAGTAGGTGGCGAACTTCAGGCTGCCGATGTCCGTGGCGCCGTTAGAGGTCGAGATGTTGCCGACGAACTTGGCCCCACCGCTGGCGCCGCCGCTCGACGTGCCGCCCGTGCCGCCCGTTGTCGTACCGCCGGTTGCCGTGCCGCCCGTTGCCGTCCCCCCCGCGCCGCCGCTCGACGTGCCACCACTTGCCGTGCCGCCTGTGCCGGCGGTTGCCTGGCCAGCCGTGCCGCCGGTCGCCGCGCCGCCCTTTCCACCCGTCGAGACTCCGCCCGTCTCGGCTGTGCCACCGGTTCCTC
>JAEXQJ010000282.1 GCA_023438785.1 Pseudomonadota bacterium
GGGTGGCGGCCCTGGTCTGCTACATGCCTTTCTGGAAATTGGTGGGCGATCAATACCTCGGCTACTGGTCGGACACGTCCTGGGATCGCTACCTCACGCCGGGGTCTTTTGGATTCTACCTGTGTGGGCTGGGCATCCTCTTCTTCGAGACGGGTTTCGTGTGGGCCACCATCGTGTTCGGGATGCGATTCTCGAACCTTACGCATCGGGGGATCGTGCGCAGCGGTCCCTATGCCCTGACCAAGCACCCCGCGTACATCACCAAGATCGCCGCCTTCTTCCTCATCAGCCTGCCCTGGGCCGACACGCGCGGCCCCGAGCGCATGGTGCGCAACATCCTCCTCCTGGCTGGCCTCGCCCTGGTGTACACCTTGCGAGCGCGCACCGAGGAGAGACACCTGGCGAGCATCGATCCCACCTACGCGGCGTACGCCGAGGAGATCGCGGCGCGGCACCGGCGTTGGCGCGCCTTCCTGCTCGGCCGCCGAGCCCAGAAAGACGCACGTCCGGCGCGGATGGCCTGAGCTGGCCGTGACCCCACCTGGCCTCCGACGAGAGAGCCCCTTTCCTCGGCTCGCTTTCTCTGCTCTCTTACCCTGTAGCTCCCCGCCTGCGGCCCAGGGGTAGCGCCATGGATCACCGCGCAGCAAACTAGACCCACATGAAGCTCGCGCACCTCACGACCTTCTGGCCCATCACCGGTGGGCTGTCTCACTACACCAATGACTTGATCTTCGGCATGCGCGCCAGTCGCGACGTGCGCCATCTGGTGCTGGGGCAAGAGGGGTCAGATCGCGTGCAGACCGAGGCCTACGCGTGCGTGCCCTGCTATCGACGTGATCGGGACTACGTGGAGGACGTGACCAAGGCGGCGAAGGAAAACGAGGTCGACGTGTTGGTCATTCAGTACGCGCCTGATCTATTCGGCGACGACAACCGCCTCCCGCGCCTGGTTGCCTCCTTGCGCGCGGTGGGCGTGCGTCCTGTGGTCAACATGCATTCAATCTACCCCGAGCATTGGCGGACGGGTTTCCGGCCCGAGCGCACCGTGGGGGCCTTCGACCGGGCGATTGGGCAGCAGGCTTCGCTCATCACCGTGCACAGCGCGCGCATGAAGGCGGATCTCGTTTCTCATGGCCTCTCGCCTGAAGGCATCGCGGTCATCCCGCATGGCACCCCCACCATGCCCAAGCCCGACCAGGCCGAATGCCGAGCCGCGCTTGGCCTTCCCCAGGACAGCAAGTTGGTCCTGTTCTTCGGGTACATCTGGGTGGGCAAGGGGCTCGAGTTCCTTCTAAATGTCTTCCGCGACGTGAGTCGTCAGATCCCGAACGCCGTTCTCCTGGTTGCTGGCCACACGCGCCGTCGCCTCTGGGCCAGCTACGTGACGTACCTGAGGCTCCGGTCGCGCCTGCTCGGCCTGGGAGCGCGAAGCCACTTCTGGGGTGGCTACGTGCCCGAACAGAAGGTCGCCCAGGTGTTCGGCGCGGCCGATGTGGTGGCCATGCCGTACCTTCAGGACTACAGCTCGGTGAGCGGTGTCGTTCACCAAACCGCCGCCATGGGAAAGCTCATGCTCTGCTCGCGCATCCCGAAGTTCGACGAGGTGGAGGCTATCGACCCGGCGTTGGTGGCCGGGCAGAAGAATCGGGGCGAATGGTCCCAGGCCATGAGCAGGCTGCTTCGTGACGACGAGTTGGCCGCCCGTCTGCGAGCCAAGGTCGACGAATTCGCCGTTCGGACCCACTGGAACAACGTGGGCAAGCTGCACTGGGAGCACTACGACCGCCTCATGGAGAGGCGCGCGTGATCGAGAATGAACTGCACGCTCGCCCAGGCGTCGTCGATCTACTCAACGCGGCCGACTTCGTCACGGCCGTAGTGCCGGCACGACGGCGTTTCAGAGGGAACTTCGTTTCTTGTTTCTAGGTTCCTCGGCCTGAATCCGTTCATCGGTGTCGTCGTGCACGTCACGTTGCGGTTGCGGACCATCGCCGTGAATGGCCCGCTCAGCCCCGCTGCCTTCCTTTCTTGCCGCGCGCCCGTCGCCGCAGTGGAGGCTCCTCAACTCGAGTGGCCGCGCGTCGCCCAATTCATGGGGCACGCCATCCAGACCCGATGGCACGGGGGAGCCCAGGGTCCTCAGGATGGTCGGGAAGAGATCCACCGTGCGCAGCCTGCGACAAGGCCAGGCCGCGTTCACCAAGGCGGGCACCAGCATGTGGTCACGGTGCAGGCCACCGTGCGATCCGTTGTGCGGCTGGTACTCGAAACGCGCGCGCAAGTCGAACCCATGACGGGCATTGATGACCAGGTCACCTGCCCGCGGCGAGCCGAAGAACTGCACGATCTGCCAGGGCGCATCAGGGTACTCTGAATCGGCGGTCAGCGCGGCGAGCTCGTCCGGGGTGCGCCACAGGGCCTGGCGCGCAAAGGCGCCGTAGCCGAAAGGATCCTGGCCTTGCACGTCGAGCCGAAGGCGCCAGCCGTTCTCATCCTGGCGGGTGGCGATGCGCAAGCGGCCCTGCGGATTGGCCACCACGTACACGCCGGGTTCGCGATCGCGATAGAGCACATGCTCGATCGCGCTGTGTTGAATCAGGCTCTCCAGAAGCTCCTGCGCCTGCGAGTCGGACGCCGCGAAGTCGGGGCGAGCGTCCCAACCGCCAGCCCCTTGCACGTAGACGTTGGCCATGGAGTTGCCCGACACCATGACCGCGGCCTGAGCGGAGAACGGGTGACGCCAAATCTCGGGATAGGCCAGGGTGCGCGGGTACACCTTGCGCACGACCGCGTCCGCGTCCACATGGGTGTGGGTCGCGGTCTGTCCGTGGTCGGAGGAAACCACGATCAGTGTCTCGTCGGCGGTGCCCTGGCGAGTCAGGGCATCGCGAATGCGCGCCAGGGCCCGATCGAAGCCGCGGTAGGCCTCGAAACTCGGCTCACTCAGGGGCCCGAAGCGGTGACCCAATTCGTCGATGGCGGGGAACACGGCGTGCACCGAGGTAAACCCCGCCTGCAGAGCGCCGATGACCGCTCGCTCCGCCTGGTCTTCCGAGCGGTGCCAATTACCCGTGACCAGCGCACGCCCAAAGGACAACGGCTTGCTCCATCGTGTGCGGCGCGCCGGTCCTGGACAGCCACGCACGAACCAGGTGTTCACGTCCGCCATGTTGGGCACGTGCGAAAACAAGGCCTTCAACCCGCTCGGAACGTCGCGCTGGAGCTTGCGCGCGCGGCCAGGCGCCATGTACGAACGCGTTCGTCCCAGGAAAATGCCGCGTTTGCCGGTCGGCCGTTCGGCCCAGCGGATCCCGGGCAGATTGGCCGAGCCCGGGTGCACACCGGAGAGCAACGGCAGGTGAGCCGGTCCGCTCACCGTCGGGAAGACGGAAGTGGCCGTGGCGAAGCCGCCCGCGTCGAAGAAGAGGTCCTTCATGGTGGGCAACTCGCCCGCCCGAGCCATAGACTCCAGGACGTCGGCACGCGCGCCATCCAGCAACACAGCGAGGACGGACCAGAATTGCATGGTCGGACCCTACCATCGCCCCTCGCAAGAGCGCCATCGATGAGCGGGTTTCCGCGGCAGGGGTGTGACGCGCCCCCCGCTCACCTGCCCGGCGCCGTCGTCCCACCGAGCCTAGCCGCATCGGACCACGGCAAGACGGTCGGTGTCGCTCGCGTCCTCGCCACACGGGTCGGCCGCTCAGCCCGCGTGGCGCTCACCGTAGCCCCGGAGCTTGCGCACGATCGCGGCGACGCCGTTTGCCCGGGTCGGCGACAA
Organism: Pseudomonadota bacterium; assembly: GCA_023438785.1. Lineage (GTDB taxonomy): Bacteria > Myxococcota_A > Polyangia > Fen-1088 > Fen-1088 > Fen-1137. The sequence continues at coordinate 3,785 of JAEXQJ010000282.1, forward strand.
GCCGGCAATCAGCCCGGCCTGGCGGAGGAAGTAGGGATCGGCCTCGGCCACCTCCCGCGGGCAGCGGTGGTTGTAGACCCGCAGCAACAGGGCGAGGATTCCGGTGATGATGAGCGAATCACTCGCGGCGCTGAAGACGAGGCAGCCAGCCTGCTCCGTGGCGACGAGCCACACGCGGGACTGACACCCGGGGATGGCGGACTCTTCGGTCTCGAGACGCGGATCCATCGGGGGGTGCTTTCTGCCCAGGTCGATGAGGAAGCTGTACT
>JAEXQJ010000300.1 GCA_023438785.1 Pseudomonadota bacterium
GGCGGTGGCACCGCTTCCGGCGGCAAGAGCGCTTCCGGAGGAGCAACCGCTGGAGCTGGTGGCAGCGCCGGCTCAGCGGGCAACGGGGGCCAGACAGGCGGCGCCGGCTCAGCGGGCAACGGTGGCCAGACGGGCGGCGCCGGCTCCGGGGGCAGCGGTGGCCAGACGGGCGGCGCCGGCTCAGCGGGCAACGGTGGCCAGACAGGCGGCGCCGGCTCGGCGGGTAGCGGTGGCCAGGCAGGCGGCGCCGGTGGTGTCGGGGGCTCTGCTGGGGCCGCTGGTGCGGCGGGCGCCGGCGGCTCGGCCGCGGGTGGAAGCGGCGGCAATACCAACCCCGGTGGCACCAAGCCGAGCGAGGGATGCGGCAAAGCACCGGCCACGCTGAAGAGCGCGACTGCCGGTCAGACCTCGCCCGTAAATTCGATCTCCGTGGGTGGAAAGAGCCGCGAGTTTCTCGTGCGCTGGCCGAGCGGCTACAAGAACGACACGCCCTACCGGCTTCACATCGGCATGCACGGGTACGGCGGCACTCTCGCTGAAAACGGAAAGGACAATTTCGGACTGTGGAGTCTTTCGAAGGACACCACCATCTTCGTGACTCTTGCGGCCGTCGGTGGGGCGTGGGATCTCACCGGTGACTTGGCCTACGCGGACGAGGTGCTGAAGAAGGTCGAGAGCGAGCTGTGTATCGACACCTCGCGGGTCATGTTGGAGGGATTCAGCCAGGGCGGGGCCATGGCTTGGGCTCTGACCTGTTCGCGTCCCGGCGTTTACCGCGCGGTGGTGGGCCACTCGGCCGGCTCCCCGGGTTTCTCGGCGCCATCCACCTGCCCGTCGGTAGCGTACCTGGGATCCCTTGGGCTGAGCGACGTGGGCGGCAATTCGCAGGCCACTCAAACCGACCTCTTTGCCAAGGCCAATGGCTGCACCATCGAAAATCTGCCCACCGCACCGAAGGGCGGTCACATCTGTACTCCATACAAGGGATGCAAGGACGGCTTCCCGGTCATCTGGTGCTCCTACGACGGCGGCCACGGCTTCACACCGGTCGACTCGGGCAAATCGAGCACCTGGATGCCCGCCGAGGTGTGGTCCTTCCTGTCTCCCCTGTAGTCGAGACTCTCAACGCATCGGCAGGTCGTCTCTCTGGCCCGCGCCCGACGGGTGCCCGCTGCGGCGCGCGTCGTTCTGTGTCCTGAGTGCGCCCCTTCGGATACGCCTCAGGCACCGGATCGCCGACGGCGAATGAAACGCAATGCCCACGGCGAGCATCCGGAAGGCAGAGAGCACACCTTCGATGACACACAAGAACACCGTCTGCCTCTGGTTCAACAAAGACGCGGAAGAAGCGGCGCGTTTCTATGCGGCGACCCTCCCGAACAGCGAGGTGACCGCCGTGCGCCGCGCACCTTGCGATTTCCCCGGCGGCAAGGAGGGGGAAGTGCTGACCGTCGAATTCACCGTCCTGGGCATCCCCTGCCTCGGTTTGAACGGCGGTTCCGCGTTCAAGCACAGCGAGGCGTTCTCGTTTCAGATCGCCACGGACAATCAGGAAGAAACCGATCGCTATTGGAACGCCATCGTCGGCAACGGCGGCGAGGAGAGCGCGTGTGGTTGGTGCAAGGACCGTTGGGGCCTCTCCTGGCAGATCACCCCGCGCGTGCTCACCGAAGCGATGGCCGCGGGTGGCGCTGAGGCGAAGAGCGCCTTCTCGGCCATGCTGACCATGGGCAAGATCGACGTCGCCGCGATCGAGGCCGCGCGGAACCAGGCGCGGTCAGCCCAGAAGAAGTAGCCCTTCGCGTTCCAGGCAGAGTGCCAGGGCCCAGCCCCTTGGATTAGTCAGCCGACGGCCGACGCCCCGGCCGCTGCCAGTGCCCATGCTGGGGCTCGCCGCCTATCACCGACAAAAGGCCGTTACCGAGCCGTTGTCGTACCGGTTTGCAACGCATGCCTTGCCGGCGGGGCAAGCGCTGATGGAGGAGACGTACCCGCCAGCCACGTTGCAGATGTACACGCTCTTACCGTCGGGCGAGCACTTGCTGTACTCCAGAGCCTGGCAGGAAATATCGTAGCCGCATTCCCCCGTGCTGGACACGCAACGCTGCCCTGCCTCGCTGCAGTCCCTGCTGCAGAAGTAGTAGCCCCCCGCTGGACTGCAGAACAAGGACCGCTTCCCGTCCGCGGAGCAGATGGTTGACCTGGTCCCACAGGCGATGACGGGTGAATCCCCGCACGTGGCGGCGTTGCCGCTGTCCAGGCAAACCGAGACGCCGCACGGGGCGGCACAGGAGACCGTGTCGAGGGCGAGCCCGAACCCCTTGTCACAGCCCGTGTAGTAGAACGTGTGGTCGGCCGAGCAGAACTTCGACTTGCCCGCGGGACAGGGAGCCTCGGCGATGACACAGGCCGAGTCCGAGCTGGACTCGCCGCAGATACGACCAGAGGCCTCACAGTCTTCGACGCCACCTGTGAGATTGCCGCTCCTCCCGCACAGAACCCTGGTGTTCCCGTCACAGGTGCTGTGCTGGCAAGGTGTCAACGGCTCCGAGACGCACTCGGGTCCTCCGTAGCCCGCCGTTGTCTCCACACACGTTCTGCCCTCGCCGCAGTCGGAGTATCGCGTCTTGTACGCCTGTCCGGGCTCATCCCCGCCGGTGCAGGTGTGGATGCGCCTGCCCTCGCAATGGTCGGTGAAGGGACAGTCCGAGTCGACGGAAGACCAGCATCCTGTCAGGAGAAAGACGCTGCTGACCGCCACCAGGGCGTTGCGTGCTCGCGCGTCTGTCGACCTCTTCTCTCGGCCCATGCTGCAGCCATCCTACACCGGATTACGCTGAGCCGACCGAGCCCCGCCGAATCCCACCACCCACAGCATCCAAGGCAAGCCTCTGCTCAGGCCCAGCGCCAGAGGTGCCACTCGTCTAGAGCGCCGAACGGTTTGAAGACCGAGCGAGAACGCGGAGATGCGAGCAGCCCGAGGCGCGAGGAGGGAGAATACTCGACGTATTCGACCGACGAGCAACGAAGGGATGCGACGCAGATCCGCGTTTTCGCGACCGATTCAAACCGTTCGGCGCTCTAGGACTGGCTCGGATCGAGCACGCGGCCCATGAACAGAATCGCGCCGGTCGGCTGGTCGCGAAGGACATAGATGAACGGACGATTCACGTAGATGCTCAGCCCGGTGGGCGGTGCGCCCCCACCCCCGATGACCACCGCGGTGGCGGCAGCCGCTTCGGTCCCCTTCTCCCCCACCTGGATGAAAGCCTTGTGCAGAACCTTCGCGATGTAGAGCTGCGAAGTGCCGTCCATCCCCGAGAAGTCGGCCTGACCAAACTGGAAGGCCGCCTTCATGCCCAGCCCGCGCAGGATCTCCCCGAAGTCCTGGTCGGTTTCGATGCGGAAGCGTGGCAAGCCCAGAAGTACGCGCTGGCTCACCAGGGCCGCGACGATGCTGTTCAGCTTGCTGGCATCCAAAGCCCCTTCGAAGGCGTCGCAGGTTCCGGCGTCAGGCACCAGCACCAGCATGGACAGCCGATCGTCATCGTAGGGCAAAGCCACGGCGCTGAAGTCAGCGCCCTTCATCGCTGGCGCCAACATGTCCGCCCCCATGAACGGAGTCTGCACAGAGCTGCCATCACGAAGATTGAAAGTGCTGTCCCGGGTGGAGTTGGTGTCGAAAGGCACTTTCCAGGCAGCGTTCAGGTACACGGCGTTGGTCAGCACCAGGCGGGTCAGCGTGTCCACCGATTGAGGCGGCAGCAAATCCTTGATGCGGTTGTTGGTCTGCTCGGCCACCCAATCGTTGATGATGATGCGTGCCGACTCCGGTCGTTTTGGCGAAATCCAGCAGGTCGATCCCCGCGCCGAAATTGCTGGCCAGCGTGTCCAGGAATTCGCTGCGGAATTGGTAACGGCGCTCGGCCCAGGCCGCGTTGACGATTCGCACCTGCATCGGCCCACCGTCGCTGCTCTTTTTGCCCTCCCCGCGCGACGCCAGGTTCAGGTCCAACGAATTGAAGGCCGGGAAGAGCCGTTCGGTCGGCAACGTGAAGTGCAGAGCCGAGGCCATCTCGGCAGCCGTCGTGCCCGCCGCGCCCGCATACGCCATGGAGAGCGCGATGGATACGCTGGCCGGCGAGAACACCAGGTTGGCCTTCTCGGCGGCGATCTTGTGATACGCGTCCAAGGCAAAGCCGGCGTTGTCGTCCGCCAGGGTGATCTGGTCCGCATCGCTGACCTGCGGATCGGTCACGCGTATGAGCGCGGATTTGCTGGCCGTGATCTCCTGGGAGGTCGCGGGTTGCGAATCGCAGCCCCCAAAAGATATGGACCCGAGAGCAACGACAGACAGCGCCTCGCCTCACCCTCCCGCAGGCCCTCGTCGCGGCCTTCCTGCCGCCCCTCTTCGCGCCCCCTCGCCTCCCCCCCCGCAGCCCGCGTTCATGGCTCAACCGCACTGACCTCCTCCCGCCACGCCTCCAGCGACTTGGGATTGGTGGTCGCCGGGATCGGTGGCATGGTCTCGACCTCGTCGACGGTGGGCACGGCCGGCAGCTTGCCCATCGGGTCGGGGCCCATGATCTTCTCCAGGCGCACGGCGCTGGCCTTCAGCGAGCGATGGGCCAGGTCCAGGACGCGCGCGCGCAGGATGACCAACTCCTCGTCGGTCACCTGATAATCCACCGAGTAGCGTGCCTCCACGTACGCGCGCCGAAGCAAGCTGAAGAGGCGCTCATCCTCGGGAGCGGTACGGGGCAACGCCCCCGCCAGCGCCGGGGGCAGCGACACCGTCTTCTCCGCCAGCTCCAGCGTGGCCATCGCCACCAGCGCCGCCGTTCAAGGCGCCGATCACGGCCGCGACGGCACGTGCCGCTGCCTGGCCGCCGTCCCAGCCGCGACGGCCACGAACCTTAGACCGCCGCTGAAGGGCCGACCCTCGCCCGAGCTCTGCCAGCCGCGCGGGCTCGCCCCGCCCACGCCCCGTCCGCGTGACGGCCTTCAATCGGACCAACACACCCCAAGAGGTCACAGATGCGTCTATCTACCCCTTGACCACGGTCTTATTCGACTCGATGGAGCAAGATCTCCACATTCATTTCACCGCGATTGTCGTCATAGCAACTTCCGGGTCTTCGGGGTTGGCAAGACCCCGTATTCTCGTTCATCGCGAGCTCAAGCTCTCCATCTTGCGAGACCAACTCTGTGTGGTCGGCTCCGACCCTGAACGGATGGTCGCCACCTACTTGCCCCACGAGTTCCCCAAGGTTCCCCGCGGGTACCGGGCACGCACCACAGGCAGGCCGAAACAGACCCCAAAGACCGGAATCACCTTGGGGTCCGCTCTCAGAGATACCACTCCACCACGTACCTGCAGCCTTGAATACCAGCCAATCACCTTTCCGAACCGAGATCCCTGTCCCGACCCAGAACCGATTACCAGGAACAGCGACCCGCTTGCTCAGGACCAGTCCAGCCTGCGGTGGAACGCCGCTGCCGCGAGGTGGACTGCCCAGGCCCAAGAAGAGCTTCAACTTCTCCTGGGCGACTGTGGTGACTACCGCGAGGATCAGGACTCCGACCAATCCGACGAGCCATCTTCGTGGGTTCTGCCACGCCTTCACTGCCTCCTCCGGAAGATCACTTGGTTTCATCGCGTTCTCCAGTCCGCCGAATGACTGGCCGATAAGCTGCGATCCGGCCGCCGAGTTGTGTCTCGATGGTACACCAATGTCCCTGCGGGGGACCGCCGTCATCTGCTCGTTCGACGGCCGCACGCAATCGCGCCTCCATGCTCACGCGGCTAAACCCGGGCGGCGCCCGCACTGCACGTCGTCCGCGAGCAAGAGTCACATCCCCGCCCCCTGCCCCATTCCCCAATCAGGTCACCCGCTGATTCTGTTGGGGAGCCGTTGCTATGGGC
>JAEXQJ010000328.1 GCA_023438785.1 Pseudomonadota bacterium
CGCGGTGCTTCGCACTCACGCAGCCGAACGCGAACAGGAGGCAGATCCCGGCCGCGCTCCAGGAGCGGCCCGATCTAATGCCGGCTGCGATTCTTCTGGCCGTCATATGTTCGGCACGGACGCAACCTCCACCACGAGGCCGTCGAAGGCCGGGTAGTGCTCCTCGAAGACGAGGAAATCCGTATCCTTGTTCTTGCGGCGTCGCTCAGGACTGTTCAGTCCCTTGAGCAGCTCATTGGCTGTGAAGCTTCTGAACTCATCCTGAGGGAAGTCGCCCACACCGTGCTTGGCGGGCTTCTGGAACGCGGGTAGGCGACGGGGAGCCAGATAGGGATCCATCACGTATCCGATCGCCGTTGGGTCCCCCTCTATGGCTTTCCTCAGATCCCAAAGATTGATGGGAGAGCCCTTGAACTGGCTGGTGTTCTTTGGCGAAACGGCCCTGGTGCTGAGAACCGTCGTGATACGCAGGTTGTACACGACGAACGCATGGTCGACGTTGGCGTTGCCGGTCCGCACCACGCATCTGACGCTGCTGCCGGGAGAGTCGATGATGCTCTTCAGAATCTCGAAGGAGACGCGGGCGTGCTCGCCACAGTGGCCCACGCCACAGAGCAGAAACAGGCCGGCAGACGTCCGCATGGATGGGCGGAGTTCCTTCTGAAGCGCACGCAGGTGGTGAACAGGAGACCCCATCCGTGAACTCGCAAAGAGTGCCCCGAAAACAGTGGAGAGGCGGTTCTGCACCTTCTCAAGTTCGGGGTCTTCGCGTGGCGCGAGCCAGGCGTTGGCCGTAATCAAGTGCAGGTCGATGTCGGCTCGCAGGTCCCTCGCCAGGGCATTCGCCGCCTTCATCTTGTGGCGCGAGAAGATGCTCTGAACGAATCTCTCGGCTCGCACCGTATCCAAATGACTGCCCAGGTACGTGAGCACGTTGGTCCACCAGATCCTGGCCTTGAGGTCCGCTTTGGTCTCGTCCATCAGCTTCGAAAGCGCCAGACTGGTCCAGTCCATGGCGATCAGACTGCGCATCACCTTTCGGCGCCTGTCGTCCAATCCGGTGAGGAAGTCGATCTCCAGCTTCAACGTGACGGAGGGCGGTCCCCCTCCAATGCCGGGCCCGATGCGCTTGTCCACCAACTTGAACGGGAGGGCAGGAACGTGGACCGTCGTCTGCTTGCATGTGACCTGAAAGCGCTCATCGCCGCTCCCGGTCTTCTCCAACGGCTTCTCGGTCAGCGTGCTCAGGATGGAGTCTGCGTCGGTCGGATTGGCCAGGTTGTGGAGGTCCGAATCGGATCGCGACGCCTGCTCCAGGTATTTTTCGAACAACGCGAAGTGCGAGAAGGTCAGCTCGATGGTTCCGCTCGGCGAAGGCAATGCCAGAAACCTGTCCAACGCCTCTCCCGAGACCGGGTCTGTCGCATAGGTCATCAGCTTGGGATCAAACAGCGGAGTGCTAGTCCGAGGCTTGCGCGTGATGACCACGGAGCCGCCTTGGCCTCGGACGGTGAACTCGCCCACCTGCTCGTTGGCGACGGCGTACAGGAACTTGGAAGTGTCCTTGAGGGGATTGGGGACCTTATCGCTCCTCCACACCAGGATGATCGCGACGGGCAGATTGCCCTTGTAATTGACCAGGCCCATCGAGATGTTCTGCCTAGGCGGCACCTGCGCGGGCAGATGGGCACCGTATGTTCACGACCGTCGTCGGAGGTTCATCCAACGCCGCTAAGAATGCCCACGAATCGTTGGGGTCGGCCTCAACGTCAAGCGGGGCCGTGGTCACATCGAGTTCGGGAGGTGCAGGCTCACCCTCACCTCGTTCCACCGGAACCAGTCCGAAATCTGGCTCCCGGCCTACGTCATCGGACGGCGGCGAGTCGGTGCTGCTTTCATCCACATCTGCCGTTCGCAGAGGATGAAGACCGTGCTGGTAGATTCTGTCGGCCGCGTCCGCCGACTTCATGTCGGGCAAGTCGAACGGGTCGAAGAAGAGCAATTCCACCCGTCGGTTCGTCTGAGAATCGAACTCGTCCTTGGTGGCTTGGTCGATGGGGTAACGCTCACCGCATGCGAGGACTTTCTTCTTCGGATCGGCGTATTGAAGCTTCTTGCGTAAGGCTTCCAGGGCGCCCACTCCGCCCGCGAGCTTGACGATGTCGTCTTCCATGATGTCGAAGTACGCTCCCAGCGTCTTCGGTCCGACCACCCCATCGACGACGAGCCTTGTCCTCCCGATGTCGCCGAACTCCTCGTTGTAGCTCCACTGCAGCGACCTGATGTCAGCGACCGAGGGCTCCTCCTTCGGGGGAACATCGCACGGCCATCCTCGGGTGCGCGCGGCGTAGCGGAGGAACGCCACGTCATCCTTGCCGCTGCGATGAGACTCGACCGCTTCCACAAAGGCTTCCCGATCGCCTTCCAGCAGAGCCAGGACGCTTGCCGCTCGTCGCCTGGAGAGCTCTTCGTTGTGCGCGGGCTTGCCGAGTGTGTCCGTATGGCCAGCCACCACCAGACGACGGTTCGGGTGCGCAGCCGCGAAACGCAAGGCGGCCAGCAACACGGAGGCGCCAGAGCGCCGGTCCTCCAGCCCGGCCTGCGCTGGATCGAAGGGCTGGCGCGCACATTCAGCGAACGCAGGGTGAGAGTCCTGAAGCGCCTGCCATAGCTCCGTATTCGCGAACGGCACATCCTCCGCCAGACCACAGTCTTTCGGATTCGGCGCTGGGGCATCCGGCAGCAGGAGCGCGCTGTCATGGTTGAAGAACGCGTCGAGGACCTCGATTCGATCGTGAACCGACAGGATCAGGCGGTGTTTCTCGCCTGTCGCCAACTCGATGCCCTGAAGCAACTCGCCCAGGGTGATCCGTCGCTCCGCCATTCCTCGGACGATAGCCCACCAGCCGCTGGTGTAGCAACGGAGCGACTCGTTCGTCCGTTCATTCCCCCAGCGCCACTGTCGGCTCGCATCTGTCCTGGTCGGAGCCGCCCATCGAGTTCATGTCTCCTTCTTGGGCCCAGGAGGAGAAAGCGGAGGCGCCGGCACGACGGGAACCGATGCCGGAGGCGAGGAGGATGATGATCCACCGTGAAGGATGGCCGCTGCCGCCGACAGAGAATCGACGGCCTTGCCCACCACGACGGCGGCGCTCGCAGCCTTCTTAAGGCCTGCCACACTCGAAATGTCCGGAACACTCAGCGCCGCAGCCACGCTCGGGAGGTCTGGCGTGCTGGGCAGATTCGGCAGGTTCGGTATGTCCAGCAAGCTGGGCAGCCCCGCCACGTTGAGCGCGGTATTGAGTGCGCTGGAGGCTGCGGACAGGGTGGACAGATCCGGCACGCTCGGCAAACTCGGGAGATCTGGCAGGCTGGGTAGTCCTGCCATGTCGAGCGCCGTGTTGAGTGAGCTGGAGAGGTTGGGCAGGCTGGGCCGGGCCGGCGCACTCCGCCGGCTCGGCAAATTCGGGAGATCTGGCAGGCTGGGCAGCCCCGCCATGTCGAGCGCCGTGTTGAGCGCGGCATAGGCCCTGGCTATGTCGGGCAGCGCGGGTAGGGCCGGCACGCTCGGCAAATTCGGCAAGTTCGGGAGGTGCGGTAGCTCCGGCAGGGTCGGCAGCCCCGCCATGTTGAGGGCCGTGTTGAGCGCGGCATAGGCTCTGGCCACATCGGGCAGGCTACGCAGGTGCTCGAGCTTCGAGAGCGCCGACAGGCCGGGCAGGTCACGTAGGCCCGCCAAGTCCGAGAGCTTGGGCAGATCCGAATGGCTCGGCAGGTCGGGCTGGTTCGAGAGGCTGGGCAGGCTGGGCAAGTCACTCGGGCAGCTCGGCGACCCGGACTGCGGCACCTGTGAGGCGGACGAGACCTCCCCACGCGCGGCGCTTGTCTTGGTGATGCCGGGTGCAATGCCCTCTACGCGAACGAACCCTGCCTCATCGGTCTCCACGTCTCGCGCGCTGCCATCGGCGAGCACGATGTGCAGCCCCCGCTGCAAAGGCTCTCCCCTGTCATCCACGAGTTCGATCTCAATCCAGCCCGCATTTTCCTTCCTGATCTGTGAGGGCGTGACTGGGGCCTGGACTACGGTTCGTGTTGACGGTTCCGCGAGGTGGCGCAGGAGAACGAGTTCGCAGTCCTCAGCTTCATCTCCTACGAAGAAGGCCTTGGCCTCGACGAGTCGCGCCGCGAGTTCGCCGCCGGCAGCATACTCACCCACCATGCCCTCCAGAATCGTCGTCGCCTCGCGCGGAAACAGCATTCGTCGGGTCGCACCAAGGGCGGCGCGATCGATCTGGTCGCGCGCGTGCAACGTGTATCGACTGCCACCGTGGCGCAGGTCCCCCTTGGCGAGGCGGTTCACCTCGCGAGCAATCCGGTGGGCTTCGGCGCGGGCCTCAACGGCTGGGTCGTCCTTTGGTCTGCCGGTCTCGCGAACGACGACCAGGTGGCCGGTCTCCACGGCTCGCATCACCAGTGCCAGAAGATGATCGTCGTCTCTCGCGGCCGCGTCGTCACTGCCAAGGAGGTCAGTTCGCAACACGAGCCCGAGCAGGCCCGCGGTTGGGTTATCCCGGTCCGTGAGGCGACGAAGGCTGGATTCCAGGCTGATGGGTCGGATGGGTTCGCACTCGTACTCGCCGTCGGCCACCAGCCGCCAAGCCTCCTGTCGCGTGGTCAACCAGCGCTTCGTACCGAAGTCGTCGTCGAGGCCCAGCGAATCGAAGTAACCCGGCTCCATCAAGACCCCTGCGAATCTAGCACGCCCGTCCCGCAGCGCGGCGCCTGCCAGTGGCCACCTTGGCCCGGGAGCGGCCTCACCACGACCTCGCGAGGCACCCGCAATCCGGGCCCCACATCGAGGGCCGCCGCTTTGGGGACCTGTGGTAAGAAAACTGACGCAGACCTGAATCGGCGTTCTCCAGTGCAGGTCGCCCCGGAAAGGCCACGATGACGTTCTCCGCATCCGCGCTCATGACAAAGTTCTCGGCGTCCGCGCTCAGGCTCAGCGGGCCCCAAGCGGCCAACGCTCTTCAGGTCTATTCCGTCGCCGGGACCGAGGCACTCAGCGAGCTCTTCGAGTACCAGATCGAGGTCGTCAGCGAAGTCGAGGAGATCGATCTCAAGGCGCTGCTGGGCGAGAGCATGACCTTGCATCTGCCCATCGAGGGGCATCCTGACCGCAGCTTCAACGGGATCGTGGTGGCGGCATCGCGCCTGGGCCGACGAGGGCGGTTCGCGTCTTTCCGGATCACCGTGGCGCCCCAGCTCTGGCTGCTGACGCGCACGCGGGATTGCCGAATCTTCCAGGACAGCACCGTGCCTGAGGTGGTCGCGGACATTTTTCGCTCCTACGGGCTGACCTTTCGCGAACGGCTCTTCTTCAAGCCGTACCGGAAATGGGACTACCTGACCCAGTACCACGAGTCCGACTACGCCTTCGTCAGACGCATACTGGCCCACGAGGGGATCTACTTCTACTTCCAGCATCGGGAGGATACGCACGAGGTCGTGCTGGCGGACTCGGAGGGCTCCCACGAGCCGTTTCCGGGGTTCGAGATCGTGCCGCTCGTTCGACCGTTGGAGAAGCACGAGGTTCCGGACTATCTGAGTGACTGGACCGCTCACCACACCGTCCACACGAACGGAGTCACGCTGGGTGACTACGAATTCCGCTTGCGCGGCAGGGCGTCCCTGCTTCAGGCATCCCAAAGCGTTGCCGCGCCCAAGAAGGCGACGGCGAGCGATGGCCAGGATGCGAACCGCGCGTCCATGCACTACAGCTACCCTGGCCATTCCACCCTGGCCGAAAACGAGGCTGAGGTCGACGCGAGCGAGAGCCTGGAAGAGGGAGAGCGATTGGCTCGCGTACGGCTCGATGAGCAACGCTGTCGACAGGAGACGTTCGCCGGCGAGGGGACCGCGCGCGGCCTGGCCCCAGGGCACCTCTTCGGCCTGCTCAACGCCCACGCGGACCAGCAGTTCCTGATCACGTCGACCACCATCTCGCTCCGCAATTCCCTGTTCGAGTCGGGGGATGATGCGGCCGGCGAGCGATGTCGCATCAAGCTGCAGGCGCTCCCCAGCAAGACGCCGTACCGTCCCCGCCGCCAACCCAAGCCCACCATGCCCGGACCGCAGACAGCGCGGGTGGTGGGGCCAGCCGAGCAAGAGATCTGGACCGATAAGTACGGCCGCGTGCGCATCCAGCTCCACTGGGATCGCGAGGGCGAGTACGACGAGGCGAGCGCATGCTGGGTGCGCGTGGCGCAGCCCTGGGCCGGCAATCGATGGGGCGCCATCTTCAATCCGCGCATCGGGAACGAAGTCGTCGTCGAGTTTCTCGATGGCGATCCCGATCGTCCGATCGTCACCGGCAGCGTCTACAACGCGGACAACATGCCTCCCTATCCGTTGCCCGCCAGCCAAACCCAAGGTGGCATCAAGTCGCGCAGCTCGAAAGGCGCCACGGACCAGAACTTCAACGAGTTCCGCTTCGAGGACAAGAAGGGCGGAGAGCAGGTCTACGTCCAGGCCGAGAAGAACCTCGACATCCTGGTCAAGAACGACGAAACCCGCCAGGTGGCCCACGATCGGCAGAAGTCGGTGGGCAACGACGAGACATCGCAGATCGCGGGCCATCGCACGGAGGCGGTCGGCAAAGACGAAAGCATCACCATCTCGGGAAACCGTGCTGAGCAGGTCGAGCAGGACGAGACCATCACCATCTCCGGCAAACGCACCGAGAGCGTGGGCAAGGACGAGGCGATTCACGTCGCGGGCAATAGGACCGCAACCGTCAGTGGCAACGAGAGCCTCTCGCTTTCGGGCAACCGCACGCGCGACGTGGGCAAGGACGAGACGGTGTCTGTGGGTGGGAATCGAACCGTGCGGATTTCCGGAGAGCAGACGGTGAGCATGGACGGAGATGGCCATCTCACCATCGGCGGCACCGAGGCCATCAAGGTCGGCAAGGCCCTGACCATCGACGCCGGTGATCAGGTCGTCATCCGCTCCGGTGATGCCAGCATCACCCTGAAGAAGAACGGCGACATCACCATCAAGGGCAAGAACGTCTTCGTAGACGGCAGCGGCAAGGTCACGGTGAAAGCCAAGAGCGACCTGACCATGACGTCGCCCAAGATCAGGCACGACTAGGCCATGACCATCCCCAACTTGTTCACCGAACAGAGGCCAACCGCTCGGGAATGGTGGCATCACAACTGTCGACCCTGGCACCTGATGGTGCCTCTAAGACTGGCCTTCTTCGTCGTCGATTTGCTGCTTCTCGTGCCGGTGTTCGGGTTGTTCTGGCTGCTGGACGACGATGTTCAACCCCTCGATACTGGCGGGCGCGTTGCACTTGTGGCGCTCTCTTACATATACGTGCCGATCCTGCTCGGGATCCCTCGTGTGGTGCTGGGCTGGCGATACCTACCCGAACAACGAATGGCCCGCGCAGCCGGAAAGCCCACCCCCTCCCTGAGGGAGGACATCGGGCACTGGCTGTCTCGCCCAAGGACTGCGGGCGATGCCCTGCTATACATGGCGATCCTCACGGGGGGGGCGGCCACCGTGATCTGGATAGGGAGCCACAACCCAGGTCCCGTCTACGCCCTGATCAGCTACCTGGATAAGTCACCAGCGGAGGAGATCACCCTGGTTCAGCACAGGGTATTCGACCGTCCACGTCTGCTATTTGTATCCGAGGACAAGATATCGCATGTGGAGGTGTCGCCGGTCGGACACCCCGAGGTGCGCATGACTTTCCGGGGATACTGGAACGAGGGGTGTACGGGGCCGTACCCTCGCCTGATGATCGTACGTGCCCACCGAGGCCTCTTGAACATCGGCTGGCACAGGGAGAGCGAGGACCGGGACCTCGGCAACATCCACGCATTCGAAGCAGCGCTCCCCGGAAAGCCGCCGTTCAGGCTGGATCGCTATCGCGGCAAGATCGTCGCGCTTGTCGAGACCGACAACTGTCACGAAGACTCGCACCCGGAACGCTGGCTACCTTCCCTCCTGGCCCACCCGGAGGTTCAGCTCGTCCGGGGCGACGGGTGCGAGCCACCACGCTGGATTACGGACAAGTCGCCGTGGCTGCCCATCGCTGAACTCCCGGAGGCGCAGGGGGACGCATACGACTGTTTCCTTCGCCGGGCGGAGTCTTGGACGTACAGGCATTTCTTGCACGCCCGCGTTGTGTTCTTCGCGCCTGACGGTCGATGGACAGGTTCGCTCAAGCGAGACCGAGTCACGCCAGAGAACATACAGCGGGAGATCGAACGAGCGAAGGCGGCAGCAGTGGCGTCTTTCTGAAGTGGGGCCAGCTAGGTGTCGTAAAGCCTCATTTCCTCACGGTCGTCAGGCAGGCTGCTGATCGTCTCCGTGTTCTGGATCCAAAACCCCGGCTTCGCCGGCCAGAGCAAGTACTTTACGCAGGCCCCGTCCGCTCCCTTGCGACCACGCGGAGGAATGGTGATGCGGTCGACAGATACGGGCTTGCTCTGGTCACCCACCAATGCCCGTGCCTGATCCGGGGTTCCGTCCGCATGCTGAGGTCTGTACTCAAGCCAAACCCGGCACCACAGCTGGCCTTCGCAGGGAACTTCCAGGCCGAGGCTCTTCAGTTCCGCCCGGACTGACGTGATGGACCCCGATCGCTTCTGCTGCGGTAGGAAGACGCGGGCAGTGGGGTACTTGCGGAGATATTCGGGCACTCCGGTCTTCGTGGACTTCAGCCCGTCCTCCACGTCTCCCAACTCCACCTCGAAGGCAACACCGCCCTTCTCCTTACGGCCGCCGGGATGAACGAAATCGAAGGCGATCATCAGCTTCCAGCCGGGCATGTAGTAGGTCAGCGAGATCTCCACGCCGGCGAGCGAATAGGCCTTCACGCTGAACCTGGCGATCAGGTTGAAGAGCGTGGCCAGCTGCCAGACCAACCCTTCTTTGGAATCTCTCCACTCGCTGTAAGGTTTGTAGGCCCACGAGGGGTCGCCACGGCCGTAGGGCGACGCGCCGAAATACGAGTTCCGCACGAAGAGCTCGAGGTTGCTGGCCGAGCACAACGTCGTGATGGCCCAGCCTGTGCCCACGAGGAGGAGCACCAGCAACCCGACCACTGGCCCCGCGGCAGCTGCCTTCGCGCCGATACCAAGCAGCGAGCCGATCGCGACCAGGCCCTGACCATATTGCTCCTCGGTGCCACGTCGTCTCGCCAGATCCATTTCGTTGAGCGCACTGACGAGATCCCCGACCGCCGAAAGCACACCAAAGGTCCGCAGTGCCCGCTCCTGGAACACCAGCCACGAGGGGGCCTTAGCTTTCACGCCGGCCTTGGCGAGAGCATCGTAAGGCGCCCTGGCGGCCGCGAGCGGCTTCTTCCAGCGCGGCACGAAGAACAGATCAATGAATGAGCTGACCTTGCCCGCCAGGATGACGTGGTCCCGCCAGGTGTGCTGGTCGACGGACTTCGACATATGGTCGATGAGCGCCCAGCCCACATTCGCGAACTCCGCCATGCAGCGCAGAGTCGTGAGCACTCCGATCAGCGGACCAGAGCGAATGTTCTCTGCGGACGTCTCCCAACGCCGCAGTCGCGTCTGCACTTCCTCCTGACGCTGCCGTGCCGCCCTCGAGGCCTTCTCGGCGTCGGACTGCAGGTCCCGGGCCGCCTCCAGGTTCAGCTCCGCCTGCCTGCGCAGTTGGCGCGCGTTGTCCGCCACGAATCGTTCTGGATCGCGGAGCGAGAAGACCTCGACCTCGGCAATGTCGTTCACGCGTTTGCGGATGGCTTCGAGGCGCTGCTCTGCGAGCGCGGCGGTCTTGGCCGCCTCGTGCAGGGCATCCGACTTTGCCACCGACAGGGCGACGGCCGCCGATACCCGCTTGCGCACGAAGCGCGGCAGCACCTCCGCCAGGAGCTGAACCGCGGCCTGGGCGGTCTGGTTCGTCTTTCGCAGGGTCGAAAAGACCCGCTTGGGCATCTTGGGGGCGCCCTCCTGACGAGGGATGGCGTACTCGCTCCACAAGTAAACCCGTTCGCCCTGCTGGGTCGTGAGCTGTGTCGACTTGGCTTCGACCGCCTCGACCAGCGTCACGATGGTCTGCAGCAGCTGCTCGCCGGCCGCACACTCGCTGATTCTGGTGTGACAGCGACCGATGACCGTAATCCAGTCGTGGTAGTAGGCCACCTCGATCGCACGCGTTTGGCTGCCAGCGGGTTCGCGGTACCACAGCTCCACGGCATTGAAGACTTCGGAAATCAGGTACCGGCACAACGCCGCGCCCGCGCGTTCACGCTGCTGAAGGAAAAAGTTGCGGCGCTTTTCGTAGCCGTCGACGACAGCGTGAAGGGTCGCCCCCTGGATGTCGTTGATGATGGATGGGTTCTGGACGCTCACCGCTTTCAGAATCTGCCCCAGCGAATAGGCCAACATGCGCTGGCGGGTCTTGGCGTTGCGGGGCTCGTCGACGGAGGCTTTGTGTCTGCTCCGTTGTTGCTCACTGGCCCCGTCAGGTAGCGGCGTGCTCAGCTCCTGCGTGTAGAGCAGGAAGAGGTTGCACGCGCGCTCGTATACGCGGTGCAGGTTGAAGGCGACCGAGATCGGGTCGAGCACGGGCAGGAACCATCGCCCGGTCTTCTTATCGCGCTCGAAGACGTCATCGCTGGCCAGGTCGAGCCAGGGCAGAGCGGCGGGTTTGCTGGATAGCAGACGGCCAATCGCCTCGCGCGTCAGCTCCAGACGGGCGACCACGAAGAAGTAGGCGATGCGGTCCCCGTTGACGGTGTGGGGCAGCGCCAGCAGGGGGCCCCCGAGTGTGTCTGCGGGGCGCTTGCCGAGGTCCTTCGCCAAGCAGTCGTCGCCGGCAGTGAACAGAAGCGTGCCGTCGGACTTGGCGGTGTACTGGCCGAAGAGGCGCGTGCCCAGGTTGCCCGTGCGGCAGAACGCGTAGATGAACTTGCTGCTCACCGGCGCATGTTGATCGCGCCGAGCCAGCAGGGGCGCCTTGCCCCAAACCGCCTCGTGGGATTTGGCCTGAATGCCGAGGTCCTTCTCAAGCTTGCTGCGCTTGCGCTTTACGCCCGTCAGCGTGTCGAAGCCCCAGATCTCGGTGAACGAAAAGGGCCGACTCAGGACGGTGCCGAGGGAAGGCGTGCCTGCCACGCGGGTCAGTCCCTCTTCTTCGCCGCCATCGGATCGCCAGGCGTGTACCAGGCCTCGTTATCCGGGTCGTGCTCGGGGTTGTAGGTCATGAAGTCGTCCTTCGAGGACACGGGCGGGGCCTTCGGTTCCTGACGGTGGTGACAGGACAGCTCGGTCAGGACGTCCCGCTCCGCAGCCAGCTTGCCCGCGGGCGAGTGATCGCGCAGATCTGCGAACCCAGTCCACCCCGTGAACAGCGGCACGCGCTGCGCGCCGACCACGTAATAGAGTTGGTAGGCCTTGCCGGGCAGCACGTCGGGAAAGCGTAGAACGTAGTGCTTGGCCGTCTTGCTGGCCCCGCCGGACAGCTTGAGGCTGTGCTTGTAGGCCTTGTCCCGGCTTTCCAGCGCGACGCTGATCTCGCCGGGGTGCCCCTCGACGGGCATATCCACGAAGATCTCGACCGCTTGTTTGACGGGCTCACGCGGCTTGGGTTCGCTCTGGGCAGGGCGCCCCGGTGTGGTGGGCACGGTCGCCGTTCCCATGATGGTGCCGACCGCGTTGCCGGGAGGGCTGGCGTGATTGTGGGTGAGCATGTCCAGGTGTCGAGGCACGCCCTCGCCCTCGACCGTGACATCCATCGAATAGCTGGTGAAGTAGGCCTTGCCCTCCACCACGTGGGTCACGATGCCGCCACCCGTGCTTCGGGCCATCCCATTGCCGGTCGAACGTGCGATGTGGGACGACTGCTTGGCGACTGGATTCCCCTGCACCGTGACCGAGCTGGCGCCCGCCGCGAGGTCGGCCGCTTGCGCCAGGTTGGGCAACGGCGTGGGCACCGGCCCCGAGGGCGGCGACGGCGGGCACAGGTTCACGCACGGGAACGCCGTGGACCGAGCCGCACTGCCCTTGTGGATCACGGAGCGCTTGTTGACGAAGACAGAGTCGGCCATGAACGCGCTCGTGTGTCAGTTGATGCTGACGGCCCCGCCCTTGATCCGGTTTAGCCGCGCGGCCCTCGTCAGAACATCCTTGCCCCGCACCTCTACGTTTCCGGACTTGTCGAGCCGGAC
Organism: Pseudomonadota bacterium; assembly: GCA_023438785.1. Classification (GTDB taxonomy): domain Bacteria; phylum Myxococcota_A; class Polyangia; order Fen-1088; family Fen-1088; genus Fen-1137. The sequence continues at coordinate 12,224 of JAEXQJ010000328.1, forward strand.
GTGCGCCTTCTCGCACTTGAGCTGGATCGAATCGCCCTCCACGACGACGCGGCGACCCCGCAGATTCAGATCCACGACGACATCCCGGTGGGCCTCGCCCGGAAACACGCCCCACAGAACGGGCTCGCCGGACGGCGCCGGCATGGCCACCACCGCATCCACAGGTGCCAGCGCCACGGCGGCCGCCAGCCACTGCCGATCGATGTGGTGGGGAACGCGGACCTCTACCCGTTGCCGACCATTCGCGACGACCACGAGGACGGGGCCGTCGTCCGGTGCCTCCACGACAACGGCATCGAGGGGGCCTTCGGGGCGATTCGTGACCGCGGCTGGGGTCGGGGCCGCGGACGAATTGCGTGCTTTCTTGACGGGCATGGCAGGGCAGACTAGCGCAGGGCGCCAGTTGCGCCAAGTACGCGAGCGCCTTGTGCCGCTCGATCGCCTGATCGTATGGTCGGCGCTTGGCATGCAAATCCCCCTGGGAATAGCTTCGGTAGGCGTGTTCTCGCCGGGGGGGATCACTGTCGGACAGACGTTGGGTTCTTTCTTGGCGGGCATGCGGCCCTTCCAGGAAATCGACGTGGACGATCCCGCCGGCGAGCCCCTAGTGGCGGCCGCGACCGCGCTGGAACCGGAGCGGCTGCGCGGAACCGAGAGGCTGATCGCGATGGCTATGGCGGCCCTCTTGGACTGCACGGAGGGGGCGGCTGATCCCGACGGCGCAAGCGCCCGCGTGCCCGAGCCGCTGCTCCTGTGCGGCCCCGACGCCCAATGCACCGACGCGGTCCTGTCGGCGTTACTGCACGACATGCCCTTGCGCCTGGACGAATCACGAAGCCGCGCTTTCGTGGGCGGCCACTGTACGATCCTGGCCGCACTGGAAGAGGCACTGCGGCTGGTTTCATCGGGTGAGATCGAGACCTGCTACGTGGGAGGGGTGGACAGCCTGCTGGACGGAGAACGTCTGCAGATGCTCATCGGCGATCGACGCGTGAAGCATTCGGCCCATCAGGACGGCTTCGTGCCCGGCGAGGGCGCCGCCTTTCTGCGCGTGGTTTCGCACGTTGATGCGCGTGCGGCGGTCGTCATCCCCGGACTCGCCACCGGCCAAGAGAGCGCCACCCGAGACTCGGGGCTCCCCAACAACGGTCAGGGTCTTTTCTCAGCGGCGCGCGCAGCCCTGAAGGCTGCAGGGCTATCAATCAAATCCGTGGAGTTGCTGTCGTTTGACGGATCGGGGGATCGGTTCGGGGCGCAAGAAGCGAATCGGGCCCTGGTCCGCTTACGACCGCGCCGTGAACAACAACTTCAGATCTGGCAAATCGCTGGCGCACTGGGCGAGTTGGGCACGGCCCATGGTCCGGCCAGTCTGGCGCTATTGGCGTTCGCCATCGCCCGTTCCGTGCTGCCCGTGACCCGCGGCTTGGCCTTGTGGTCATCCGACGGCGCCCAGCGCGCCGCCGCCCTGGTTGCGCGCAATCCTCGTCATCAGGCTTGACCAGGAACCCACGTGGCCATCAACCGAACGCCTTTCGCTGTTCTGGAAGCCCCTCTCACGGATCGGGACGGGGCCGAGGTGCTGGTCGTTGTGGTGAAAGGGACGTTCACCTGGGGACCGGACGGCGAGGCCACGCCCGCGGCGGAACAGCTGCCCATCCTGACCGCCGACGTCCCCGCCGGGGACGGTCCCCATGCCGGGCTCGCGGCGGCGTCCGATGTCTGTCTGTCGAAGCCTCGCGTTGATGTGCTGCTGCAGGGAGAAATCGTCCTGCCGCGGCCTATGGAACAGGTCGACTGTGCGCTCGAGGTTGGGGCACGCCTGCGCAAAACACTGCGGGTCTTTGGCCCACGCGTCTGGGTTCTGGGCGCGGTCAAAGCCTTGGTGCCCTGGAAGTCGCAGCCGTTCTCGCGCATGCCTATTGCTTGGGAACGTTCCTTCGGGGGCGCCGATTTGATGGACAGTGAGTTCTACGAGGCCCGCAATCCAGCGGGTTCTGGCGTGTGCAAGAAGCCGCGCGATCTCGATGGTCGCCCGGCGCCCAACTTCGAGAATCCGGAGCACCCGCTGGCCGGGTTGTTGGGACATCCGGTCCCCGTCGGTTTCGGGCCCATCGCGCCCCACTGGCAGCCCCGCATCGGTTTCGCGGGTACCTACGATGAGGCCTGGCTGGAACAGCGCTGTCCCTTGCTGCCGGCCGATTTCGATCCGCGATTTTTGAACGTGGCCCCGGCTGACCAGCAACTCGAAGGCTTTGTAGCAGGCGAAGAGGTCCGCCTTGCGAACATGACAGCGCGCGGGCATGAGCGGTTTCGCCTGCCGCTGTTTGCTCCGGCCGTTACGATCCTAGACGACGGCTACATCATCGAGCGCAAAGCCACCGTGGACACGATCACCCTCTACCCTGAAAAGCCAGCAGTCTCGCTCACGGCGCGGCTGGTCTGGCGGCCACGCACCAACATCTTGGGCATCGGCGGCGTCTTCGTCGGGTCGCTGAGCCGTGGGCAGCGACGAGCACTGGAAACAGGTAAGGTCTATCGCGAGCTGCGCTTAGCCAAGGCCAGCGACGCTGAACCCAGCGACGACCTCGCCGACGAGGGCGAGTGAGGCCACGTCAGAGGCGCAGGTCGGCCGGAAGACTAGCCAGCCAGTCGTCCACGCGCCGTCGGTCCCGCTCAAGAACGCGAAGTGCCCGTGCCGGGCCCCACAGGTCGTCGGTATCATCGGCCTTCGCTTTGGCGTAGTCCCAGATATTGGCCAGCGTTTCGGACGGGCCCAGGCCCAGGGCTCGCACTAGGAGATCGGCGCGAGCGTTCGCGGCGTCCGTGGATGTCCCGTCCTCACGGGCACAGCGCAGGCGATCTGCAATGACGTTCAGATCATCGAGCAACAACGTGACCCAGCGTCGCACGAATCGGCGTCGCTCTTCTGGTGGGAAGAACGATTGCAGCAGCAGCGAGCGCAGCACCGCAGGCTGGGGCTCAGGGGTGACGGGGCGCAGTTCGCTTTGCGGATTGGCCGGTTGTGTAGGCGCCGGTTGATACAGGATGGGAGTTCCTGCCTCGGCGCTGGGCCGGGCGACGCCCATCACTACGGGCAGAGGCGGCGACGCGGGCGGGGACGGTGGCGGCGAAGGCGGCACCGCCGTCTTGCTGGCCGGGGCCGGGCTGGGCGCGACGGTCGGCGGGGCCGCTGACAGAGGGGCCGCCGTGGTCAAAGGCGACAGCCCCGCCAGCAGGAGTCCAGTTTCCTCCACCAAAGCGACGTCCGCCGGCACCCCGGATCGCCGAATGCGGACCAGGCACGAGCGCAGCTCTTCGCACGCCGAGAGAATCGCCTCGGACCGGGCCGCGGGCTCCTTCGTCCACCCCCGTTCCAGCCGGAGCGCCGCCCGCGACAAGCCGAGGCTGATCTTGCCCGATACTCCCTCTCGTTGAGCCAAGCCGCTAAGCCGTTTGATCAGGTCTGGCACTTCGGCCATCGGAGCGGCAGTCGTGAGGTCGGGAGTCTGCAGATCGGTCCTGCGGCTGGCGGAAGCGGGCGATGCAGGCGGCGCGGGCTGTTCCAACGGCGCAGGTACCAGCAGCGGTTCCTCGACGGCTGATGCAGACGGCGCGACCGGGGCTGACTGGCCCGACGACAGAGGCGCCAGCAGCGCTTCCTCGGCCGTTGATGCATTCGGGGCGACGGGCGCTGGCACCTCCACCGGCGCAGGCGCCAGCGGCGCTTCAGCCGCTGCGCGGATTCGCTCGGCGCGAAGCTGGCGGCGCAGCAGACGGACCTGGTTGGCCAGGGGGCTGTCGTGCTCCGACAGCGGCATCGTCTGTACCTGAAGGGCTGGCAACTGGACCGGGACGGGCTCCGCCGCACGCGGGGCGGGATGGCTATCCGGGGACTCCGCTGAGGACGAAGCGTCTTGTGTGACACCGAGCGCGGGCCGAGAGGGTGGTTCGAGCAGCGCCAGCACCTGTTCGCTGAACGCCATCAGATCGGGCGCGCCAGGCGCCGAGCCGCGCATGGTTTCGAAGCACGCCTTCACGTCCTGCGTGGCGGCCAGGATGGCCTCGTTGAGGATCGGGCGCGGCTTGGGGATGGCCTCTTCGAGTTGGTCGACAGCCCGACGCAGGGCAAGCCCGACTTGATCGGGCAGCGCCGGGCTCTCGCCCAGGAGCTTGAGCAGGCTGACGGCCTTCTGGATCCGCTCGATGGCCGTCATCGCCCGCCCTGCACCCCGTGCGTGCATCGCAGCGGCAGTGGCAGATCCCCTGCCCCGCCTGTGGACGTCCTAATCATCGTCGCGGCCAGCATAGCTCGGCTATCAAGCGAAAGGACCAGCACCTGGATGGAGGCGGAAAGCTCGCGATCAAGGCCGTCGAGGTTAACCCTCGCCTCTCGCAGGATTGAGCACAATCGAACGTCACAGGATCGGCAGGCCGTCTGGGCTGTATCTGATCGTGGTTCTGCTGCCGGCCTTATTCTTCGCTTTCGCACCTGGCTTCCGAGCCGACCGGCCCGTTTCGGAGGACGAGTTCCCCTTAACGGCTGGAGCCGCAGGGCTCGACACGACGGCTGGCACCGGCGGGGGCGGACTTACGACAGCGGGCGAATTGATCGGTACGCCAGGAGGCCGCACCGGTTGCATCGAAGGCCCGGCGATCTCCTTGGGCACAGCGGTTGGACTGGGTCGCTTCGGCTGGCCACTGATGACTGCGGCCAAGATGACAGCCGCGACCACCGCCCCAATGCCGACTCCGATGGCCAGAACTTTCCACCGTGCGGTGCCCTGAACAGGCGCCCCTGCCGGAGGCAGCGACTCGTAAGACGGCCGCCGGACCCGCGGATTGGACTTGGCTGACAGGTGAACTCCTCTCTGCGAGCTCGGCGTCAGCAGCTTGGTGGGTGCTTGCGGGGCCTCAGGCCTGGCGGGGACGATAGAGCCAGACGAATCCGCCCGCACAGCGACATGCGCGATTCGCAGCGGTGTCGTGGGAGCCAGTGCTTCGGTGGCCCCGCCGTAGAAGTCGCGCCACACCGCCTGGCCTTTCTTCGACGCGAACGGGAGCAAGGCACGCCCAAGCAATTCCACCGATTCGAAGCGAGCGGCCGGATCGAGTGACATCGCCTTGGCAATGACAGCCTCGAAACCGGGTGACAGATGGGGCACCAGAGTCGATGCCGACGCGTACTCCGCAGTCGCGATGCTACGCAGGACCGCATAGAGAGTGGGTCCATCGTGACAACGCCTCCCGGTCACGCACTCGTACAGAATGGCGCCGAGGGCATACTGGTCCGAATGAACCGTGACAGGGCCGCCATCTGCCTGCTCGGGCGAGAGGTAGTGAGGTGTTCCCAGCAGGGCCGAGGCGTCGGTCAGTGTGGATGGGCTTTCCTTCTGGAGAAGCTTGGAAATCCCGAAGTCCAGCACCTTCGGCACGGTATCCCCGATCGCGCTACGGCACAGGAAGATGTTCTGGGGCTTGAGATCGCGGTGAATAATCTCGAGCCGGTGCGCCTCGGCCACGCCGGAGCAGACAGCCAACATGATGTCCGCGGTGGCCTCCGCTGACATCGGCCCGCGCTCGATGACTGTCGCCAGATCCTCGCCAGTCAGCATCTCCATGACGAGGTAGGCGGTTCCAGCTTCTTGCCCGAAGTCGACGAGGGCAACAACGTGAGGATGGTTGAGGCGCGACACGACCTCGGCTTCGCGCAGGAATCTCGACTCCGCCTCGGGCACCGAAGCCAAGCTAGCCCCCAGGACCTTGAGGGCGAATCGCTTGGCGCTCAGGCGTACGTGGGAGACCTCGTAGACGGTTCCCATACCTCCACGGCCGATTTCTCGCTCGATTCGGTAGTGTGAAATCAGGTCGCCGGGTCCCAGGCGCCTGGACGCGGCAAGTGGCGGAGAGCCCTCTGGGGCCGGTTGATCTACTTGCGCCATCAGACTCCCTATCCTGCCAGACCACTGGCCTACCGCGCCAGTTGCCCAGCCCAGCTTTGGACAGAGGCACCCGAAGTGGGACTAACCTCCGGGTGGGATCCGTGCTTCTGCACGCGCCAAGGCTCTGTTCGAGCTTTCGCCATCGCAGCCCGGCGTTGCTCGCCCCCTCCAGCCCGTCCTCACCCAGGGGCTCGGGATCGAGCCCGTCCATCGAGTAGAGCGCCATGAGCCCGCCGTCGCGGCAGAGGACCAGGGGCCGCTCGCTCGTGTACCCGTCCTCACGGCGAAAGAAGTCGTGGAGCGCCAACGGATCTGCGCCTCCGCAGCGACGCCACCGTGGATGCGGTGATCGATCTTCCGGCCGCCCGCGGATTCCACGCGCCTCGCCGCGGACCTCGACAGCGGCGACCACGTGCACCCCAATCCCGCTGGTCAACGGAAGATGGCACAAGCCGTGCCCCTGTCGCTGTTCCAGCGTTGCTCAGGAGAACCCGAGGCGCCTCCGTCTCTTGACCGCCGGGTGCTTCTCAACGAGCGTGCCCTGCGCAGCCCTGCTGTTCTTGTTGTTTGGCTGTGTTCTGGATGGAGACAGGAGGAAGAAGCATGGCAACGCGTATTCCCGAGGTAGCAACGATCAAGACCGTGGTGG
>JAEXQJ010000410.1 GCA_023438785.1 Pseudomonadota bacterium
TTTACCTGGGGGGGGGCGGCGGCCGGGCTCGGGGGCTTGGTGTGGCGGCGCGGCCACGGCAGCCCCGGTCCCGCGGTATCCGCCAGCGCCGAGCAGAGCCCGGTTCGGCTAAATGGCGCCGGGCACATCGAGATCGCAGCGGGCTCACCGCTGCACGACAAACTCCAGGTGGCCGACCTCAGAGCGACGGCCTTGACGGCCCCGGTCCTCACGGTGACCGGGACGGTCATCGCCAGTCTGCAGCAGGGTCGCGGGAGCGGCCGCGACTGGCAGTTCAACTCGCCGGAGCTGCTGACCACCTACACGGACTGGCAGCGGGCCGCCGCCGATATCGCCTTCACCAAGAACCAACTCGAGTCGATCAAGCAGCTCGCCGACAATCGATTGGCGGCCCAGGAGGTGCTGGTGCAGCGCCTGCAGAAGCTGGTCGAGGCCGGCACGGACACCGAGAAGGATCTGGCCGCCGCGCGAACCGAGTTGCTGCAGGCCCGCATCCAAGGGCGAAAGGAGTTGCACGAGGCGGAGACGGCCTGGCGACTCGCCCAGCGCACGGAGGCGGGGCTGAGTCGGCAACTGCAACAAGCGGGCGTCGAGCCGGAGCTGCTTCGCGCCACCGGGAAGGCGCTCGACATCGTGGTGGCCGATGTGCCCGAGGCCATGCTGTCGCGGGTGAAAATCGGACAGGGTTGCCAGGCCAGGTTCATGGGTCTGGCCGGAAAATCCTTCACCGGCACCGTGCGCTCACTCTCGCCCGTGCTGTCGAAAGAGCGCAGATCTTTGCGTGTCCTCTTCATCATCCGCGATCCCGAGGATGTGCTTCGTCCGGGCATGTTCGCGGACATCGGCCTGGGCACGGACAGCCGCGACGCGCTCCTGGCCCCCATGGCGGGCGTGGTGCACGTGGGGAGCTCGGATTACATGTTGGTCCGCGCAGAGGGCGGCGCCTGGCGCATCGTCGCCGTGCAAGTCGGCGAGCTTCACGCCGACCTGGTGGAAATCCTCGACGGCCTCAAGGTCGGCGAGCAGGTCGTGGGCCAGGGCGCCATCCTCCTCAAGCCGTTAATCGTCGAGGCCACGCAGCGGCCCGCCGCGCAGGGTAGCTGATGTTGAGCGGCCTCATCGAACGTGCCATCCGCCATCGCGGATTGGTCCTCATCGCGGCGCTGGTCCTGTCGGTATCCGGACTGTTCGCCTTCCTGCGGCTGCCCATCGACGCCTATCCCGACATCGCCGCGCAGAGCGTGTGGGTCGTGACGACCTATCCGGGGCGCGCGCCCGAGGAAACCGAACGGCGCGTGACCATCCCGCTCGAGATCGCCATGCGCAACGTCCCCAAGGTCGAGACCGTGCGCTCGCAGACCATCTTCGGTCTGTCGCTCGTGCAGCTCATCTTTCAGGAGGGGACCGAGACCTACTGGGCGCGCCAGCGCGTGCAAGAGCGTCTGGCTGGCGTCGAGCTTCCCGAGGGCGCCAGCGCGGATCTCGCCCCCATCACCTCCCCCTGTGGGGAGATCCTGCGCTACGAGCTGGTTTCCGACGGGACGATCGACCTCATGGAGACGCGGACGCTGAACGAGTGGCTCGTCATCCCCAGGCTGCTGCGCGTCCCCGGAGTGGCCGATGTGTCCAACTTCGGCGGGCTGGCCAAGCAATACGCGGTCAACTTCCAGCCGGCCCGACTGGACCAGTACGGCCTCACCTTGGCGGATTTGGTGAGCGCGATTCAGGCCAACAACGCCGCCGCCGGCGGCAGCATGCTCACCCGCGGGAGCATGTCGCTCGTCATTCGCGGCGCCGGGCTGCTGGAGAGCGTGGACCAGATCGAGGGCATCTTCGTCAAGTCGGTGGGCGGTATGCCCGTCTACCTCAAGGACGTGGCCACCGTGGGCCCGTCCCCCATGACCCGCTCCAGCGTCTACAGCAAGGACGGAACGGACGAGAGCGTGGAAGGCATCGTTCTGCTGCGCAGGGGCGAGAACCCTTCGCAGGTCCTGGTGGGGGTCAAGCAGGCCATAGGCGAGCTCGCCACGGAGCTGCCCAAGGGCCTGCGGATTGTCCCCTTCTACGACCGCCAACACCTCGTGGACAGCACCCTGCACACGGTGGCCCACAGCGTTTCGCTGGGCATCACCCTGGTGGTTCTGGTGCTGCTGCTCTTCCTGGGGCGTCCGGCCATGGCGGCGCTCATCGCGGTGACGATTCCCTTCTCCCTGCTGTGTGCCCTGTTGCTCATGTACCTGACCGACATTCCCATCGGGCTGCTCTCGGTGGGGGCCATCGACTTCGGCGTCATCGTCGACGGCGCGGTGATCATCGGTGAGAACATCGCGCGCCGGCTGGCCGAGGCCACGCGCGAAGCCCGGGCGCGCGGCATGGCCCGGCCCAACGTGCGTCTGGTGGTCCTGGCGGCGGCCCGCGAGATGGAGCGCCCGGTCTTCTTCTCCATGCTCATGGTCATTGCGGCCTACCTGCCGCTGCTGGCCCTGACCAGCATCGAGGGCCTGCTCTTCCGCCCCATGGCCCTGACCATGGTCTACGCGCTGGGCGGCGCCCTGCTCTTCGCGCTCTTCGTCGTCCCGGTCCTGGCCACGGTTCTCTTTCGGCGTGGGTACGAGGAAAGCGAAAACCGGGCCGCGACGCGCGCGCGTGCGCTCTATCGGAGCGTCCTACAGCGGCTGCTGGCCCATCGTTGGCTGGTGGTCGCGAGCGTGGCCGGCATTCTGGCCGTGGTGGGCGTGCGGGTGATTCCGCACCTCGGGGTCGAATTCCTGCCCTACCTCGACGAGGGCCCGGTGTGGATCAAGGCCAACTTTCCGGAAGGCACCTCGCTGCTGCAGACGGCCCAGTATGGCAAGCGCGTCCGCCAGATCGCGCTGGCCAACCCTGACGTCAAGTTCGTATCGGCCCAGGTGGGCCGCACCGAGGCCTGGACCGAACCCTTCGCGCCCAGTCGCATCGAATTGATGGTCGGACTGAAGCCGCGCGAGGAATGGACGAGATCCGAGGGCAAGCAACGGATCGTCGAAGATCTCGCCAGAGAGCTGCGCAAGGAGTTCCCCACCACGCGCTTCGTGTTCACCCAGCCCATCATCGACATGGTCACCCAGGACACCAACGGAACCTCGGCCAATCTGGCGGTGCAGTTCTCGGGACCCGACTCGGATGTCTTGCTCTCCTTGGCCAGACGGGCCTCGGGCCTGCTGCGCACCATCCCGGGCGCGCGTGACGTGAACCTGGACCAGGAGGGACCGCAGGCGCAGCTTCGCATCACGCCGGATCGGCACCTCTGCTCGCGCTACAACGTGCGCATCGAGGACGTGGCCGGTGTCATCGACGTCGCTCTCGGGGGCGCGCCCGTCGGCACGCTCTACGAGGGGGAGCGGCGCTTCGACATCGTGGTCAAGCTAGACCACGCGGCCGTGGAATCGCCGCAGGCCATCGGGCGGCTCCTGCTCCACAGCGGTGACGGGCAACCCGTTCCGCTCAGCCAGGTGGCCAAGATCGAAATCGTGGATGGCCAGACCCTGATCGCCCGAGAGAACGGCCGCCGCCTGATGACCGCTCGTTGCGACATCGTGGGGCGCGATTCGGGCAGCTTCGTCAAGGAGGCACAGCGCAGGTTCGATGCGGAGTTGGGGCCATCCCTACCGCCGGGCTATCACGTCCAGTGGATGGGGATGTTCGAGAACCTCGATCGCGCCTACAACCACTTCCGCCTGCTCATCCCCGCTGCCGTGGCGCTCATCTTTCTGCTGCTGTGGGTGACCTTCCATTCGTTGCGCTGCGCCTTCCTGGTCCTGGCGGGGGTACCCTTCGCCTGCGTGGGCGGCGTGCTGGCCCTTTGCGTCCGCGGCATGCCGATGAGCACGTCCACCGGGGTGGGCTTCGCCGCGCTGTTCGGCATCGCCATCATGAATGGCGTCTTGATGGTACGAGGGATCACGGCAGCCCGGCAGGCGGGGGCGCCGTTCTGGGATGCCATCATGCAGGGCGCGCAAACCCGGCTGCGGGCCATCCTGATTACCGCCATCGTGGCCATGTTCGGTCTGCTGCCCGCCTCCATGGCGACGGGCCTCGGCTCCGACGTGCAGCGGCCGCTGGCCACCGTGATCGTGTGGGGCCTGTTCAGCTCCACCGTCCTCACCCTGTTCGTCGTGCCGGTGCTTTACGGCGTGCTGTCGCCGGCGCTCAAGCGCCACGCCACCCTGGAATAGGCCGTCCGTGGAGCGCGGCTCCTGGGCCCGCGCCGGGGGTTCAGGCCCCCTTTTGAGCCTTGGCCAGAACGCCCTTCACGTAGTCTCGCAGCTCATCCATGTCGATGGGCTTGTCGAGCACGGCCAGGGCGCCCATCTGCCGAGCCTTGCGGTGGACTTCTTCGTCGCCGAAGGCCGTGATGAACACCACCGGTGGCCGCTGCGTCAGCCCGGTGAGGCCGCCAAAGACCTGCAGCCCCGTGGCGCCCGGCATGCGAACGTCCGAGAGCACGAGATCGAACCTTCCCGATCCCGTGGCGTGGAGCGAGACGGCCAAGGCATCCATGAGATCCACGGCGTTGGCCACCGCGACCACCTCATGACCGTCGGCCAGGAGGTTGGCAACCAACAACTCACGGAACGCGCGGTCATCCTCCGCAACCAGAAGCCGGAAGCGTCGAGGCTCGTGTTCGCTCGATTGGGTGGTGGCTAGCACGAGGCGGGCTGATTGCACGTGGGATGCCAGGCCGTGAGCCGCGCGTCGTCGGGGTCAGGAGGTCTGTAGGACCGTGGCAGGCTGTCTCACGTGGCATTCGGCCACACCAGGGGCACGGGCGGAGCCTCCCCATGGCGGCCCGCCAAGAGGCACGCGGCTCCGTGCGCGGCAGCCTGGCACGCGTGGCGACGTGGCGACGTGGCGACGGCCTCACCTGACCTGGGCCCCGTGAGCCCGCTCGGCTCAGGGCGAGCCGGAGGACTTGCCGCCCATGTAGCGCTCCAGCTTGCGGTACATGGTGCGGCGGTCGAAGCCCAAGATCTGCGCGGCCAGGGTCTTGTTTCCGCCCGCCGATTCCAGCACGCGCAGGATGTAGCGCTTCTCGACCTCATGCATCGGCAGAAGCTCCGCCGGATCGTCTCCTGCCGGCAGCACGGGCAGCCGCCGATGGGTGCGCACCGAATCCGGAAGATCCTCGACCACGATCTTGTCGAACTGGGTGAGCGCAACCGCCCGCTCGATGGCGTTCTGCAACTCGCGAATGTTGCCGGGCCAGGGATAGGACATCAGGCGCTCGGCCGCCTGAGTCGAGATGCCGGACACCGGCTTGTTCAGACGGCGCGCCAGCTTGATCACGAAATGCTCGGCCAGCAGCAGGACATCGCTGCCCCGCGCGCGCAGCGGCGGCACGTCGATGCGAATCACGTTGATGCGGAAGAACAGGTCACGGCGGAAGCGGCCCTCCTCCACCTCGGTTTCCAGATCGCGGTTGGTGGCCGCGACGATGCGCGCGTCGAAGGCCACCTCCACGTCGCTGCCCACCGGCCGGACTGTGCGCGTCTCCAGTGCACGCAGCAACTTGGCCTGCATGCCCGGCGGCATCTCGCCCAACTCGTCGAGGAACAGCGTCCCCCCCTTGGCCTTCACCATCAGGCCGGTGCGCGCGTCCTTGGCGTCAGTGAAGGCACCGCGCGCATGGCCGAACAGCTCGCTCTCCAGCAGCGAGTCGGTCATGGCGGCGCAGTTGAGGGCCACGAATGGCCCCTGAGCCCGATTACCCCGCGTGTGCAGGGCGCGCGCGACCAGCTCCTTGCCGCTGCCGCTCTCACCGCAGACGAGCACGGTGGAGTCCCCGCCCGCCACGCTCTCGACCAGGGCACACATGCGATGGACCGCCGGGCTCTCCCCCAGGATGTCCTCGAACGGCTGCGCGCTGGCCACCACCTGGCGCAGGCGCCGGACCTCTTCGCGCAGCTCCCGAAGCTGGCGCGCGCGCTCGACCGCCAACTCGATCTGCTCGACGTCGAACGGCTTGACCACGAAATCGTAGGCGCCGGCACGGATGGCCTCGATAGCGGTCTCCAAGCTGCCGAAGGCGCTGATCACGACGACCAAGGTTTCCGGGCGGGCATCCTGAATGCGGCGGCACAGCTCCAGGCCGTTGATGCGCGGCATGTTGATGTCCACCAACGCCACGTCGATGGCCCCCGCGGTCAGCACGTCCAGGGCCTGCTCGGCTGACGTGCAGGTCCGCACTGTGATCTGGCCCGCACGGCTCAAGCCATCCGCCACGAAGCTGCAAAGGGCGGGATCGTCGTCAACGACCAGAAGCGAGATAGACATCGTTTTCTTCGGTGGGGCCTGAGAGCGGGAGATAGATGGAGAAGCGACTGCCCATATTGACCTCGCTCGACGCCTCGATCCAGCCGTTGTGGTCGCGCACGATTCCGTAGGCGACGGACAGGCCCAGGCCGGTCCCCTCGCCTACGTCTTTGGTCGTGTAGAAAGGCTCGAAGGCGCGCGCGAGCTGCTCCGCGTCCATACCCACGCCGCGGTCTTGCACCTGGATGACGGCGTAGCGACCCGGCGCGCCCGCCACGTCGGCCGGCGGTGTGACCTCCTGCTCGGCGACGGTGACCGTGACCTCGCCGCCATTGGGCATGGCCTGGATGGCGTTGACCACCAGGTTGGTGAGCGCCTGCTCGATGAGGGACGCATCCACCTCGGCCGAGGGTCCGGCAGCGTCGCCCTGCACGTCGAGCGTGACCTGGGCCTTGCGCGCCATGGGCCCGAGCAGGCCCAGCGTGTGTTGCGCCAACTCGCGCAGCCCCTCTCGCGTCCGCTGCGGCCGGCGGCGTCGCGCGAAGCCGAGGAGCTGCTTGATAATGCGGGTCATGCGCTCGCTCTGCTCGACGATCGTGCGGGCGCTCTCCTCCACCTCGGGGCCCCGCACCTGGCCGCGCGCGATCATCTTGGCGCGCCCCGAGACCACATTAAGCGGCGTGCCGAGCTCGTGGGCCAGCCCCGAGGCCAGCTTGCCCACCGTATTCAGACGATCCGCGTGCCGGAGTTGCTCCGCCGCCGCGAGCCGCCGCGCCGTCTCCTTATCGGCGCGCCCCTGCTCGGCCTGCAGGCGCACACACATCTCGTTGATCTCGCGAGCCAACTCGCCGAGCTCGTCGCGCTGGTGCATAGCCAGCGGTTCACTCAGATCGCCCGCGCCGATGCGACGGGCCTTGGCGACCAACTTCCGCATGGGGCGTCCCACCAGCACGAAACCCGTGACCGCGATGGACAGGATGGCGACCAGGGCCCCGATGACGGTCCGCTGCTCAAGCTGCGCGATCTCCGCCTCGAAGCGATCGTCGCGCGCGGTCATCAGACCCGAGACCTCCAGCACGCCGACCCGCTCGCCATCCACCTCCATGGGCAGATAGGTCACCAGGCGGTCTGTCTCGCCGGCAGGTTCCACGAACGTGGCCTCCGCGCCCTGCCAGACCCGGTCCAGGCGCTGCATCGAGATGAGCGGGCGTTCCGCGTCGGTCTCCGGGCGCGCGGAGACGAACCGCAGATCCCAAGGTCGGGCCAAGCGCACGCGGTCGCGCGCGTACGAGAGGACCTCCAAGGCTCGCTCTCGGCCCTCGCGTCGCCAGACCTCGACCAGCGCGGGTCGCAAGGCGCGGCCCACCAGCCACGCGCTCTCCCGCGCATCCGCCTCCACGAGCGCCATCTGCCTACGTGCGTTCTGATATCCACGCACCGCCAGAACAGCCAGAACGGCCAACACGGTGACGATGATGAGTTTGGCAGCCAGCTTCATGGGGGAAAACGCCTGGCCTGCATCAAGACTGGCCAGGAGGCGCTGAGGCACGCCCATTGTGGCACGCGGACGTGCAGGGTGCCGCCCATGCGCTGCTTGGTTCGCGGAGCCCGACTTGCCCCGTGACAATTTGCCACGCGCGACGGAATGCCACGCCTTCGTGCACCAAGGCCTCGCCTGCCGCCACGCCACCCAGACGAGGCCCCAACCTTGCAGAGCACGAGCGGCGCATGAGACGCATGGGGAAGTTCTTGGGAGCGCTCGTTATCGGATTGGCCGCTCTCACCTGGCTGGCCGCCCATGTCGTCCAGAAGACCACCCGGCAGTGGTACGACAAGGACATCGCCCTGCGCGTGCACCTGGTGGCCAACAGCGCGACGCCGGCTCTCGTGCATCGCTGGTCCAACAACGATACGGATGGGCTCGAACGCCTGCTGGGCGACATCGCCCGCGACGAGCGCATCATGGCGGCAGCGCTCTGCGGAGACGATGGTCTTCTGCTCGCAACGACCGAGGCCTTTCCGCCCGAGCTGGCCTGCGCGGAGATCGCGGCGCGACTCAAGGCGACGCCGGGGCGGTCCCAAGAAGAGGTCTGGGATGCGGACTGGCCGCTGCCGAGCGGCAAGGTTCACGTGGGGGCCGTGCCCATCGCGCGTCCGTTCGCACGCCCGGGCCTGCTCGTCCTGGTTCACGATCTCTCTTTCATCGAGCGGCGAGAGGCCACGACGCGGGAGTTTCTCTTGCTCGCCTTCGGCATCCTTTCCCTCGGCGCCTCGATCATCACAATCATCGCGGCCCGCGTGTCCTGGCTCGGCTTCCGCCACGAGCTGCGCCGGTTCCTGCTCGGTAAATCGCGCACGCGCGAGTTCGTTCCCGTGGTGCGCGACGTGCGCGAGCTGGTTGAGCGCGTCGCCGCCGAGCGCGATACGGAGAAGCAGTCGGACACCTGGAGCCCGCAGCGCCTGAAGGAGACCTTGGTCCGCCACTTCCCGGGCGAGCGCGTGGTCGTGCTGGCCAACCGCGAGCCGTACATCCACCAACGCCGCGAAGACGGCAGCATCCAGGTCATGCACCCGGCCAGCGGGCTCGTCACCGCCGTGGAACCGGTGCTGCGCGCTTGCTCGGGGATCTGGGTGGCCCACGGCAGCGGCTCCGCCGATCGGGACACCGTGGATCGCCGCGATCACGTCCGGGTTCCGCCGGGCGAGGAGTCGTACGAGATCCGGCGCGTCTGGTTGTCCCCCACCGAGGACCAAGGCTACTACTACGGCCTGTCGAACGAAGGCCTGTGGCCGCTCTGCCATCTGGCGCACGCCCGGCCCATCTTTCGCGAGAGCGACTGGACCACCTACGAGGCCGTGAACCGCAAGTTCGCCGAGGCGGTGTGCAGCGAAGCGTCCGGCGAGGATCCCGTCGTGCTGGTCCAGGACTATCACTTCGCCCTGGCGCCGCGGTTCATTCGCGAGCGGCTCCCGCGCGCCGTCATCATCACCTTCTGGCACATCCCGTGGCCGAACGCCGAGCGTTTCGGTATCTGCCCCTGGCGCACCGAAATCCTCGAGGGTCTCCTGGGCAGCAGCATCGTGGGCTTCCACACGCGGCTCCACTGCAACAACTTTCTCGAGACGGCGGACCGCTTCTTGGAGGCGCGCCTGGACCGCGAGGGCGCCGCGATCGTGCAGCATGGGCGTCCGACCTTGGTCCGGCCCTATCCCATCTCGCTGGACTGGCCGAACCGTTGGGCAAACCAAACCCCGCCGCGCGACGCGTGCCGCAGGGAGGTGCTCGCCGAGTTGGGCCTGTCAGCCGACGCCCTCCTGGCCGTCGGGGTAGACCGTCTCGATTACACCAAGGGCATCGAGGAGCGGATGCTGGCGGTGGAGCGCATGCTGGAGAGATTCCCCGCCTTCCGCGGCCGCTTCACCTTCGTACAACTGGCCGCCCCCAGCCGCTCGAAGATCGAGCGCTACCGCCAGCTCGACGAGTCCGTCGAGAAGCTCACCGACCGCATCAACGCCCGCTTTGCCCAGGGCGACTGGCGCCCCCTCATCCTTCGTCGCGCCCACCACGAGCCGTCCGCCGTGTTCCGCACCTACCGCGCCGCTGACCTCTGTTACGTGAGCAGTCTGCACGACGGCATGAACCTGGTCGCCAAGGAATTCGTCGCGGCCCGGGACGACGAGGCCGGCGTGCTCATCCTCAGCCGGTTCACGGGCGCGGCCAGCGAGATGCCCGAAGCGCTGGTTGTGAATCCCTACGATCTGGAGGAAGCGAGTTCGGCCATGGCCCGCGCCCTGACCATGCCTCCCGATGAGCAGCATGATCGCATGCACGCCATGCGCATCCACGTGGCCGAGTTCAACGTCTACCGCTGGGCCGGCCGCATGCTCGTCGATGCCGCTCGCCTGCGCCGGCGCGCCACGGTCTTGGATCGCCTGGAAGGCGACATCGGCCGGCTGGCCTCCATCTCCCGCTGACCCGCGGGTCGCGCTCAGGAATCGGCCAGGATCGAGCGCGCCTGGCGAGCGTACGGACCGCGGGGGAAGCGATGAAGATAGCGCTGGGCCTCCGCACGCGCGCCCCGCCGGTCGCCGGCGCAGCGTCGCGATTCCATCAGGCGCCCAGTGGCATCTCCCATGAGCGCGCCGCCCGGCTGCTCATCCAGGTAAATCGAAAACCAGAGCACGGCTTCGTCGCACGCGTCGCGCATCTCGAAGGCCATGCGGCCCAGGGCAAATGCGGCGTTGGACGCGTCGGCCGTACGCGGGAAGCGCACGCGCAGGGCATGCAGCGCCTCGGTGGCCAACGGGAGGCGCCCGGCAAGCCGAGCCGCATCCGAAAGCGCGAACAACTCCTTCGGGCTGGCCTCGTCACAGACCTGCTGGAATCCCGTGTCCTCGGCGGCGCGCAGGGCCTGGCTTAGCTGACGCCTGGCCAGCAGGTTGCGCCACGGGCTCTCGCGAGCGCCGCGTTTCGCGTCTCCGGAAGGTCTCGTCGAGTCAACAGCAGGCGACTCGCCGGTTGGCGGTTCGATGGCCGTCGGCGACGCGGCGGCTGGCGACGCGGGACACGACAGATCGAGCTGCTGGCCCGCCGCCACCGTGCGCAGCCCGTCGATGCAGCGGCCAGAGACCACCACCGAGCCCTGCTGTGTGGCCAACGAGAGCGTGTCCCGCGAGGGGCTCCACGTCGCACGAAAGCGCGTTCCCGTGACGAGGACGTGAAACGGCCCCAGCTCGAACTGCCAGCGCGTCTGGCGCGCCCTGCGATGAGCGATGGTGGCCTCCAACGTTCCCGACTCCACCAGGACTCGCGCCCCGTCGGCCCCGGTGGAGAGCACGCGCACGCGGGTTCCTTGGTGGAGGAGGAGCGAACTGCCCTCGGAAAAGCGAAGGGGCAACGGCGCATCGAGCTTCGCCTCGATCACGTCGCCCGTGCGTCCCGCCATGCTCGGACCAATTCGAAAGCTGAGCGGGCTGCGCAAGAGCACCAGCACAACGGCCGCCGCGCTGGCCACACCCAGGGCGGCAAGCCCCCAGCCAAGACGGAGACGAGAGGCACGCGAACGCGAGGCCTGCGCCATGGCCTCGTTTCGGCTAGCGATCTCCTCCAGCAGGCACCGACGCCCAATCCGAAGCGGTTCGGAACCACGACTCTGGAACGACAGCATCTCGCGGATGTCTCTTCCGAAATCAACCAGCTGTTCTTCAGGAGACGCCATCGCGATTCCTCCTCGGGCCAGGCGGCGAGTGCACAGTGCGAATCGGCATGCCGGCGTCTTCGCTGAAGGCCAAGGCTGGGATCATGGTCGCCAAAACGTCTCCACAACCCTTCGAATCGGCTCATCCAGGCCGCCCGCGCCGGGTCCGGAGTTGGAGCATGCGCACGACGGCCCACCACGCACGACGAATCCGCGCTCGTGCGCACCACGAGCTTCGACGGATGGCCTAGATCAACGCGCGCGCCAACAACGCCGGTCGGGGATCATCGGCTTCCGAGGCCCGGACCGGCGTGTTTCAGCTCAGCGGGCTCGTTTGCGACGGCGAAGCACGAGGCCCAGCGCCGCGATGAGGAATGCCGCAGCCCCGGAGCCCCGCACACCGCCGCCCAGAGAACACCCACCGCCACCCCCGTCGCGCGAACCGCTCGAACCGCCGCCTCCCGATGGGCCACTGCCGCCGCTCGCCTGTGCGCCGCCGGTGCCACTGCTGCCGCCTTTGGCGCTGCCGCCGCTCGAAGACCCACCAGAGCCCCCCTTGCCGCCCGTCGCGCCGCTACCACCGCTGCCACTCGCGCCGGCGCCCCCGTGTCC
>JAEXQJ010000028.1 GCA_023438785.1 Pseudomonadota bacterium
GTGGCGCTCTCCTCGGGGCTGCTGGTTTCGGGGTCGACGGACAGGAATGCCAGAGCCCGCTCGGGTTCGCCGGGCAAGGTGGCGACCACCAATCCGGGCAGCTCAGGCCCCAGCTCGGTCTTGAGCAAGCCGGCGGCTCGCTTGCTCACCTCAGCGGCGAGAGCACCTTCGGCCTTCACGAAAGGAACGACGGGGCTGGCTGATTCGCTGATTCGTCGGGCGAAGACAGGATCCTTGCAGCCGCCTGAATGCTCACCCAGGCGGGCCTGCAGGAGGACCTTGCCCTGGGACCACACCTCCTCGGCGATGGCCTCCTGCGGAACCTCACCGCTGCGCCAGCTCTCCACCGTGCCGAAGTGCCACTCGGCCTGCGCGGTCAGTTCGAAGCCGCTCACGTTGGCTGTGCACCGCCGGCCCTCTTTGTCGAACAGCTCCAGTTTCGCGCCTCGCCAACGCCGCAGCTCCTCAGGCAGGCGCGCCTCGCTGACCGCCTGGTGCCCCACGAAGCCTTCCATGGTACGTGGGCCCTGGGCCCAGACGTGGTCCACCTCGACCGACAACACGGGCGCGTTCTGGTAGACAAGCAAGAAGTCATCGCCCGGTTTATGAGCGGCCAGCCTCGTGGAGGACAGCATCTCCTCCTGAGCGATGTGCCAGCCCTGCTTGTCGCGCACCAGCAGCAGACGCTTGGGACCCACGTCCTTGTACTTGCCCGACTCCCAAGTCTGGACGAAGTGCACGTTGGCCGAGCCCGCGCCCAGGTGGAGCTTGATGTCGCTCATCGCCACGGCCATGGGTTTGCGAAACATACGCTTCCGATCGGCCATCCAGCCTGCCCGATCCATCTGCCGCGTGCGCGTGCCCGAACGCCGCACGCCCTCGAACCTGTCCGCATACAGCGCTTGGTAGTCGTCGAAATTGCCCGCGTTCTGCGCGGCCAACCAGCGATCCAGAAGTGCGCGCGCCTCGCGTTCGCGCGTCGCCGCCGCCACGATCGGCCCGGGCCGGCCCTCCGGCGCCGCCGTACCCGCGACCTTCGGGGGCGCAGGTGTCTTGCGCGAGCAGGCGGTGAAGGTGAACAGAAGGCTTAACCCGAGGACGGCCCGGCAACAGCGCATGCGTGCACCATAGCGGCCTTGCGAGAGGGCGTCACGGACCTTGCCTCCGGCAGTGCTCAGGTTGAATCGTCCCCGGAGCCAGTCAAATCATGCACACCACTCAGATCACCGTTGAGGAGCTTGTAGACCCCGACCGCGCAGTTGAGCACCGAAACCAAGGTACGTACGTTCTTCACCACTCTCGTGAAGCTGTCTCCATGGCCGGCAGCCGCCACCGCGGTCAAGGCGCGCGACGGGCCGGGCGCAACGGGTTCGAAAACACCCGCCCTGCCCAGACGTCCTCGGGCGCCGGGCGGCTGGCGGGAGAGATGCGCGGTCGGCGCAGCGTCTGCCGGTTCGAAGGCGTTGCCGTTGCCGGCAGAGCGCGGCTCGAAAACATTGCCCATTTCGAGATCCAGCCGGTGAGGATCAGAGCTCGTCGCTTCCGAGGTATGCCTCCTCGACCTCGTCCGCCACCTTCAGAACGAGAAGGAGCGAAGCCATCAGTTCCTTCGCGCCGGCGTTCGCCGCCAAGTACACCTTGAAGATGGCGAGGATCTTCCCATTCTGCTGAACCGTCTCCCAGTTACCAACCTTGTACCGATGGTTGCGGGCAAGGAGGTCATTGGCCACGGTGGCACTGAGTTGCCCTTCGCCCCTGAGCCCCACTGACCAGACTTCCCGGACCTCCGCGTCAGCGAAGCGCTCCGTGTTCGAGTTGATGAACGCCACCTGGGTCCGGTTGTTTTCGAGCTCGAAGATGACTTTGAAGTCACTGTCCGAGTCGACGCTGTACTTGATGCCCTCCGCATCAAGAATCCTCCGAACCCTCGCGTCACCGCCTGCGTCTCCAAACATGATGGTCCCCCTTCCTTCCCAGACTCTTCTCTTCTACATGAGAGTGACGCGGGCGACAAGCGCAGGACGGGTGCGCCAGCGGAGGAGCAACGCCCTCGCGTCCGTCCGGTCGGCCTCGGGCGAGGCGGTGAATTCAGCGGCTTCCCGACGCCGACCCTCGGCTCAGCCGGCCCCCACGCATTAGCCGGCGTCCGCGACCACAGCCTCCTCGGCAACCGACAGGACATCCACCGGGAAGTCCTTGAGCAAACCTTCGATGACAGAGCGGATCCACTTCCGTTCCCCCGGCACAAGATCCTGGAAGACATCGACCGCTGCAGAGGACGCGACCAGTCTCCGCTGGATCCACCTCGCGTGCCACGCAAGCCACAGCAAGTCGAGACTGAAAGCACTCCCCTCGCCTCGAAATGGCAGCGCCAGATTCCGCTGCTCCAGCTTTTCCTTCACCTTCTTCGCGAGGTCCACATCGAGATGGACGCACGCGTCGCTGCGCCGGCCGGGTACGAATCCGCCAGAGGCATCTTCCCCCGCACTTGCCCTCTTCAGGATAGCCGCGCCAAGACTGCTGCCCTCCTGGCTCTCGACGTCCTCCGCCGTAACAGTCGCTGCTTTCACCGGCAGGTTCGGGCCGACAGGGGCTGGTGCCCCAGGCTCCGTGCGCTCGCGAGGGACCGCTGAGACATACAACCGGTGCGAGAAGACGGATGGGAGAAGGCTATTCGGTCGCAGCTTCTGCTCCAGCCAGCCGAGCTCCTGGTCGACACCTCCAATGAGAATGATCCTCACATCAGGGACGCAGAGCAGGGTCTTGAGCTGCCTCGTCAACTCCGTGACAATCTCCTCTCCCGACCTGACCACATCGCGCGGACCGCGATGGTCAGTGATCTTGTCCAGCTCGTCGATGACAATGGTGACGCGGAAGGGCTTCTCTCCCCTGCGCCACGTTTCCAACCGGCCCTTTGCCTTTTGCATGGCCTTCATCGGCGCCAACAGACGCTCACCGATTCCGGCCTGATGAGCTCCACTTCGGATCTCCCCGACCAGATCCAAGAAGTCGTCTTCGAGATCCTCCGCGCTCGAAGACTGCGCGGAGACTTTGAGCTCCATGGCCCGCTCGTATTCGGCCTCCGCCGTCAGCCCGTCGCTTTTCCAGCCGACACTGAATGCCGCGCGAGTCCTGTCTGTCATCTCGACAGTTCCCATCGCACGGCTCGCGGCGAGCCAGGCCGCGGCGACGATTGGCCGCAAATGGCGGTCCTCAGCGGCTGCCAGCTTGACCAATCGCATGTACGTGCGGATCAGTATCCGTCTGAGTAGTGCAGCCTCGGAAATGAGCCGGGGAACGGCAATCTGCACCACGAGGTGGACTTGTCTCGGATCGTTACCTTGGGCAAGCCAGTCCTCCCAGGCAATCTGGGCGAGGACAGCATTGACGAGAGAGGTTTTCCCAACGCCCCGGAATCCGGTAACGAGCAGCGGGGCGTTGCTTCCGGGCTCGCGTAGCCAGGCCGCTAGCTCCGCCGACTCCTTCGCGCGGTCCGCGAAGACCGGGTGCCCCGGCTCGACGAAGGCTTCAGGCAGCCAGGTCTCCCCACGGTACGTATCATAGCGATTCGCCATCATGTGCCTCCCTACAGCGGCTTCCCTTCGAGCACGGCGAGCGCCTCCTTATTCCGCCCACGGCGTTTGAGGATCTGTGCGAAGCCTCGCCGGATCGTCAGGTCATCGGGCTTCTCACGGTAGGCCTCTTCCCAAAGGAGCATGGCGCGGTCTTCCTCATCGCGCAGGTTATAGAGGAGCGTCGCCAGGTTGTGCTTGGTGTCCGCGTTCCATTTCGGGGTTGGTTTCAACATCTCATAGAACCGGATGGCCTCATTCTGAGCCTCGGGAGAGGCGGATGTTGCAAGTACATCCCCAGCGCCTCTCATGATATCCGGCAACCAGGCATCATCCTCCCCGTGCGCGGTCCGGTAGGCGGTAACAACCTGGCGAACCAACTCCGGCACGTTCTCGGAATGGGAGGCCATCGAAAGCAACCCGATCGCCCCGTCCCGCGTCGGAGCGCTGGAGTACTGACTGAGCATGGCCGCGAGCGCCTCCTGAACGGGACTCTTGTCGCCCCCAGCCTTGAGGATCGCGAGCTGAGCGCGCAGCCTGGCCATGCGCAACCCGAGATCCGGGCCCACGCCGACCTTCTCAATCTGCTCAAGCCAATACTCCGCAACGACGATCGGATCGTCGGAGCCTGCCCGCGGGTCAGCCATCGGCAGTCGTTTCCACTTACAGTCGACCAGGAACGAGACGTACTGACTGCTCACGTTGGGGGCGCCGTCAAAGCGTCCGGCGTCCCGCTGAAGCGAGTGCAGCCGCCATGCGATTTCCGGATAGTCGGCATTCTCGGCAGACACCGCGAGGTTTCCAACCTGGACGGCGCTGGTTGCCGGGAAGTTCTCTTCAATGAGCTTCAGCGCGCGTTCCAGCAGGCTGCGGGCTTTCGGGCCATCCGGGCGAGAGTCCACTTCGACCTCGATCCGCTGCAATTCAACATCCAGTTGATTCACGCGGTGACGACGCGAATTTGTGGCAAGCGCAACTTCGGGGACAAATGATGCGACAGGGGGCGCCCCCGCGGAGACTCCATCAGCCCTCACGCCGACCTGCTCCCGCCAACCGTCCGTCGTTTTGAGAAATGGGGAACCTCCGTCAGCCTCTCCCCCGAGCTCCTCCAGCTTGCCGGAGGAGCCCCCATCCTCCGGCAGGATGTTGCTCTGCTTGTTCTGCTCCTTGGGCGGCTCGGGTGCGGGCGCGGTTACCGGCGGCGCGAAATTGCGCCAACCGTCCCAATAGGCCTTGGCCGAATTCGCTGGCTCATTCACCCCGTCTTGGGACAACAGGTCCTTGAGCTCGCGTGCGAGCTGGCACAGGGCTCGAAACCGCCGGGCTGACGGAGGTGCGATCTCCCCCAGTGTCTTCACCCCCAGGGATAGACAGGTGCCCTCATCAAAAGCGGAGACCACGTCGGCAATATGTGCCAAGCGCCACATGAGCCGAAGGTCACCATCCGCGGCTGACGCCTCGGGCCAAAACATGCGCAGCACCTCGGAGAACACCACGGTTCCCCACTGCTCTGCCCGCTTCGCGCGGTCATCCGGAATCAGCATGTCGTGCAAGCGAATCGTGACCTGGTTGATCAACCGCTTCAGCTCGCGAGGCGTGATGCCATTCCCCATGGCGCGGATAATGGTTTCCGGGAAGTCGCGACTGGCGTCCAAGGAGCCTGCGGGACGCAGGAGAGAGCGCTGCTTCTCCGGCAGGTCAAGCCACTGCCGCAGAGGGAGCCCTGGGAGAGACGAAAAATCCGGCAGACCGATCCGCAACCGGATGTACTTCTCGAGCGCGTTTTCCGGCGTGATGCCCAATCCGCGCCAAGAATCCGTGCGCGCGGCGATCGCCTTCACCAGGACGCGATGATCGGCAGCGACCAGGAAATAGAGGTCCGCGGTCGCGACGAAGCGCTTAACGGTGTCGAGGATACGCGCCACGAAGTCCGAATTGGCCCGGTCCAAATCATCGATGATGACGAGCAGCTTCTTGAACTCGAATGTGGGATCAGGGTAGTCGGCGTTCGGGGTCTCGCCCGCTGACTGGGACGGCCCGGGGAGTGGTGCGGCTGCGGCCCCTGACTGTGAGGGCCCGGGCTCGAACACTTCGCCACTGCTCGCGGGCGCCTGGAGGTCGCCTGCCTGGCCCGGTGCGGACTCGTCGGACCGGGCTTTCTGGCGAGTGACGAAGGACTTGAACGCTCCACGAAGCCACCGCTCAAATGCATCCACATGGCCATCTGCATCGGCGACGCCAAGCTTCGCCTGCGCCGAGAGAGAACGCACGCGCTCCAGTGCTTTCTCCTGATCCCCGCCTAAGATCGCGGAAGCGATCGCGCACATTATCGCTTGGTCGGCGTTCTGCGAACCTTCGTACTGCGTGGACACGAAGGTCGTGACCTTTACGGGGTTCAGCTCGTCAGGCTTCGAGCAACACGCCGCGACGAGGTTGCAGAAGGATGACTTGCCGGTCCCCCAGGCTCCATCGACATGGATGACGGCAGGGCCGGCGGTATCGCGAATGTAGTCAGCGACAAGCTCAGCTTGCTTCGCGAACGAGAGGACGTCGGCTTGCGCTGGCCAGACCTTATCCAGCGGCTGATCGTCGAGCAGCTTTAGATCACGTTCCATGCACCCCCCATGAGAGCCAGAGCCGCTTCCGCGTCTAACAAGCTTGCCGCTTAACATCAAGCGGAGAGTAGCCGCCTCGCGTTCGCGCGCCGCGCTGACCTCGCGGGAGGGCGTCACAAGTCTTGCCTCTGCCCGGCGGTGACCTAATCTGCAGGAATGGCTCGCTACTCCCGCGCTCGTGCCATTACGAGTTCTCACGGGCTTCTTGCTCACCGCGCGGACGTGAGGTTCACGCGTCCCCTCGTCATCGCCCTCTTCTCGGCATTGGCGCTGACAGGCTGCCAGGAGACATCGAGCAGCCCGGCAAACGATGCCGGCGTCGAGGCAGGCCCCGCACGCACGCCGGATGCGTTGCCGGACGTGAAAACGCCTGTGGACAGGACCTCCTCCGAACCGCTCGATGCGGCCGGCGAGAAAGGCACGGCTGGGACGGGGGGAGCGTCAGGCAGGACGGGAGACGCCGGCGACGCGGCAGGAGCGGGGGCCGGCGGGACGGACGCTCAAGATGCGAGCTCGGTTCGGCCGGATGCCAGCGAGACC
>JAEXQJ010000078.1 GCA_023438785.1 Pseudomonadota bacterium
GTGCTCATCGCCGTGACGGGGCGGACCAGCTACACGGATTTCATCGGCATCGTGAGCGCGCGCAGCGACCGCCAGGTGGACGCCATCGCCGAGAGCGTGCGGCTGGCCATGCAGCAGCGTGGGCACCGTCTGCTGGGCCGCGAGAGCGGTCGTTGGACGCTGCTCCACTTCGACGATTTGGTGGTGCACGTCTTCTACCACCCGGTGCGCGAGCTGTTCGACATCGAGAGCCTGTGGATCGATGCCCCTCGGGTGAAGCTCGATGTGCCGCCCGAGGCCATGCTCGACGCGTCGGCGCCGCTGGCGTGAAGATCCTCGTCCGCGCCGTCGGCAAGATGCGCGACAGGCGGCTTGAGGCGGTGTGCGCCGAGTACGTCGAGCGCACCCGCCGCCATCTGCCCATCGAGGTCCACGAGGTCGAGACCGACGGCGATCTGCTGCGCAACCTGCCGGCCGGGAGCGAAATCGTAGCGCTGGAACCGGGCGGCGAGTGCTGGACCACGGCCGAGTTCATGGACTACGTGGCCAAGCGCATGGTGCAGGGGACGCGTGCCATCGTCTTCCTGATTGGCGGGGCAGAAGGGTTGCAGAGATCCACGGTGGCCAGGGCGCAACGGCGCCTCTCGCTGTCGCCGCTGACCCTGCCGCACCGACTGGCGCGCGTTCTGCTGTGCGAGCAGATTTACCGTGTGATCTCGGCCATTCGCGGCGAGCCGTACAACAAGTGAGGGGTGTAAAGTCTTGGCGATGAGCATCAGCAAGCGGCTCTTCGACATGGCGCGCGCAGAGCTGAATTCCCTGCTCGACCGCGCCGCCGACTGGGAGAAGACGCACGATTCGGGGCGCGATCCCGACGAGGATTTGTACCGGCGCTATGGCCTGGACGAGCTCACCGACGAGCAACTGGAAGCCGAGTTGGAGCGTCGCGAGCGGGCTCGTTCCGCGGCCCGCGCACGCTCTCACGAGCCGCCCAAGGCCTCGCCGCGCCCCAACCCCGCGGGTCCCGGCAGCAGTCGCACGGGGGCCAGCCGTCCCGCGGCCCGCCCGGGGCCTGACGACGAGGTTCGCCGCGCCTACGCCGCATTGGAGGTTCCGCCCGGCTCGGATTTCGAGACCGTGCGCAGGTCGTACCGCAACCTGATGCGCAAGTACCATCCGGATCGCCACACCGGCTCGCCCGAGAAGCAGAAGGCCGCCACCGAGCTGGCCCAACGATTGACCCTGGCGTACAAGCTTCTGGAGAAGCGGCTGCGCAAGTGAGTCCGCTCGCAGCTCTCGTGGCGGCGGCGTTGCTGGGCGCCTCGGACGGCGCGCCGGATCCCTGCGCCGGAGGCGGCACTCGCGTGGTGGTCGAGAGCAGTCGGCACAAGCTGTACCTGTGCGAGGCGGGGCGACGTGCGGCGGAATTCGGCGTGCGCCTGGGAAGGAAGGGCATGGGCAAGCGGCGCAGCGGGGACGGCAAGTCGCCGCTCGGTGTCTATCCTCTCGGCAAGCCGCGCCCCTCGCAGCGCTACGGACGATTCATTCCCGTCGGCTATCCGACGCCCGCGCAGCAGCGACAGGGCTACTCGGGCAGCGCGATTGGTGTGCACGGTCCCGATCGCCGCGTGCGCTGGCTGGGTCGCCTGGTGAACACCTTCGACACCACCGATGGCTGCGTGGGTCTGGCCACCGACGAGGACATGGATCGCGTCGTCAGTTGGGTCCGCCGCGCCCGTCCCCGCACCATCGAGATTCGCTGAAACGAAAAGGGCCCGGATCTGACCCGAGCCCTCCTGCAGACGGCGAACCGAGTTACTTCGCCTTGCCCTGGTTGGCCACCGCCTTCATGGCAGCTTCGATGGCGGCCTGATCTCCCAGGTAGTAGTGCTTGATGGGCTTGAGGTTGGCGTCCAACTCGTACACCAGGGGCACGCCCGTGGGGATGTTGAGCTCGACGATTTCGCTCTCGGGGATGTTGTCCAGGTACTTCACGAGGGCGCGCAGGCTATTGCCGTGGGCCGCGATGAGCACGCGCTTGCCCGACTTGATGGCCGGCGCGATGGTGTCGTTCCACAGCGGCAGCACACGCGCCACCGTGTCCTTGAGGCACTCGGTCAGCGGCAGCTCGGCGTCGGTAAGGCCGGCGTAGCGGCGATCCTTGCCCGGGTAACGCTCGTCGGTCTTCTCCAGGGCGGGCGGCGGAATGTCGTAGCTGCGGCGCCAGACCTTGACCTGCGCCTCGCCGTACTTGGCGGCGGTCTCGGCCTTGTTCAGGCCCTGCAGGCCACCGTAGTGACGCTCGTTGAGACGCCACGAGCGGTGCACCGGGATCCACGCCAGGTCCAACTCGTCGAGCACGGCCCACAGGGTGTGGATGGCGCGCTTGAGCACGGAGGTGTACGCCACATCGAAGGTGTAGCCTTCCTTCCTCAGCACCTCGCCGCCGGCCTTGGCCTCGCCGCGACCCTTGTCCGAGAGGTCCACGTCATACCAACCGGTGAAGCGATTCTCTTTGTTCCACTGGCTCTCGCCGTGGCGCACGAGCACGAGCTTGTACATCTTGGTCTCCTGTTATTTGCCCGGCGCGATTTCTAGCATGCTCCGGTGTATGGATGCGCCCGCCAGAACGAATTCCCCGCTGGGCCAGCGCTCCATGTGCAAATAGAGATCGCCGGCCGCGCGGTAGCGCCACAGCTCGCAAGGACCGCTGGTGCGACCAGGTGCTCGGCCCTCCACCGCGGCCTGCGCCGGTCCGGCCAGTACGGGCAGGTAGGGGAGGCCCTGAAAACAGACGTTCGTCGGCGGCGGCGTGCTGATGTCGAGGCCGCTGATGTCGTGAAGCAGGAGAACGCGATCGTGGAGCTCGTCGGGCGGCGGTTCCAGCCACCTCGTCCCGGTCACTCCCGCCAGGCACACGAGGGTCAGCGAGCGGGCCGGCAGATGAAAGGTGACGATCCCCTCCACCTGGTACTCGCAACCCTGGTGACGGACCACGGAATGCATGTGCAGTCTCACGTCGACCTCCCGCGCCACGCGAAGTATGGGACGCCAGGGCTCGCCTTGACAACCCCGCCGCGCGCCGATAACAAGCCCTCGTGAAGCTGGAAATGATCAGGGTCCTCGATGAGGACGGGAAGATCGTGAATCCTGCGTTGGACCCGCAGATTCCCGATGCGGATCTCCGGCACATCTATCAGGTCATGCGGCAAAACAGCCTGCTGGACGAGCGCCTGCTCCGCTCCCAGCGACAGGGCCGCATCGGCTTCTACCTGACCGCCTGGGGCGAAGAGGCCACGCTCACCGGACCGGTGTGGGCGTTGCGGCCCAGCGACTGGATCTTTTCCTGCTATCGCGAGGCGGGGGCAGCCCTGTTTCGCGGCTACCCGCTGCGCACGTTGCTCTGCCAGCTGTACTGCAACGCCGAGGATCCCGTGCGCGGCCGCCAGTTGCCCGCGCATCACACGGCGCGCAGCCTGAATTTCATGTCCGTCAGCTCGGTCGTGGGCACGCAGATGCCGCACGCCGTGGGCATGGCCATGGCCGCGCGCATTCGCGGTCGCGACGACGTGAGCCTGGTGTACTTCGGTGACGGCGCCACCTCGACGGGCGACTTTCACGTGGCGTGCAACATGGCGGCGGTTCGCAAAGCGCCCTGTCTCTTCTTCTGCCGCAACAACGGCTGGGCCATCTCCACCCCGCGTTGCATCCAGACGGCGACGCCGACCCTGGCGCAGAAGGCGATGGGCTATGGCATGCCGGGCGTGTTGGTGGACGGCAACGACGTGCTCGCGCTGGCCCACGTCACGCGACAGGCCGCCGAGCGCGCCCGGCGCGGCGAGGGACCCACGCTCATCGAGGCCGTGACCTACCGGCGTGGTGCCCACACTTCCTCCGACGATCCCAGCGCCTACCGCGACCCCGACGAGCCGCGCGAATGGGAACGTCGCGATCCCCTCCGGCGTTTTCGCGCCTACATCGAGGCCAAGGGCCTGTGGAGCGAGGCCGAGGAGAATGGATTCGTCCGCGATTGCGAGGACGAGCTCACCGCGCTGGTCACCGAGGTGGAGAAGATCCCCGCGCGGCCGCCGCTGGGCAGTCTGTTCGATGATGTGTACGCCGAGCGGCCCTGGCACCTGGAAGAGCAGGCTGCCGAGTTGGAGCAGGACATCCTTCGCCACGGCGAGCGGGCTCGGCACTGAGCGCACGCTCGGAGCGGCCGTTCGAGATCCCAAACCCGGCACACGCCCAGCCGCCTTCAGGGGCCTGGCGGCTGTTCGGGGGTGTAGCCGGGGGGCGGCGAGATGACGAAAGCGTCGGCCGGGAGGGTGGGGTTGAGGATCCGATCCTTGACCTTGATTTCGACGCCGTCGTCGAAGCTGTGGCCCGGTTCGGCGAAGCGGATGAGGTTGGGGAACATCCAGCCGCCGGTGCTGTGTAGATCCTCGTACGACACGCGCCAGGGCCGCGAGGCGCCCGGGCTCTGTCCCTCGAGGGCCACCACGTCGTAGCGGTCAGGGGCGCTCCGGCGCAGGCTGATCCACAACTGGCCGAACGCGTCCTGCATGTGCAGCACGTCGGCACCGCGCGCGCCATCCCAGCCCACATCGACCACGCCGGCTTGGGCGGGAATGGCACCATCGCCGAGCAGAATCGCCGCCACCTGGCGCGGCTCCAGCGGGATACGGATCAAGGTGGCCACGTTCCCAGGCGTGGCCGGCCCCTGGCGGAAGGTCTTCTTCTGGTGGTCGACGAAGATGAAACGACCTTGGTGCACGGCCAGCGCGGCCACCGTGCCCTGCAGGGAGACCTCGGCCTCGAAGCGCAGATCACCGCTTCGGTCCACGAGCATCTGCACCGTGCCGCGGGCGCGTTCGCCGCCCAGCCAACTGGTGGCCCGCGTCTCCAGACTCACGGACGTCACGGCCGCCTGGCGCGCGCGGAGAGCCGCGAGCAACTCATCACTGTCGGGCGCCGGATAGGGACGCACGGCCGCCTTGCTGCCCGCGCATCCTGCAACGAGAGCACCGAGGAAGAGAATCAGACGAGCCCGCATGGTGGGGACAGTCTAGATGGCTGGTCGCGATTCGAGGATGGAGATCGGCATGGGCCTGGGTGGGCGAGCTGCGTCTGACCGAGAGGCGTGACGCAGGTCCGCGGGCGTGCAGCCGTCTGCCCACGGGGCGCCCTCCCCGCCTCTCTCACGGTGAACGAAGCTTTGTGCAAGGTGCCGGGCCCCAAATCGCAGGGGGTGGGGGGACGGTTCGGAACATGCGCGGGAAGACCGAATTCACCCGCTTTCAACCGGCTGGAAACGGAGGCGAAACTGGGGCCCTCGTACACTGGTTGGGCCATGAAACGACTACAAGCCGTGGTGCCGGTGCGCAAGGCCGAGGACCTGCGCCGTCTGTTGCTGGATTGCGTTCCGGGCGTGACGATTTCCGACGTGGGCCAGACGGTTGGGTCGGATGGCCAACTCGTCCCCGAGGTGCACATCGACGTGGTGCTGGAGGACGATCTGGTGCCCAACCTGCTGGCCGTGCTCACCGCCGCGGCCCGCGCCGGCACCATCGGCGAGGGCACGGTGTCGCTGGACCCGCTGGACGAAGTCGTCCGCGTGCGCACCGGCGAGCGCGGCGAGGACGCGCTCTAGAGCACCGAACGTTTGAATCGGTCGCGAAAACGCGGATCTGCGTCGCATCCCTTCGTTGCTCGTCGGTCAAATACGTCGAGTATTCTCCCTCCTCGCGCCTCGGGCTGCTCGCGTCTCCGCGTTTTCGCTCGGTCTTCAAACCGTTCGGTGCTCTAGAGGGTTGGCCGGAATGGACGCAGCCCGCGTTGCCCTGCCTGGGTCAGGGAGCTAGCCTTCACTCAGAGGTGGCGGTCCGAAGCCCGCGCCGACGTGCAGCGCCGGGGAGGGAGCACCGCTGCCCGAGCGGAAACGGGAGGCGTCGTCGGTGTTGCGGGGGTCCGCATCGGCCGACAGGGTCCCGGGAAGGAGTGCGCCGATGCGAAGGCACGTGCTGTGTGCGCTGGCCGTGGTGTGGGGTGGCTGCGATTTGTGGCCGGAGGAGGACATCAACGCGGAGCCTATCCAGAGCTCGGACTCAGATGCGGCGATCGTCGATGCCGGGAGCAAGGACGCCAAAGACGCGCCCGTGATCCTCAAAGACACGGCGGTGGCCGAGCAGGTCAACCTAGTCGCCGATCAGGCCGACGCGGGGGCCGCTGCCACCGATCCCGATTTGGTGAATGCCTGGGGTCTGGCCTTCGACCCCGAGGGCGCGGCCTGGGTTTCGGCCAACGGCAGTGGCTTGGCGCCGGCCTATGACTCATCGGGCGACGCGAGAGCCAAGGTGGTCATTCCGCCGCCGGCCGGGAAGGAGGCGCCGTCCGCGCCGACCGGCCAGGTCTTCAACGGGATGGTCCAGAGCTTCAAGGGTGACGTGCTCATCGTCGCCACCGAAGATGGAACCATCGCCGGCTGGCAGGAGAGTGACGGCACCACCGCCGTCGTGCGCGTGGACAACTCGGCCAGCGGCGCCGTGTACAAAGGCTTGACCGCGGGCAGGGTGCAGGGCCAGGTGCGGCTCTTCGCGGCTGATTTCCACAACGGCAAGATCGACGTCTTCGACCGGCAGTACCAGGCCATCACAGACCACCACGGGTTCGTCGACTGCCAAGTACCCAAGGGCTTCGCGCCGTTCAACGTCGTGGCGCGCGACGATCTGCTGTTCGTGACCTATGCCCTGCAGGACGAGGCGGCCAGGGACGACGTGAAGGGCGCGGGCAACGGCTACGTGAACGTGTTTGACTTGGAGGGCCGATTGCTCGACAGACTCATCTCGCAAGGCGCGCTCGATTCGCCGTGGGGCCTCGCCTTCGTCTCCCATTCCGGGTCGTCGTGCAAGGCAGCCAGCTCGTGCACCAAGGCGGAGACGTTCAAACTGCTGGTAGGCAACTTCGGCGACGGCCGCATCAACGTCTTCAGGGTCGTGCGCCAGGGGTTGGGTCTGAAGGCGACGCTCATTGGCCCCATCCTGGACACGACAGAGCAACCCCTGGTCATCGACGGCCTGTGGGCCCTCGACTTCGGTCCGGGCACGGGCGGGTTCTCAGCCGAGGAGCTCTTCTTCACGGCTGGTCCCGATGGCGAGCAGCATGGCCTGTTCGGCAAGCTGATCTTCAAGTAATCCGCCACACCCAAGGCGCGTCGAGGGTCGGTGTGAGAGCCCCGGCCCTCGACGTCTATTTACTGTGGGGGCCGCAGACCCTCGCTAATGATGCGGATCAACTCGGCGGTGTGCAGACTGGGGTGACGCCGCTCTTCGTCGCAGATGATTTGGGCGTACGTGGCGGCCGTGATCTCACGACCGGTGGCCAGATCGATCACCTGAACCTCGCGGCCGTTGCGGATCAGCTGGGCCATGCCGGCCAAGGTGATGTAACAGCTTCCCTCGGTGTCGTAGAACTTGCGATTGGCATAGCGCCGAACCACGTGCGGCTGGCTCGTGGGAATGGACGGGCTGGACTGCTCGTTGCTGCTCATGACGAACTCCCGCCGGCGCACGCCGGCAAAACAACCTTTGGACACGCGAGCCGCGGGTCTGATTGCGTCGAACCGGCCAAACTTGGCCTGCTGGCCAGACCCCGGCTCGCGAGCTCGCGCCAGGCAGCCCGTTTCCGACGGCCAACCACGACTGGCGAGCCCCGTGTGCGGGTAGTAGAAGCAAAGACGTGCAGAAGACCCGTGTCGTCATTCTTTTCGGTGGTCGCTCGGCAGAGCACGAGGTGTCGCTGTGCTCGGCTCGCAACGTATTCATGGCCCTGGACCGCGAGCGCTACGAACCCGTGCTGGTGGGCATCGACAAGCAGGGCCGCTGGCGCATCGAGCCCGAGCAGACGCTCCTGAACGCAACGGGCGATCCGCGCCTGCTGCATCTGGCCGCCGTGGACAAGGCGTTACAGGTGCCGGTGTACCCCGAGATCGACACCCGGCTCGACACGGCGCGTGCGGTGCTTCGCCACGACGACGTGGTCTTCCCCGTCCTGCACGGCACCTACGGTGAGGACGGGACGGTGCAGGGACTGCTGGAGCTGGCGGACATCGCCTACGTGGGGCCGGGCCACCTGGGCTCGGCGGTGGGCATGGACAAGGACGTGGCCAAGCGCCTCCTGGACCAGGCCGGCATCCCCGTGGTGCCCTGGCGGCTGGCCAGGGCCATCGAATGGAGGCGCAATCCTGCCGGCGTCCTGGCCCGCGCCGCCGAGTTGGGCTTCCCATGCTTCGTCAAGCCGGCCAACGCTGGATCGTCGGTGGGCGTGAGCAAGGTCAAGTCGGCGGCCGAGTTGGAACCCGCCCTGCGCGGCGCCTTCGAGTTCGACACCAAGGTGCTCATCGAAGCCGCCGTGAACGCGCGTGAGGTGGAATGCGCCGTGCTCGGCAACGACGAGCCCGAGGCCTCCGTTCCCGCCGAGATCGTCGTGCACCACAAAGACGGCTTCTATTCCTACGACGCCAAGTACGTGGATGCGGACGGTTCCG
Source organism: Pseudomonadota bacterium (assembly GCA_023438785.1). Classification (GTDB taxonomy): domain Bacteria; phylum Myxococcota_A; class Polyangia; order Fen-1088; family Fen-1088; genus Fen-1137. The sequence continues at coordinate 8,525 of JAEXQJ010000078.1, forward strand.
AGGCCAGGATTCCTGCCGAGTTGTCGCCCGCGCTGACCGAACGGGTTCGCAAGCTAGCCGTGCAAACCTTCCTGTGCCTGGAGTTGGCCGGTCTGTCGCGCGTGGATTTCTTCCTCGATCGTGACTCGGACGCGCTGTACGTGAACGAGGTCAACACCATCCCGGGATTCACGGCCATCTCCATGTATCCCAAGCTGTGGGCGGCCTCCGGAGTACCCGTCCAGCAACTCGTCTCTCGCCTGATCGATCTGGCCGTCGAACGCCGTCAGGCCCGCCGCGCGCTCAAGACGCAGATCTGATCTGTTCGCCCCTGGCCCTTCGAGCACCGTCCTGCCCCAAAAAAAAGGGAAAGGTCGGGTGCTGCACCGTCACCCACTTGGCGACCCCGTGAGACACCCGATCCTTCGCGGGCTGTACGTGGGCTGACAACCGGGAGGAAGATGAGCATGCGTCACCGAATCGGTATTTCCTTGTTCGCCGGAACTCTCCTTGGGCTCGCCGCTTGCGGCGATTCGAACGATCCGCTCGATCCGGATGCGGGATCCCCCAACCCGGCGGTGACGTACGTCGGGTCGTCGACCAAGACGAGCACGTCCGCGAGTTCCTCTAGCCAAACCGGCTCGGGGACCAGTACCCGCTCGGCGGATGGCACGGACACCAACGTCGGTGGGGACACCGGCACGCGCACCAACACCCGAGTCACGCCTGGGACAGAGACCAGGGTTGGCACCAACACGCGCACGGCGGGAGGCACCAACACCCGAAGCGGGGCAGCGACCAACACTGAGTTCGGCCGCGACACCGCAACCATCACGGTGATCGTGAGAACGGGCACCGAGACTGCCACCGCGACCCGAACGACGGGTGGCGGCTTCACGGGGTCTGGCACCAGCAGCTTCACGGGATTCGGTACGAGTAGCTTCACGGGTATGGGCACGAACAGCCGCACGGGCGCGGGCACGAACACGCGCACGGGTGAGGGCACGAACACGCGCACGGGCGCGGGCACGAACACGCGCACGAGTGAGGGCACGAACACGCGCACGGGTGGGGGCACGAACACGCGCACCGGCGACACCACGGGCAGCCAGACCGGCGACACCACGGGCAGCCAGACCGGCGACACCACGGGCAGCCAGACCGGCG